>DASQLD010000068.1:0-5196 GCA_035630195.1 Bryobacteraceae bacterium
AATGAGCACCGAGGACTTGCAAGCTGAACTCGAACGGCTTAGAGCCGAGAACGAAGCACTCAAGACCGGCCGTCCGGCGAAAGGCGCCATCTCGATCAAGGTAAGTGAGAAGGGCGCAGTCTCCGTCTACGGACTTGGACGATTCCCCGTCACTCTTTATAAAGAGCAATGGGACCGTCTGCTGCAAAGTGGCGACGATATTCGCAAGTTTATCGCCGACAATGACGATAAGTTGAAGAAGAAGGAAGCATAAGGTACTAAACCACGGACTATCCTCCTGCAGTAAGTCACTGGCTCGACATGCGCCGATTGGCAGAAAGATCAATTCGCTTGCACTTGTGACTGTTCGGCGCGAGAATTAGCATCTAACAGTCATGGGCTCGGTTGCCATATTGAACAGACGATTCCTCAGCCTGGGATTTTTCCTGCTGATCTGTTTTGCCGCAGCCATGGCTGGCGCATTGGCCGGATACCCGCATGTGGTCGCCTGGTATGACGATCTCCAGAAGCCCGACTGGACACCGGCCGCAGCGGCGTTCGGGTCTGTCTGGACAATCCTTTACGGAACAATGGCGGTTTCGGCGTGGCTGGTATGGGACCGCGAACATGGCGGCGCTTTTCCAGCGCTCCGGCTCTTTGGGTATCAGCTCGGGCTGACGCTGCTTTGGTCGATTCTGTTTTTCGGAGTACAGAGTCCGGATGTGGCGGCCGCGGAGATTATCGTCCTTTGGCTGGTTATCTGCGCCACCGTGTTCTCGTTTCTCCGTATCCGGAAGCTCGCAGGCTATCTCCTGGTACCGAGTTGGGTCTGGGTGACTTACGCTGCCGTTTTGAATCTCTCGATTGCTCGGAATAACTAGCAGGTGAAGGCCAATTAGAAAATCGGCCGCAGATACTATCCTGGATAATATCCTGCCCCACTTGGCTGGCTGGCGAAAAAAGGCTCAAGAAAGGGCTTGGCCTGTCGAAGAGCAAGATAGATGAACACGTCAGCCATTGATCGCGTTTCACTTCTTGATCGAGTCGGGGGCGATGAGGATCTGCTCCGAGAGATCACTTCCATATTTCTTGCCGAATATCCTGAGCTATTGCGCTGCATTGAGGACGGCCTGTCTGCAGGGGACGCGCAGCGAGTGGAGCGGGCTGCTCATTCGTTGAAGGGTTCGATTGCGAACTTCGGGGCGGAATCGGCAACGCAGGCGGCTTATCGAATGGAGACGATCGGCCGGAAAGGCTCGCTGAGGGAAGCCCCGGCGGCGTACGCGGAACTTATCACGCAATTCCAACAGCTTCAACCAGTTCTGGAACAACTCAGCCAGTGATCCGGCGGCGCTTGCTTGGGGCGGTGTTATAGTGGCTTCTTTCACCCTATGACAAGTTCTTCAGTGAAGGATATCGTGTGCGCCCATAGTCCGGACTCGGACGATGCCTTCATGTTTTATGGTCTCGCGACAAAGAAAATCCGCTCGCGTTTCGTGAACATCAAGCACGTTCTGGAGGACATCGAGTCCCTGAACCGCAAGGCAATGGAGGGTGTGTACGATCTCACGGCCATCTCCTATCATGCCTACCCTTACGTTGCTGATAAATATGTCCTGATGGCGAGCGGTTCCAGCGTTGGAGACGGCTACGGCCCAATGGTGATCGCCATGCGGCCCATGCAGCAGGAAGAGCTAAAAGGCAAGCGGATCGCAATCCCGGGCAAGATGACAACCGCGTATCTGGCAATGAAGATCATCGAACCGGATTTCGAGCCCGTTGTCATGCCGTTCGACAAGATTACGGACGCGGTCAAGGAACATTCGGTCGACGCTGGCCTTGTGATCCACGAGGCGCAACTGACGTTCGGCAAGAGCGGATTTCACAACATCCTTGATTTAGGGCGTTGGTGGAAAAAGACCTATAACCTGCCGCTGCCGTTAGGGGCCAACGCGCTGTTGCGGTCACTGACACCGCAAATTCAGAGTGAATGCTGCCGCCTGATGCGCGAGAGCATCCAGTATGCGATCGACAACACCGAAGAGGCGTTGAATTACGCGATGCAGTTTGCGCGGGATATGGAACAGCCCCTGGCGGAAAAATTCGTTGGAATGTATGTGAATCACCATACAGTCGATGCCGGGGACCAGATCCCTCTCGCCGCGCAGAAGCTGCTCGATCTCGGTTTCGAGGCAGGTGTAATTCCGCATCGCATCTCCGTCGAATTCATTCGCTGAAGCGTCATCCTATCAGGGATATGCATATCGGACGTTGCGCGCTAGTTCTGCTCGCTGTTTCTGCGTTTGGCCAGGATCTTCAGAGCACGGATCCGGAGGAGCGCGCCAAGGCTGCCAAGTCCTACCGGGAGGCTGGCGCGGACGCAATCCCGACACTGGTTCCATTGTTGTCAGACGCCGAGAGAGACGTCCGCCTCGAGGCGGTTCGAAGCATTGTCACGATCGGTACCCAGCACAGCTTGGACCCGCTGATTCAAGCCTTGAAGGACAGCGATCCTGAAGTGCAGATCCGAGCAACCGATGGCTTGGTGAACTTCTACGTTCCGGGTTATGTGCAGAAAGGCATGGCTCGGTTGACGGCATCGATTCGAGGCCGGTTCGATCGCGAAAATCGCGACATTGTGGATAACTGGATCACTGTACGACCGGAAGTGATCAGCGAAACCGGCAAACTGGCCAAGAGCGGCGCGAGTATGGAGTCACGTGCCAATGCGGCGCGCGCGATCGGCATCCTGCGCGGCAAGGCGGCGCTGCCCGACCTGGTGGCGTCACTCCAAACGAAAGACACTACGGTTCTGTTTGAAGCGTTGATCGCAATGCAGAAGATCGGCGATTTTTCGGCTGGTCCACGCGCTCGGCCTCTGCTCCGAGATTTGGACGAGCGTGTGCAGATTGCCGCTATCGAAACGGTAGGTCTGCTGCGGGCGACCGATTCGATTCCGGACTTGCAGAAAGTTTTCGACTCGTCGAAATCGGTCCGTGTGCGGCGGGCCGCGCTGACCTCGCTGGCGATGTTGCCCGATCCAACGAGTCGTCCGTTGTTTGAGCGCGGCTTTACAGATAAAGATGATAAGGTTCGCGCTGCCGCGGCCGAAGGTTTTGCGCGGCTGAATCAACCTGCCGACATCGAGTTACTGCAACAGGCGTTCGACGCGGAAGAGAAGATGGCGGCGCGGCTAGGAATAGCGTTCGCACTTGTGGCGCTGGGGCAGACTAAGATCGAAGAGTTCTCGCCGTTGACCTATCTGGTGAACACACTGAACTCACGGGCGTACCGCGACGTTGTGGAGCCTTATTTGACGGAGCTTGCCCGCAAACCAGAAGTGCGCAATCAGATCTATCAATTCGTTGCTAAGGCGACGCGTGACGAGAAGATCGGACTCGCGCGCATACTGGCAGTCACCGGAGATCGCGAATCGGTTGCGCAAGTGGAATGGATCTCGAAAGACGGTGACTCGGAAGTTGCGCAAGAAGGCTTGCGCGCGCTGAAGGCGATTCGAGCCCGGCTGAATTAGATATTGTCGGCAGACTGAATTCCATAAACCTAAATAGCATCGACACACATCAGGTTTTATGGGGCTTTTGGTGTGCGGAGACCTGACGCCTCGCAGGGAGAATTCAATGAGAATGCGTTTAGCCGGGGCTCTTCTGCTGTATGGACTCTGTTCATCACACTGGATTCGTGCCCAGGGAGTTGACCCCAACCTAATCCAAGAAGTATCCGCGGTAAGAGTAGAAGTGCTTCGCAGCAAAGCGAACCTTCGCCAATACACATGGATCGCGCATACCGAAGTCTCCGTTAAAGGGGACGTCAAGTCGTCCAGCGCGTACAAGTGCGGGTATGATCAGAGCGGCAATCTCGTCCGGACGTTGGCCGTCACCGGCGAAGGCATGGAAGTAGCAAGCGGCGTATCGAAGAAACCGAAAGAGCGTCGTAAGGCAGAGATGCAGGACTACATCGAGAGGGCGGTCACCAGAATTTATCAGTACATACCGCCGGACCCCGAACAGATAGACCTTCTCCTGAAGAACGGCAGCGCATCCCTCGGTCGATCGACCGGCGGCGCGTCTGAGCTTCGCTTCAAGGACTACTTTGAGAGGGGGGATACCGTCATATTCACCTACGATTCCGCATCGAAGGCATTGCTTCGCGCGAGTGTCGCATCCTCTCTGGGAAGCGCTAAGGATCCTGTGACCCTGGAAGCAGTGTTCGAGAGGCTGCCCGACGGTGTGAACCACGTTTCGACCGCAACTTTGAACGCTACCGCGAAGAAAGTTCAGGTCAATGTCAAGAATGTCTCGTACGAGAAACTCGCCAATTAAAATGGATGCGCGCTGGTGGTTTCCACAGCGCGAGTGCTATCGTTAACGATCATGAGTATTCCGCGCCGAGAGATTCTGGCCGGTTTCCTCGCAATCCGATCTGCGCGTGGACAGCGGCCGCGCAAACGGATCATTCTGATGCTCGGACCGCCTGGCTCCGGGAAGACGACACAGTCTGAACGACTGAAGTCGGCACTTGGGCTGCCTGTGGTCTCGATGCCCGATATGTTGCAGAGCGAAGGCGCAAGCATCCAGGTAAGCGATGAAGTGGCGAATTTGCTGTTGCGCAAGCGCATCACGCGAAAGGACTGCGAACTCGGCTTCATTCTGGATGGATATCCGCTTACGGCGAAGCAGGCTGAATACTTCGAAGCATTGCTGACTGAACTGGGACTGCCTAGCCCGGCTGTGATCCACCTTTCGATTACAGACTACGAGGTCGACCGACGTTTAGCGAATCGGGGCCGTGTGGAAGATTCTCCTGCCAACACGGAACTGCGCATTGTGATGTATCGAAAGCAGGCAGAGTTGCTGATGCCACGCTATCCGAATGCAATCACGGTGGATGCTTCAAAGCCGCCTGACAAAGTCGCCGCACGTATTCGTCAAGCTCTCGGGTACTGACATCCGTTGGCGCTTGGAAACTTCGACGATCTTCAGGCAGCTACTCGGATGAGCGAGCCATCAACGGGGCGAAGGCCTGGGTCGAGCGCGCCGAGAGCGTTTAAGAATCCGGCCTTGTCTCTGGGCGAAATCAAGATGTTTCCACGGAATCCGAGTTGTATACTCAGCCGATCCAGCGACAGAGCCGGGGAAGCCAAGGGGTTGTGAGTACACCGGACGCTCTGGACCTCTTCAACGGAAAACGCGGTGTATT
>DASQLD010000069.1:0-17956 GCA_035630195.1 Bryobacteraceae bacterium
CATGATTTGGATTATCGGTTCAAGAGGGTAGGTCTACACTACATCACATTTCCAATTCTGCCCGATCAAAACAAAGTACTTCGTTTTTGTTCTGACCTCAATTTCGATGTTTTCAGCTCAATACTGACGAACTTCGGCTAGGTTTGATCCGGAATCGGATCTGGGTTCTGGATTTGACCGTTTCCAGCCGGAAAGCATAGCCGCGAATAAGCCGTTTGTTGATCGCATCACCGAGCTTGCCAAGAGGAAAAATGCTACGACGGCGCAGCTTTCCCTTGCATGGCTGCTGGCTTAGAAGCCGTTCATCGTCCCGATCCCCGGAACGGGCAAGGTCAAGCACCTTCAGGAGAACATCGAATCCACCAAACTTGTACTTACCACAGAAGACCTGAAAGAGATCGCCAGCGCTCTGTCCGAGTTCAAGGTGCATGGCGGCCGTATGAACGCACAACAGATGAAGGTAGTAGAGCAGTAGGCTGATCTCGCAAGACCGTTGACAGATAAGTGCCGATTTTTGTGCCTCGGCCGACTTCGAGAGTGTTTGCCGAATGCCTTCGCGTTATCGGTCCTTACCTTGCTAATTGAAGGAACCTACAGCAGGTCAGTGGTTAGAGTGTTTCTCATCGCTGATGCGAAAAACGGAGGCCGCGTCGCGCTCGGGAGCCGCTGGCCGTAGAATCTACTGCTCTGTTCGTCCCTGCCGAGATCGCGTTGCAGTGAACCAGGGGTAAAGCAGCGGGAGCACATACAGCGTGAGTATCGTCGCGGTGATCAACCCACCTATAACCACGGTAGCCAGCGGCCGTTGAACCTCAGCGCCCGTGGCCGTAGAAACCGCCATGGGAATGAAGCCAAGACTCGCAACCAGTGCCGTCATCAACACAGGCCTCAGACGCAAGGAAGCGCCATCCAGCAGCGCGTCTTCCATGCCAAGCCCGTCGTCCCGCAGCTTATTGATATAGCTCACCATCACGACGCCGTTCAAAACCGCGACACCGAAGAGCGCAATGAAGCCGATGGATGCCGATACATTCAGATTCAGCCCGCGCAACCACAACGCGGCGATACCGCCGACCAGTGCAAACGGCACGTTCATCAAAATCAGAGTGGCTTGGCCCGCCGACCCGAACGCAGCATACAGCAGCCCGAAGATGATAAACACCGAAATCGGCAATACAATCATGAATCGTTGACTCGCCCGCTCCTGGTTTTCAAATTGACCGCCCCAGTCAATGTCATATCCCGCAGGGAGGGCAAGTCGGGCGTTGATCTGTTTCTGCGCCTCTTCCACAAAGCTGCCCAGGTCGCGTCCGCGAACGTTCGCTTGCACAATGATGCGCCGCTGCGCGCTTTCGCGCGATACAACCTCCGGACCGCGCTCGACCGTGAGACGAGCCACTTGATTGAGCCGCACCTGCTCCTGTGCGGAAGACTGCAGAAGCAGATTGCCCATCGCCTCCACGTCCTCGCGGTAAGCCGCGGGCAGGCGCACGGAAATGGGGAAGCGGCGCTGCCCCTCTACCATCTCCGAAACCCGCTCGCCGCCCGTCGCGGAATCCACCACGTCTTGAACATCCGTGACATTCAAGCCGTATCGCGCCAGAGCCCCACGGTCCACCTCAACCTTCAATTCGGAGACTCCGGAGAGCACTTCCGCCTGCGTATCGGCAGCACCAGGAATCGAAGACAGAATCCGCAGCGCCTCAGCGGCAAGACGCTCGAGAACTTCCGAGTCCTCACCAAAGATCTTTACTGCAACGTCGGCCTTGATGCCGGAAACCACTTCATCAAGGCGCATTGCCATAGGCTGCGTGAAGTTGTACTCCACTCCCGGAATGCCGCCGAGACGTCGCGACATCGCCTGAATCAGATCCTGCTTGTCGTGCGCGGTCACCCACTCCTCGCGCGGCTTCAGCAGGATGTAAACATCCGCCTCGTAGATTCCCATCGCCTCGGTTGCTAAGTCCGGCCGACCCAGTTTGGTCACCACACTGCGAACTTCGGGAAAGCGGAGAACGGTCTTCTCGATCGCATTGCTCACGTTCACCGATTCCGTCAATCCAATCCCCGGCAGCTTGCGTGTAGTGATAAGGATGGAGCCTTCGTCCAGCTTCGGCATGAACTCCGTACCGATGAACGCGACAGACCCGACAGCCACCGCCACAGAAGCCGTCGCAGCAGCAAGAACAAGGGGTCGTGTCCGTAGCGCCCGTACCAAGGAGCGCCGGTATCCATTACGCAGGCGTGCGAACCAGCCCTCTTCTTTTTCGGAGATTGGTCCCTTCAACGCGAAGCTGGCAAGAACCGGCACCACCGTCAGCGCCAAGATGAGAGACCCGACCAGGAGCGAGCATACGGTTATTGCCATCGGCCGGAACATTCGACCTTCCAGATCCTGCAGCGTGAAAATCGGCAGGTAAACGGCAATAATGATCGCAACCGCGAACACAATCGGCCGAGCCACCTCATGAGCGGCCTCTCGAATCACCTCAAGTCGACTGCGCTTCTGATCGTGAGCCAGACGCCGCACCGAATTCTCCATCATCACCACCGCGCCATCCACAACCATCCCGAAGTCGATCGCGCCGAGGCTCATGAGATTCGCGGACACGCCAAAAGCCGCCATGCCGAGAAACCCGAAGAGCATGGATATCGGAATCACACAGGCGACTATCAGCGCCGCGCGCACATTCCCCAGAAACACAAGCAGGACCACGAGCACCAGCAAGCCCGCTTCAATCAAATTGCGTGTAACGGTTCGTATTGTTCCATTGATCACTTCCGACTGGTCGTAGAACGGAACGATACGGACGCCCTCGGGCAGCCTCAGCGTCGCGAGTCGCTCCTTAACGCGATCGATCACACGGAGACCGTTCTCGCCTTTCAGCATGATGGTCATGCCCGAGACAGTCTCGCCCTTGCCATCCCGCAACACCGCTCCCTGACGCGGCACGGAGCCCACGTGAACGCGAGCCACATCGCGCACTAGCACAGGCGTACCGGCGTGAGCGGAAAGAACTATGCGGTCGATGTCTTCAATTTCCTCCGTGCGACCAAGCCCACGAACTGTGTACTGTTCGGCCGCATGCTCGATGAATCCGCCTCCGAAGTTGCGATTGTTGTCGCGTAGCCGTTCAAATACATCTCGAATCGTCAGGCCATACCGGCGAAGGCTGATGGGATCCAGTTCCACGGTGTACTGGCGCGTCTCGCCGCCCCAACTGTTCACCTCGTTAACCCCGGGGACAGTTCGAAGCTGAAAGCGTATCTGCCAATCGTGGAGCGTCTTTCGATCCATCAACGACTGAGGACCCTCTACCGTGTACTGATACACCTCGCCGAACGCAGTAGCGACCGGTCCGAGCGAGGGCTCCAAACCCACAGGCAATCGAGAGCGAACTTCCTGCACGCGTTCGTTCACCATCTGCCTCGCGAACCACGTGTTAACGTCGTCGTCGAAAATGATAGTGACGGTGGACAGCCCGAGCTTGGAGATCGATCGCACTCCCTGCGTGGACGGCAGTCCCATCACCGCGCTCTCAATAGGAAATGTGACCGACTGTTCGACTTCGGATGGACTCAATCCCGGGCACTCGGTGATGATGACAACCTGATTGTTGGTCAGATCGGGAAATGCGTCGATCGGAATACGGAATGCGACAAACAGACTGCCCGAGATCATCAGCGCAAGCAATGCCAAGGTAAGCCAGCGATTGTCGAGTGCGAAATCGATAATCCGGTTCAGCATCGGCGCGCTAGTTTCCGGATTCCTTCATCGCTTGCGTCTTCAGCAGATACGCTCCGCTGACGACAACCGTATCGCCCGGTCGCAGACCCGATAGCACCTGCACTCGACCCGCATTCTTGCCCCCGATAGTCACTTCCTTAGGGCTAAACGAATCGCCTTCTGCTGGGACGAAAACGACGTGCTTGCCGTTCAATTCCTGCACGGAGGACTCGGGAACCTGAAGCACTCGGCGTGTGTCGCTGGTCTCGAAGTCGGCTGTCGCAAACATGTCGGGCTTCAGCAGCCCCCCGTCGTTCGGAAGCAGGACGCGAACCTGCAAAGTTCTCGTCTGCGGATCCAGACGCTCCCCGAGCCGCAGTACCTTACCCGCGAACTTCCGGTCCGGAAAAGCTCGAACGGTCACGTTGACACGTTGTCCAGGCCGCACCCGTGACATGTCTGCCTCGTTCACCGCCGCGATGAACCACAATGACGTGAGATCGGCAACGGTGAAGACGGGATCGCCAGCCGAAACTACGGTACCTGCCGTGGCTTTTCGTTCCATCAGCGTGCCGGAAGCCGGCGACTTGATGGTCAAGCCATCACCTCCAGCCTCATGCTTGTGACCGACCCTCGATTCCAACGCGACTTCCAGGTAGTCAGTTAAGTGAAACTCGGCTTTGTCGACCTCAGCCTGCGCCGCCGCCACACTGTTGGTTGTACTCAGATACATGGCTTCCGCGGCCTCCAGTTGCTCGCGCGAAGCAGCGCGAAGCTGGAACAACCTCCGGGTGCGATCGCGAACGGCTCTCGCCTGTTCCTCCAACACCTTCTGCTTGGCCACTTCTGCTTTCGCTTGGCGCAAGCTGGCGCGCGCGTCATGTACGTCGTGACTGTGCAGGATGGCCATCACTTGCCCGGAACGAACCTGGTCTCCAACACGCACCGGGACCGAAGTAATCTTGCCGTCTGTCATCGCTCCCACGGTCCAACTCGCGTCCTCATTCACCTGCAATTGGCCGGTCGCTGCCACGAAAGTACCCATCGGCGCTTCCTCAGCCACGGCCAGCGTGACGTTGAGATCCTTTCTGACGGAATCGTCCATCGCGATACGTGCGCCCGACCTGGCAGGAGACTCAGCCTCTGAACGAGAAGACGATGCTGTGCGATTGGACGAGGAGCACGAGCACAGACATGCGCATGCAAGCAGTAAAAGGAGGTGTGGTGTGTTCAAGGCAATATCCCCGTGGCCGCTTGCAGATTCACCAAAGCCAACCGATACTCAGTCAGGCTTCGAACAAGCAGCAACTGCATCTGCAGCCCAGCGCGCTCTGCGTCAAGGAGTCGCAGCAGGTCACTCGCGCCTTCGCGGTACACGGCTCGAGCAATCTGAACCGTGTCATCCGCTCGAGACCTCATGCGCGGCAAAGTGTCGGTGACTAGAACCAGCTTCTGGTTGTATTCGCTCTGGGCCGCGGCAATGTCGATTCGCGCAGCTTGTTCGACCGCCCGAAGATCCAATTCCGCCGCCTTCCCTTCCGCCAGAGTGGCAGCAATCGCGCCCTGGTTGCGATTGCGGAACGGTAGGGAAATCTGCACGCCGCCAATCATTGTGTTGTACCCCATCGAGCGCTTATAGCCGAAAAGGACCTCGGTGTCCGGCCGGGCATTTATCCGCTCGACGCGCACATCGGCGCTGACGTGCTGAACTACTTGTCGCGCGAGCCGCAAATCCCGCCGGCTTTCGAGCGCCTCCTCCGGGTTTGGCGCAACGAAGGGCCGTGTATCGGACAGGTCTCCCGTGAGAATGACACTCGCCTGCTCCTGTTCGCCCATTTCACGGAACAACTGCAACCGCAAGCGCCGAACGTCCTGCTCGGCATTCTGAAACTGAACCGCAATCTGCCCGCTCTCGAGTTCGATGCGGATCAGGTCCGACTCCGCAAGGGCGCCTTCCCGCACCCGATCGCGGTGATACTGCACAATCTGGTCGAAGTTCCGCAGCGTTTCCTGCAGCAGGTCGCGCGTACGCTCCGCACCGACTGCCTGCCAATATGCGATTGCCACGCTCTGCGCGATCCGAGTCCGCAGCAAATCTGCCTCAGCCTCACGCCGTCGGATCAGTTCGGCCGAGACATGCACCCGGCTGTCACGCTTTCCGGGAGCCTCCAGGACCTGCGACGCATACACGAAGTTATCCGCCTCCTGCGAAAAGCGGAACGGTGCGGTAGTCCCTCCCAACCTCGTGTTTTCGGCTTGCAGGAACAACCGTGGATTAGGGCGGAGCCCGGCTTGCAGCTGCATGCCTTGCGCTGCCTCAACCCGCGCCTGCCCAGCCGCCAAAGTCGGATGCGATTGCATCGCACGCTTCACCGCCTGATCTGGCGCAAGATTAGTCACTTGCTGACCGTGAGCACAAGCCGCGAGCGCAACAAGCAAAAAGCGTTTCATGCAACGGAGGAAAATGGGCTCTGGAGCCCCATCTGCAGCGTACTCAATGAAAGATGAACACAAGATAAACGCGAGGGGACTAGCTGGCGGCGACTGGCCGACGCGCATGCGGATGGGGAAGCCGCACGCGGAACGTTGCTCCATCCGGCGAGCTCGAGACTGAAATAGTTCCGCCGTGCAGACCGGTGATCCACCTGGCTATTGCCAGACCTAGCCCGGCGCCGCTGCCCGCCCCCGCATGGCGCCGTGAGCGCGCCTTGTCGCTGCGGTAAAAACGTTCGAAGATTAAGTTCCCGTCCGCCTGCGGGATGCCAGGGCCGGTGTCAGTGACTTCAATCTCATATCCGTCTTCTCGTTGGGCGAGTCGCAGGCTGACTTGCCCGCCTTCCGGCGTGTACTTTACAGCGTTGTCCAGCAGGATGAGCATCAATTGCCGGAGCAATCCTTCGTCGCCGCGGAAGTTCATGTCCTCGCCGTCCCGGAAATCCTTCAAATCGATGTTCTTGCCGCGCGCCAGCATTCTTGCGGCTCGCAGCGCCTCTTCAGCGATGTCGTTCAGGTACACAGGCTCCACCGCTGGCTGATACGCGCCGGCGTCCGCCTGCGCAAGAACAAACATATCCTCCACAATTCGTTTCAACCGGCGGAGTTGCTCCTCAATCAGCGAGAGCGCATCCAGTAACTCCGTGCGGTCCCGATCGGGATTCTTCAGCGTCACTTGGGCCGCCGTGAGAGCAACCGACAACGGTGTGCGTAGCTCGTGGGAGGCGTCAGCCATAAAGCGCTGCTGATTCCCAAATGCCTGCTCTAAACGGTCGAGCAGAGAATTGAAGGTTTCGGTTAAACGTCCGAACTCATCACGCGGGTTGGCGATCGGAAGATGCTCATTCAAGTTCGCGGAAGAAACACGTTCCACAGCCGCCGCCATGTCGGCGACTGGCTGAAGGCTCTTGCGGGCCATCAGGTATCCCCCGATAGCCGAAAGCAGCACGAACAGCGGAACGGACAAGAGCAGAGCACGCCGCAAATTCGCCAAATCCGATTCCATATCCTCCGTCGATTCGTTGACCGTCACCTGATACGTTGCCCCGATGAAAGGAACCGGCGCTTGCGCTGTCAGGATTCGATATTCGCGGCCGTCCTGAAGAAACGCGCGGGTCCCGGGTTGGCGCCGTAAAGCATGTGGAATATCCGCGGCCTCGCGTCCGAGTAGCCCCGGCTTTTGGGCAACAAGCCGATCGTTGTGCCAGATCGCTACGGCCGTGCGGGGAAAGGATGTCTGGTGCATAGTGCGGAGCACTTCCCGAACGTTTGCCTCACCTTTTTCACGGCCGCCATGCTCCTCGATCTCATGATTTAAAGCAAGCTCAGTGATCTGCGCGGCGGATCGCAGTTCGGCTTCGAGTTGGGCGAGCAGCAATCGCGCCGACAGCGCGTACACTCCGGTCGAAAACAGCAGCAGCACTACGGTCATCGCCGCAATGTTCCAGAGCGTGAGCCGTGCGCGTACAGTGTTAATCCGCATCGGGTTCTCCCGCCGAAAGTTGATACCCCTCACCCCGCCGAGTGTGGATCAGCCGGACCGCATGCCCCGCATCCACTTTTCGTCGCAGCCGCTGCACATAAACTTCGATGAGATTCGAAGTGGGATCGTACGTTTCGTCCCACACATGCTCGGAAATCTCGGCCCGTCCGACCACTGCTCCTTCGCGCCACGCGAGGTATTCGAGCAGGGCATATTCTTTCGCCGTCAGCGCTATGGGCTCTTCCGCGCGTATTACCTTCCGCTGGTGCGTATCGATCGAAAGATCCGCGATCTGCAGCACCGGTCCATTCAATCGCGGCCTCCTGCGCAGCAGCGCATGAACTCGCGCGAGCAGTTCTCCAAGATCGAACGGCTTAATCAGGTAATCATCGGCGCCGGCGTTTAAACCATCGATACGGTCCGGCACCCGATCGCGAGCAGTGAGCATCAGAATCGGGATATCGCTTCCCCGTACGCGTAGTTCCCGGCATACCTCCAAGCCGTCCTTCCCCGGAAGCATGACATCAAGGATGATCAGGTCATAGGGGTTGACGTAAGCCTTGTGCAGCGCAGCGCCACCGTCTGCCGCGAGATCCACGGCGAAAGCTTGCTCCCGCAGGCCCTTGCAAAGCACGCGGCCGCCGTCTGGATCGTCCTCTACAACTAGAATGCGCATTTGACGATCTTTCTTCCAGACTACTGTATGAGCCCGGTTGGAAGGCCGAGTTCTCGTTGGGCCGAAGAAGGCGGGATGCCGCTGCCCTCCAGCAAAATGTGCTCCGAACGATAACACCGATGAAATTCGCTATGTCGTAGATGTGGCGACGTGGATCGATGCTGGGAAGTCGGCGAGTATGCCGGAACATTCGATTTGACTCAGTACTCTGAAAACATTTGACTGATGACGGAAAGGTCCTGACTTTTCGTCAAGGCCAACATCAAGAGAATGCGCGCCTTCTGCGGATTCAAAGTATCCGCAGGGATCATTCCCATTTTATCGAATTCGGGATAACTGACCACGCGACCGCTCCCTGTTCGATTCGAGCGCACCAGGACCGGGCGTTTTGCCGGGTCGGGATCCAGAAGCTCGTTTAGTGTTTCTGCTTCGCCGCTTGAAAGAAGGCCGGCGCCCGTTCCGGCAAACACAATACCTCTGACGCCGCCAGAAACGAGCGCACGAATCACAAGCGGACTGGGCTGCACATAAGAATAAACAATCTCCACGGAAGGAAGATCCTTGAATCCCCTCACATCAAATTCGGTGAGATCGAGATTTCGACCCACCGTTTGGATCTCCTCCCGTCCAGTTCACCGTCACCCCCTTATTACGTCGATGGTCGGAGTCGCCGATGAATTCGTCCATACGAGAGAAGTGCCAGACTGTCACTAACCAAAAAGATCCGGTTCCGGGAACGGCAGCGCCGGGACCGGTGACGGTGAAAACTCCCGCCCGTCAACAATGGAGGTAGGGCGGTGGCCGGTTGAAGCAGGTAAGCAAGGGAATTGCTTGGCAACGCCCTTCTAGTAATTGTGCGCTCACCCGTTAGCCCGCACACAACCAGCGAAGCGCCGGAATCTACGCCAGGAGCCGGAACCGCTAAGAGCAGGCCCGAAATAACAGGAAAGCTTGAGTAGGAGCAGGGGCCTACCGGGTTGATGTCGAACAGTGGACCAAGTCCGAGCGCGCCTGGTGGAACCATTCACACGTGTGAACTTAGCTAAGCCGGTATCTGCATGGGAAATGGCATTGCCGTTTAGGATCCGAGGGCGTTCGCGCCCCTTGGATGCGGACATCCTGATCAGCCCTATGGTAAGCACGGGCTTGGCGTATAGCTCCGCAGCACGGGTTACCGAGATCGCGGGATGCGCAGGCGTGCAGACGCGTCCATTGGTGGCCGCCCGGATCGTTACGGAGTTACTAACGGTGCTGCCGATCTTAAACATCATTGATAATGCGCAGCCCGAAACTCCAGCCGGCACCCTGGTCTCCAGCGTTCGCTGCGTTCGAGGGGCTCACGATGGTGTTCCGCAAGTGGCGATCGCATCACCGAGACGAGATTGCGAGACCGTGAACACACCAAATGCGCTTCGTACGACTTTGAAACGAAAAAGTGAACTGGTTCTGCCGTTGTAAGTGACCGTGACAGTAGCATCGCCTAATGGTGTATTCGTAGGAAGGATCGCGGCAACCTGCGTTGCTCCCGCGTAGTACATGATCGCGTCAACCGCAGTGGCCCCGAAATTGATTCGCACCGAGGTGCCGCCAATGGCTGTCGTAAATGGAAACGCACTCGCGACGAGGGACCCAGTGATCGAACTGGTGAGCGCAAGTACGGCGCAAAGCACGCGCATGATGGTCAATCATAACTGAAGATACGTGAACGCCTCCTTGCGCAACGGGATCGTCGCTGGAAGCGCAGCGCCGGGGAGATCTTCGCAAATTGCGAGTTACTGGGCGGTTCGCGGCATAACTACCCAGCCAACTCATTCGGGCTAATGTTGTAATGTGAATCCGGATGGCAAAGCTGCCTCAAGATCGATTTGTTCTCCGGTGATGGGGTGGCGGAATTTCAGATATTGCGCATGCAGGAAATAGCCTCCATCCCCCGGCAAACCGGGGAGATGTTCCAGAGGTTGACCGGTTGAACCGTACAGAGGATCGCCTACCAAGGGATGGCCGATGGATGCTAGATGGATCCGGATTTGATGAGGGCGCCCCGAATGCAGGCTCACCTCAAAGGTTGTGGTGCTAGTGCCGCGTGAGATCACGTTCGCCAATGACTTTGACGGCTTGCCATTCGGGTTGGCGGCCCACACGGAACCGATGAGTGGGTGCGGTACGAGGCCGATAGGTGTGAGAATTTCGTACCTGTCGTGCTGTGCAACATTTTGAGCCAGCGCCCGGTAGACCTTTTGAATTCCTGGTGTGTTCCAATTTGCGAATAGATTAGAGGCCGCCTGCGGTGTTTTGGCGAAGAGGACGATGCCGGTGGTGGCTCGGCCCAACCGGTGGACAGGGTTTGCGTTTGGGGTTTGCTTTTGCACCAGGCGCAGGAGCGTATTCTCCATGAAGCCCCCGCCGGGAATGGTGGGCAGCCCACCGGGTTTGTTGACGGCCAGCAGATGGGGGTCTTCAAACAGGACTTCGAAGTTCTGAGGGCAGTCTGGTTCGATCCAGGCTGGGCGGTTCCAGACAAGCCTCTCGCCTGAAGTGAGCGATTCGCTTCCGGTGGCGATGTCGCCATTGAGCGTGACTTCGCCGTTGTTCAGTTTTTGTTGCCAGGATTGTGGAGTCGAGTGGGGATAAAGGCTTGCCAAATGGGAGAACAGAGTCTGTCCATGGTATTTGCTGCTGATGATTGTTGCGTAGGCATAGCCCCGGTTGAGCATCTAGTTTGAGTGTAGGATAAGGCATTTGCAGCGTGGCGACCCGAACGACTCTTGCGGTCCAATCGCTTCGCAGACAGGCTTTGACTTTTCCCACGTGCTATGGAACGCGCCGTATGCTGCGGGCGGGCTACGGTGGTAAGCCGCCCTGTTCTCACACCGTCGATGAGGGCATTATCTAATTTTTGTATTCCAGAACATCTCCAGGCTGGCATTGGAGAGCCTTGCAGATTCCTTCCAACGTCGATAACCGGATCGCTTTTGCCTTGCCGTTTTTCAAGACGGAGATATTGGCCATAGTGATGCCGACCTTGTCGGCTAGCTCGGTGACGCTCATCTTCCGCTTGGCCAGCATTACGTCGATGTTGATGATGATCGGCATGCTGATTTCGGTTATACCGTTAAGTCGTTCTCGGACTTCAGCTCTACCGCGCTCTGCAAGGTTCTTTCCGCTACTGCCGCGGCGGTGGCGACGATTGTAGAGACGAACATCAGTAGAAGTCCCATCATGACGCCGCCGGCGATGTCATCCTGACCGCGCCTCATTAGGAAGAAGTAGGCTTCTGCTCCCAACAGAAAACCGACGAGAGACAGCGCACAGTACTTGATCGTCCGCAATGCTTTGACTGAGCGTTGCGAGAAGACTTCACCGCTTCCTACATATCCCAGAAGCTTGAATGCCTGGTAGAGTGCAACAAAAAATGCAATGGATGCGGTGTACGCATACGTCAAAAATGGATCGTTGAAGTAAATCTGAAAGAGGGTGGCGTGCGCGTTCCTCCCTTCAAGGTGTGGTTCCCAAAGTAGAAGAGCAAGAGAACCAATGCCAAGGAGCACGATGACCACTTGGAGAAAAATGGTTGAGCCTTTTCTCATAGCAGCAATTGTGAAGCCTTATATATCGTTTGTCAATATATTTTGATTGAGAAACGAGAATTGTTTAGTTTAGGCGCACCTCGTTATGAATTCGGACCTCTCATCAGGAGCGGTAAGTCTCTATCTTCGCCAGCTTCCTGTTTGGCCGCGCTTCGCTCAGTGAACAAAGTCGCCGTTCTGACCTATGAAGGGATACAATCATTCGACCAATAGAAGCACGGAGACCAGGAACAATGGCGATACGATCGGCTTTAATCACTGGGACCAGCAAGGGAATCGGCTACGAAACGGCGCTTGCGTTCGCGCGTGCCGGATATCACGTGCATGCGACGATGCGCAATCTATCAAGTTCGCCTGCGTTATCTGAAATGGCCGCCCAAGAGACGTTGCCGATCAGCGTGACCGCAATGGACGTGGACAGTGATGAATCGGTGCAAGCGGGCATCGCTGCCATTCAGTCGCAGCATGGCCCCGTGGATGTGCTGGTGAACAATGCGGGGATCGAGTGCTTTGGCTCAATTGAAGAGCTGTCCATTGAGGATTTTCGGACAGTGATGGAGACCAACTACTTTGGCGTCTTGCGCTGCATCAAGGCTGTAGTACCGCAGATGCGAGAGCGCCGGACAGGAACAATTATCAATATCAGCTCAGTGGCGGGAACGTTCAGCCATCCACCAGCGACACCGTATTCCGCCTCGAAATGGGCCGTGGAGGCCTTGAGCGAAGGTCTCGCCTGCGAGATGAAAGCTTTCGGCGTGCGTGTCGCGCTCGTTGAGCCGGGGATCATTGACACCGCCATGGCGCATAGGATCAGCAGAATCGGGAAGTCGGCATATCCGCACGCAGGACGTATCGCAGCCTTGTTCTCCGCAACTCTGACTGACGCACCAGTACCGCCGAGCGTTGTGGCGCAGAAGGTTCTTGAAATCGCCACAAGCGACAGCTGGCAATTTCGGCATCCGGTCGGGCCTGACGCTATGACATTGATCATGTGGCGGAAGGGGATGACGGACGAACAGTGGGTAGATCTCCATTCTGCGGATGAACAGACTTTTCGGCGACTCATGGATTCGCCACAGGCGCCCGCAGATCGATGATCGTCCCGGGTTGTGGCTTTGTGGAACTCCCGGGTCTTGAAGTCGAGCCGGATTACTTCTGTTGAGTCGTTAGTGTGACGCGTAAGGGGATGTCGGTGCTCTCGAACTTTCGCCCAGTCCCGCATTATTTGCCATTCAGTTCCAGGGATTCGGGATGCTTGGTCGAGCGTCTGCGCATTTTCCAGACGATGACGACGATTAGAAAAACGAAGAGTATAGATGCAAGCAGGATCTGCCACAGTTCGAGGCGTGAGGGCTGGATAGGGTCGAAGCTGATCGAAGCACTTTCTTGCACAACCGTATTGTACGGCTCGATCCACTCCTTTGAGGTTGGCTTTGGACCTCCATCGAATCACTCGCGGTCAAGTATCGGGATCCCGGTCCGGATCCGCGACAGATTCTGTCAACCGAATGGCGTCGCGCCTAAGCACGAATTCCGCATCCCTCGTCGGGTGGGTCCACCGTCGCAACCACCCTACTTTCGGAGGCGATCCAACGGTTGTTGCGAGCGCGTAGAAGTCGTCCGTGCTTACTCACCCTTCTTGCTTGGCGAACGCCCCGATCTCTCTGTCTGACAACCATCCGTTCGCAGTCTGCGCATCACCGTCTGGGACGTCCTAAGCCGGCTCGCGGCGGGTATGTCTGAGCGGGAGATTCTTGACGATTATCCGGAGCTTGAATCAGCGGACTTTCGCCGAGCGTTTGCCCGGCTCGATGGTGATCCGCTCAATCATGGTTTGAGAAGATCACCCAATCTCCTTAGCTCACGTGCACTGAAGCATCCGCGCGTTCGGATTACCCCGGGAAGTCGGCATCGCGCATGCATTGGCTTATGTCGTCACGTCGGGATTCGCCGCAAGCCGCAACGGTATGTACGCTGTATGTGATCTTAATGATGCGACTGGTTCGAACCTTCTACAATGAGTGAAGGTATGCTGAAACTCGACCGCATCACCCGAAGTCCGGACGTTATGGCCGGCAAGCCGTGTATACGGGGTATGCGCGTAACTGTCGGAACAGTTGTGGGACTGGTTGCTTCCGGTCGCCCGGACGCAGAGATTTTGGCAGCATATCCCTACCTTGAAGAAGACGATATCCGCCAAGCCCTTGCTTACGCTGCCTGGCGGGTCGAGGAGATCGAGATTCCACTATCTGCGGCATGAGAATTCTGGTCGACATGAATCTCAGCCCGCTGTGGATTCCTTTCCTGCAGCAGCATGGGTTTGAGGCGACTCACTGGTCGTCGATCGGAGCAGCATCCGCTGCCGATGCCGAAATCATGGACCATGCCAGAGCGCATGGGTTGGTTATCTTTACGCATGATCTTGATTTCGGAATGCTACTCGCTATGAGGGGCAGCGATGGGCCGAGCGTGGTTCAAATCCGAACGCAGGATGTGCTTCCTGCCGCTGTAGGGTCGCTGATTGTGAATGCTCTGAACGATGCGCGCCTCCACTTGGAGGCTGGTGCGCTTGTCACGATTGACCCGATGCAGCGCCGGATCCGGCTCTTGCCGATTCGGCCGTAGACCATCTTCGCACTCATCCGGCCGATTACTCCTGACAAGTCCTCATGGTTGTATCGCGAGTGCTCCGGTGACCTGAGACTTCCTGTTCCAAACCGAGCCGGCGATGGCTAACGCACCAGCGATGACCCGTGCTCCTTACCGGATGCCTTAACGTCGTTCGCCAGCTTGAACGCGCGGTTCGCCAGAACTTTGTGAACTGCGGGCGCCTGAAAAGGCATGATGGGTTCAGGCTCATAAAGCGCAAGACCTTGGATGGCGCCTAGACGCGCCCTCTTTATGGCCGGATGCAGTGTTTGGCTCGGCAATCGTTGGAGAACGTAAATGTGAGAATGACTGTGAGAAGACGCGTGAGCGATCTACAAACGTCGCCTAAACCGCCCGTCGCGAAGGAGTTCGACGACAGGATCGCCCTGCGTTATCCGGGTGCCGGAAAGATCTTCCTGATCTGGACGGTGATTGGGGTTTTGACGTCCTTGCGGTACCAGTTGCAACGGCCCTCCAACTCGGAGATCGGGGATGTGGCGTTCATAGCGGCGTTCACAGCCTTGTA
Organism: Bryobacteraceae bacterium; assembly: GCA_035630195.1. Lineage (GTDB taxonomy): Bacteria > Acidobacteriota > Terriglobia > Bryobacterales > Bryobacteraceae > DASQDN01. The sequence continues at coordinate 15,142 of DASQLD010000069.1, forward strand.
CTACCCGTGGATTGCTCTCACACCCTTTGTTTTCCGGGTTGAGAAGAGGCTCCCATTAGACGGCGCCAACTGGTTGCGGAATTTCGGTTTGCTCACAATCCTCAGCGTGCCGATCTGTTTGCTGGCGTCGCCGTTGATGTCAAGTATATTCAGCGGAGTTCTTTCGGTCATGGAGCCGAACTTCACGTCGCAGGTACCGGGATTCTGGTTGCGCCACTTCCCGATGGCACAGGTTCTGTATTGGTGCAGCGTGGCGGGCGGATATTTCGTCCGAAGCCAGTTTCAGTTGAGAGTACAGGAGAAGCGATCTGCTCAATTGGCGCTGGAGAAAGCGCAACTCGAAGCCGGCCTAAAGCAGGCGCAGCTCGACGTTCTGCGGGCGCGTCTGAACCCGCATTTTCTGTTCAACAGCCTGCAGAACATCTCGGTGATGACCAAACAGGATCCGCAGACCGCCAGTCGGATGCTGGCTCGTCTCGGAGACCTCCTGCGCGCCGTGCTTCGGCAGGATTCGGAACCGGAGAGCACCCTGTACGAAGAGATCGAACTCACCCGAGCTTACGCAGCAATTGAGCAGATGCGGTTTGGCGACCGTCTCGACGTACGTTTCGCCATCGCACCGGAGGTGCTGCAAGCCATGTTGCCCTGTTTTCTGTTGCAGCCTCTGATCGAGAACGCCATCATTCACGGACTCCGCGGAACCGGCAAGACAGGAATCATTGGCATATCTGCGGCCACAGATGGCCGCGATCTGGTGGTAACCATCACTGATAACGGTATCGGCGCGCCCGAAGAGGCTCTTACCGGTAAAAAGATGGGAGTTGGACTTGGATCGACACTCGAGCGCCTAGCGACCCTGTACCCGGAACGCCAGACATTATCAATGCGACGACCCGCTGAGGGCGGTACGGAGGTTCGAATCGCAATCCCGCTTCGTTTCGCGGACGATCAAGGTCCATCGACTCACGATGAACAGCCTGCGATTGCTGATCGTTGATGACGAGCCGCTGATCCGCAGCGGCATACGGCATGACTTGTCCGGCATGCAAGGGGTAGAGGTCGCGGGCGAATGTGGGTCTGTCGGTGAAGCCGTTGATGCGATTCGCTCCGGCCGCTTCGATCTGGTCCTGCTTGACGTGCAGATGCCGGATGGTACCGGTTTCGATGTGATTCGGGAAGTCGGGCCGCAGCAGATGCCGGCCGTGGTGTTCGTCACCGCCTACGACAAGTACGCGATACAGGCATTCGATGTGAATGCAGTGGACTATCTCCTCAAGCCCTTTGACGACCTCAGATTGAGGGAGAGTATCGAGCGTGCTCGCGAGCGCATGTCACGGCCCTCAGACGTGATGCGGCATCTGGAAGCTCTGCTTGAAGCACGGGGGGACAAGTGGGCGCAACGCTTGGTTGTAAGAACGGGTGACCGTTTCGATTTCGTGCCGGTGGACTCGATTGACTGGATCGAATCGGCCAATAACTACACCATGCTGCACTGCCGTTCGAAGGACTACCTCTATGGTGAAACCATGACGGCGTTGGAACGGTTGCTTGATCCCGGCATATTCCTTCGCGTGCATCGTTCGCATATCGTCAACCTGGCGCGAATAACAGGCGTAAACGCCATTACCGGCGGTGTCTACGAACTTGAGTTGCAGGGCGGGAGAAGGGTCGGCACAGGTCGGCAATACAGTGACCGTATTCGCAAGCTGCTCAAAGCTGGCAGTTAATCGACTTTCAATCCGACCCGCGCGCGTGCATTTGACCCATTCCGTGGTGTCGTTCGCAAGCGTGGACAAGCAGTTCGCCAAAAGCGTGATGCCGGTAATACCCGATCCAGGCGACTATGCAGTAGTAGGGGCGCGCGTGATGAGTGCATCGCTCATCAGCCTTCCTGTCGCGACTGGAGCAGCCGAGCAGAAGGAGTCAGATCAATGAAGAACATAGCGAAGGTTGTTGGGATCCTGCTGACGTTATCGGTTACCTTGCTCGTTGGCGAGGACTGGCCCGGTATTTATGGGCCGCGCAGGGATCACAGCTCACAGCAGAAGCGTCTGCTGCGGACGTGGCCGGAAGAAGGTCTGAAAGTGCTCTGGACCGTACCGATGGGCGCCGGTTTCGGCGGACCTGCGATCAGCGGCGGAAACGTTTATCTGCTGGATCGTGACGAGGCGGTGGGCGACAAACTGCGCGTGCTGAATGTGGCGAGTGGGAAAGAACTCTGGACGTACGCCTACAACGCGCCAGGCAGATTCATGTTCGCGGGTTCCCGCGCCACCCCGACCGTAGACGGCGGGCACGTGTACACCGTAGGACCCATGGGTGATCTACACGCAATCAGCATCAAGACGCGCAAGCCCGCTTGGACGAAGAACATCTGGAAGGACTTCGGCGGCGGGGCTGATCTGCCACGCTGGGGAATCGTGCAGCACCCCTTCATTTACGGCGATCTGCTGATCGTGGCGCCGCAGACCCCCGAGGTTGGTGTGGTGGCATACGACAAAGTCAGCGGAGAGATCAAATGGAAGTCCGCGGCTCTGTCCGGCACTGCGGGATATGTAACCCCTTCCATCGCTAAAGTGGGCGGAGAGGACCAACTTGTCATGGTTACCGCTGCCGTCGGCCGAGGCCGGAACGCGAAAGGCGGCAGCGTCAACGGTCTCGATCCACGTAGTGGCAAGCTGCTGTGGACCTACACCAACTTCCAGAACATCATTCCGGTGGCGCAGCCTGTGGACGCCGGTCTGGGTCGTATTCTCATCGCGGGGGCGTACGGCGCCGGCAGCGCGATGATCAAAGTGGACAAGAAGGAGGACGG
>DASQLD010000070.1:0-9131 GCA_035630195.1 Bryobacteraceae bacterium
TGCTAAGTGCACGTTTTCTTAACGAGATACCAAGGCTGTTAACCGAAGGGTTGTAGGTTCGAATCCTACCTGAGGAGCCAAACTCTTGCACTGCGAACGTCTCTGCAAGTACGTTAACCGGAAAATACCAAAATGTTCGCGAAAGGGCCAGTATTCGCGCAGGCGGTTTCTCTGCGACATTTGAACACCAACTCTTCGCCCGCCAACGGGGGCGCATTCCAGGGCTTCTCAGGACACGTTCTCACCGTCTCACCCGCGGCGTGCTCTTTTGGTTAACAAACTAAACTAAAACCACCGATTCCTGGACGGCTGCCAGTCTAGCCACGTCGGTCCCGTACTTCCCTCTGGCGACAACTTGGTTGATCCTGCGACCGTCGTCGACCACGCGTTCGACCTGAGCCTTCGTTTCTATGTATTTCTCGGTGGCGTCGAACTTGCGTCGGAGCCTATTCACCGCAGAAGAACGCACTCGCTCCACCTCAGCCAACATCCGGGTAAGGGAACTTGGCAGCGTGCCCCGGACGTTACGATTCGTCTGCCAACACCGGTACTCGAAACAATCTCCCGTAGACAGGATCGAACACTAGGGATGAAGGTCCGACCTATAGGAGAAAGCTCATGAACCCTACCGTCCTGGCGCCCTGTGTTGCGGCGCTCGCGCTTTTGGTTCCATCCTTACGAAGCGCGGATAAGGATCCCGATTTCTCCGGCACTTGGGAGATGGATGCTACACGAAGCGAGTCTGCCCACTCCAGCGCCGCTAGTAGACCCGTGACTCTCGTGATTAGACAGACTGCGGCCGAGCTGAGCGTTGAAACAAGGCAAGGTGGTCAAAGCGAGACCATAGCTTACAAGCTGGACGGTTCAGAAACGCAAAAACCTGCGCAAGACAACGGCCCATTCGAATGGCGCGCTCGATGGGAAGGTACTAAGCTGGTGACCGAAACGCACCGGAACATCAACCGCTCTACAGTCACGATCAAAGAGATTCTCAGCCTCGATGCGAAAGCGAAGGAGATGACCGTAAACCGGACTTTAACTGTCCAGCACGGCTACACGATGCGTGGCGCCAAGAACTACTCCTCGGGCAAAGACGTGTTTGTAAAATTCGTTGAGGAGTTCACCAATCTGCACCGTGATGGGCGCCTAAAAAATCACGAGGGCACCCGCCCCGGAAGCGCGCTTTCCGATCCAGTAGAAGCGTTGCGGACCGATTGAGTTGTTGTGGGTCAACCGTGGATGAGGCGATCGAAATCGCCCATCCCGTCGAACGCAGGGGTGTTAAGTTTATGCTTCCGTCAAAAAGTAAAGCGCAGAGCCATCTGCATCACTCGCGGCCGAAGCGCGCTCGTGAGACGCGCGAAGTTCGGGCTGACAACACTCATATCGGGCGGATTGAACAGCACGTTGTTGAAAGCGTTGAAAGCCTCGGCGCGGAATTGAAGGGTCATTCTTTCGTTGAAGTTGAAATTCTTAAACGCCGAAAGATCCGTATTCCACCATGTCGGTGCCGTGATGATATCCCGTCCGGACGTACCGAACTTCAATGGCAATGTCGCGGAGAAGGCGGTCGGATTGAACCAGTATAGACCGGCATTTCCGCTGGAGAAGTCTTCTCTGGGCGTTATGTTGTTGAATGTGGAGAACGGATCGATTCCTTTGGCGTCCGCTCTCTGCGTAACATACGAGAGGCCGGTGAGATTCGTGGAAGTTACGCTTCGATTAACACCACTCTGCCGCGAGAAAATCGTGTTCAGTTGCCAACCACCGACGATGAGATCGACTCCGGGACCGACGGAACCAAGCAACTTCTTCCCTCTTCCGATCGGTAGCTCATAAACAATGCTTGTGACCCATCGATTGCGAATATCGAAATCGGAGAGGCCCTTATCGAGCTGAAAATTTGCGGGATTCAAATTTGGGGAACCATAAGATCCCGCCGAGTCGCTGTCGATCGACTTGGCAAACGTATACGCCATCAGGATTTGGAAACCACTGCTGAATCGCTTCTCCAGCTGAAGATTTAGGCCATGAAATTCGGACCAGCCCGCCTGAGACGAATACAACATTTGATTCAACTGCGGATACCGCGTCGCGACTCCAGGAGTTACGTCGTAAAGAACACCCGGGGTCGCATTTGCATAGGCGTTGTATCGTTTCGACAACCGGCGTCCTTGTGTGCCCACAAATTCCGCTTCAGCAAGCCAATCCCGCCAGAAGGATTTCTGGATAGAGAACGTCCACATGTAGACGCGTGGTTTACGCCCATCTATCTCCGCCGCAAAAAGGTTCGTTCCTCGTGGAGTAATGTAGTTCGCGTCGATCGGCGGAATGGTTACGACAGGCAAAGTGTTTCTTCCAAACTCATACTCTGGCAGTCCACGGCCGGTCATGTTGATATTTTGCTGCGTAAAGATTGGCGGACCATTCGTGATGAACTGCGTTTCGTTCATTTGCGTTTGATCGAAATATGTGCCAATTCCGGCACGGAACACCACGCTCTGCATCCAGTCCGGGTTGTAGGCTAAACCCAGCCGGGGAGCGAAATTCTTGTAGTCCGGATTGATGATCGACGGCCGTATCTGCCCGAGACTGGGGAACAACTGTTGGCCGGTGTTGAAATCGAAGCCGTAGACATGGTCCCGCTCCTGCTCTATTGGCGCCGGCGGGCCCATATACTCCCACCGTAATCCGTAATTGAGTGTGAGTTGCCGTGTAATCTTCCAGTCATCCTGAAAGAACAGATTATGGGTATAGAACTGAAAGTGTGTCGCGGATGTGCCGACAGCGCCACTCATGTTCGTGGGATAGCCCAGCAGAAAATCGGCGACACCACTTCCTGTGCCTGCTATGGGATTTCCCGTACTCGGGTTAAGTTCCGCACTGTAGCTGGCGTTGAAGGTAAAGCTTCCTCGAGGTCCGTTATCGCTATCGAGTAAAAATCGTGTTTGCCGGACATCATAGCCCATCTTGAACGTATGCGCTCGCTTCATCCAGGTGAGGTTATCGGTGATCTGGTAGTTGTGCAAAACATTGCCTTGGGTCAATCCGTTGCTGCCGATGCCACTCAGTCCCTGAAAGCCAACGCCCGGGACGCCCCAATTCAACTCGTTCGTAGAAACGCCAGTAATTCCAATCTCTTTAGCGATATCGCGATCCACTGTTACTTGCTTGCCGAACAAAGTCATGTACGCGTAAGACACCCGCGCTACGTTAACCACCGCAGGAGACAAGGAAGAGGTTAACTGGACCACGCCGGAAACTCCCTTTGTGTCTACCTGGGAGCCACCTAACGGTACCAGCGACGCGGGTGACAGAGGCGCGGTCTGCCAACTGTACCTGCCAAATAGCGAATGATTTGTGTTGATCAGCCAATCTGCCCGGATATTCGTCTGTGTGTCGTCCAAGCTTTGTACCGGTGTCCCCAGGAGATTCGCGCCGTTCACCACAGGGCTATCCGTTACAGGAATGTAAGGCATGAACGCCTTCGAAATTCGGTTGATGCGATTGTCGGGGATTCTGTTCCCGGGAAACGGCGTTCGCGTGTTGGTGGCGGGATCAAAGGTGAGTGGATCGTAGATGGTTGGTCCGCCGGTGAAATCGCCCTTTAGCTGAGTCTGGGTCGGCCATATTCCTCGTTGGATCTGCCCCAACCGCTGGCGGAAGGCTTCGTAGTTGCCATAAACAAAAACCTTGTCGCGCTTGATGAATCCGCCGCCAGATCCGCCAAACTGATTTCGTTTGAAAGGCTCGACTCCGGGCGAGAAGAAGTTGCGCGCGTCCATCTTGTCGTTACGCAGGAAGTGAAACAGAGTTCCGTGGAACTCATTCGTGCCGCCGCGACTGGCGACATTGATGATCGCAGGGGAGTTTCCAAACTCTGCCTGAAAGAAGTTTCGCTGAATTTTGAATTCCTGCACAGCGTCGAGCGATGGGGTGATGGAACTGTCACCGATTCGTGGATTGCGCATCTCGACACCGTCATAAAGATAGCTGCTCGCGCTCTCGCGCTGGCCGCCAACCAGAAGACTGCGATCAGACCGTTGTGACGTCGCTGCTATAAAACTCGCAGAACCTGTGCTTTGCGGCAGTTGTGGAATCACGCCAGGCGAGAGCGAACCAAGGGTCAGATAGTTTCTGCCATTCAGAGGCAGATCGTTGATCGCCTTTCGTGTAATCACTTGTCCAAGAGACGCGGTCTCCTGTTCAAGCAAGCGCGCTGTCGCTTCAACCGTGACCTGCTCACTGACTTGACCGAGCTTCAGGACGACGTTGATGGTTGCGCGCTCGGCAATGTTCAATGTCAGATTTTGACAATTCCGGTTTGGAAGCCGCAAGCCGTAACAGCAATTCGATATCCGCCTGGAGGGAGTTGGGGCAAGACGAATTCCCCAACATCATTCGTAACAGCCTCACGCTGTTGTCCTGTGGCGATGACAGTAGAGGTTACTTTGGCGTTCGGCACTCCAGAGCCTGACTCATCGGAAACCGCACCCGAAATTGTTGAAGTGTTGACTTGGGCATGAAATAGCTGGAACAGCAAACAGTGCACCGAGCATGAGCAAGACGGAGAGCAATCGACTACGCATTCGGCCACCTCGAACGTTGAAGTGACCTGAGTATATACCTATCTAGGCAGGCGTTTTCGATCCGTTACCGTAAATGAGGGCTGCATTCGCATGAAGCATGTTCTTCGCCGCTCGAATCAACTCACTCTCGGCGATGTTTAGCGTCCGCCTCTGCTCTTGCACGACGTCGCTCAGAATCTCTCGTGTGAACAGAGACGAACCAACTGCCATCTCGACAGTGGTCGCATCATGACCGCAAATGATCTTGTTCGAAGGGACATAGTTCCACCATTGCGAAATTGCGGTACGAAAGAATTGGGGATTGAGAATCGGCTGCCAACACGTATCGATGTAGATGTTCGAGTTCTGACGAGCAAGGGTACCGGCCTCTTCCAAAAACGGCCAGCAATGGATCATTACGACTCTCATGCGGGGATAGCGCCTCGCCAGCCCAGCGAGTGGCAGAGGTGTGGAACTCGGCAGATTGTGAGTGCCCACATGAACTTGGTGCGCCCATCCTAAATCATTGGCGTTCTTACAGCATTCGTTAACAATCCAATCCTGCAGCTTCCTTCGTGATTCTGTCGACGCGGTACCTTTCCAGTCGTCAATGTCATTGTCATTTCGCGCTTGAAAATCCAGATCGCGACGGTATGCCTGAAGTTGCTTTATGCCAACGGCTCTACTTCGCTGTGCCTGCTCGAACCAATAGGTCAAGAAAGCTTGCCAGCTTTTGGCATCGATGGGCTCGACTCCGGAAAATTCCAAAAGACTCTTACGGCGTTCGGCCGGGAGATGCCAAAGGTCCAGAATTGGATCGATACGCATGACAGTTTTTGTGAAGGATGCTTCGTCCTTCGCGGATTCCCGGGATTCCTGGCGGCGATAAAACTCAGGATGGACCGGACGCACGAGATCGCTGAAGTGGGCCTTTGCCATCGCGGTCCGATACCAACCGAAGGGAGTTTTGTAGCTCCTGTCGATCATCTCGTTGAGCCGTGACGTGGAGTTGTCGCCCGTAGCTGCAATGTCCAAACCATACAAAAACTGGATTCCGCGACGCGTGCACTGAAAAATGCCGTTAAAGGTGTGATCTCCTATGCTCTCTTTGAGCTTTGACCATACCCGTTCCCGGTTCAAGGACTCCCATTCAACCTTGGACGATGCGAGCACGCCCCGAAAGTAAGGTTCCAGTACGATGTCGAACACGCTAGTAGGTTGCTTGGGATGGGCGCCTTGTTCGATGTCGGCGCGATAGCCTCCTGGGAACGTACCAATGGAATCTATGGAGCCCCAGTGCTCGTGGGAGCAGAAGTTCGAGGCATCTTTGAGCTCCGGAATCATTCGCTGACCAAACGCTGCCGTGGCCGCCAGCGAAGCGAACTGTCTGCGCGTCATAACGGATTTGATGATACATTGCCCGCTTTACTGCCGACATGGCACCTGAGCGGCGTTGTCAAGGAATGGACGATGCCTAATCTTTGTTCGTCGGTAATTTCAATACCGGCGACACCACTTGACAGTCGTCCGTTGTGTTTGTAAGTACGAGCAATTGCAGGAGACTTTGTTAACAGCTATAAACTCCTACAGCATTCGGCCGTAGGAAGGATACGGCTGGTTCGGCGCCACATGCTGCCAGGCACGTAACCTCACTAAGGTATGTGCAATGACGTCATATATGCAAGCTGACCCATGGGAAAGCAACCTTCAGATAGAAGAGGACACCAAGTTGGCTTCAACTGCCGCTCGTGCTGGGGCGCTTCGATGCGTCCCCGCTGGTGAGCACATGGTCAGTCTTCTTCACGACTCACACACAACCAGGCGTGAGACGCACTTGGATGGCTGGACTGTGTGTGAGTATCCGAGTTGGACGGATTAGCTGACGTTCACGCTGTAGGCAAGTCAGGATGTTCAAGCATTTCAACGGCACGCTTCGCCTTGATTAGATCGCCCACTATCAAGCGTAGTTCTTTTGGTAGATGGGCAAGATACTCGGCGTAAAACTCCTGGTTCTTTTCGCTCGGCTCCATAAGCAAGTCCGAGTACTCCGTCATTATGCGTCTGAGCGCACGTAAGTGATCGAAGATGACACCCTCGTCGTCCGTAAATCTGAGACCAGTCACTTCAGCCCTGAACAAACGGATAACGTTCCTGTCATGTGCCAGTTGCGAATCTGTTCGCTCTTGCTTCCTTCGCTCACGCTCGTCTTCGGCTTGCTTCTCCAACGTGTACCTAGCTGTCCAAATGGTCGCAGCACCGCCGATGAGAGCACCGACAAGACCAGCAGAAACGTTGATGATTGTATCCGTCATTGTGTGAGGACTGTCTGAGTATCCGAGTTGGTCACTTTGATTGTTGTGCGGGAACGATGCCGACAACACCACCACAACTCGAACAACAGATGAAGTACAGTGCAATGTTCAAGCCGGGAACGGTCTTATCAACCAAACGAAAGTGCGTTCCTTTACAGGCGACACATGTGGGTTGATGCGATGAGAGTGACATTCCAACAAAAACCGCGAAGAGGAAACATCATATCATGAGCGTATTGGCGCAACGGTTTGCCCCAATACTGCAACCACTCCGAAACATGCGCAGGAACTTTCTGGTATGCTCTTCAAACATCAATGAGAGCCTGCGCTGCTTCGCTTGAGAAAGGGCCGATTTGCAGAAAGGGGGACCCATGCCGGCGGCGGACATGACGATCTCGCAAGTCGTCGAGGCCTACTCGGAAATTCGAGTAGCCAACCGGTTTGACGCTTTCCTTGGCTCGTGTCTGGCCGTTTATTGTATGTCTGAGTGAATGCGGATGCAGGTGACACACCTTCGTTCTGCGAAGAACGAAGAAGTAGTCATTCCGAACTCCGTGATTCTGAACAGCCCGGTCGTGAACTATAGCAGTCGGAGCCATAAGCGTGGACTGATTCTTCACACTACGGTCGGTATAGGGTACGAGACACCGTGGCGTCAGGTGAGAGCTATGCGCCTCGAAGCCGCGCGCCGGACAGAAGGTCTGCTCGAGGAGCCCTTCACCGTTCATGGCGGTTTCTCAACTTGGGCACTTTGCAATTGTGTACGAATTGAACGTTTACTCCGGAAAGCCGCACGCTCAGGTTGAACAATATAATGCGGTACACCTGAACATCCTTGACGTATTCAATGAGTGCGGCGTCCAGATCATGACTCCGGACTATGAGGCGGATCCTGAAACACCGAAGCTGGTTCCGCCGGACCAGTGGTTTACGGCACCGGCGAAACGATCCGCCGCCAAATCGGCGATGGACGGGCAGTAGAGTCCCTGTCAAAAGCCTTTTGACGGCGCCCAAGTGCATCGCAGACGGCGCCGCAGACTTTCGGAACACGATCTTCAGCCCCGTAGTTTTCTCAGCAGCCGAGCCCCGCGATGCAACTTAGGGGCTACGGGCAACAGATTCTCGGCTATGATAGGACAATTCCTAGGCAACTACATCCCTCGTGAACCTTTCGAACGGATAAGTGGACTCAGTCCTGTATCGGAGGCGGTTATGTGGAGACGCGACTTTATCGCCTTACTTCCAGCCGGCGCCCTCGCCGCGCAATCGGGACGCCTGACCGCCGACGAGTCTCTAAAAGACTTACTCGAAGGCAACGAGCGTTTTATGTCTGGAAAGACCATGAACCCACGGCGAAGTCCGGCAGACTTTTCGAAGCTTGCGCCGGCACAGGCGCCGGATGCCGTGATTGTCGGTTGCTCCGACTCCCGAGTGCCGCCAGAAATTCTCTTCGATCAGGGTGTCGGCGATTTGTTTGTAATTCGCGTTGCGGGAAATGTGGTCAGTGGCGCGGGCCCTACAGTGAAGGGAAGCATTGCATATGGAGTAGTGGCGTTAGGTGCGCCGCTCGTAATGGTCTTAGGGCACAGCCAATGCGGTGCGGTGAAAGCGGCCCTTGACACCATGGAACTGGCAGTGCCAGAGTCGATTCGGGATCTGGTCCGCATGGTGAGCACAGATAGAGAGAAAGACCTGGACCGGGCAATCGTGGCAAATGTACGTTCCAGTGTCGCGAAGCTGAAGAGTCTCGAGCCCACCCTCACCCGCTACGTCGAGACGAAGCGGCTCAAAGTGATCGGCGCGGTTTATGATCTCGCAAGCGGCAAGGTAACTCTCGTAGCCTAACGGCGCGATCCTGAGCACCTGCATTGAAGATTGCCACCGACTGTCATGTCGGCGGACGGACGCGCATCATCGATGAAGACAGTTGTATATTCAACCTGGCCTGCGCGGGATATCAGAAAGTAATCGCCACTGCCAAGGTGAAGCGATGCTGGCGAAACTTACCGGAGGGACGGTTGCGGGTCACTTCGTAATCGTACGCGGGTGAGAGTTCGGCGGCTGCTTCTTCGTAACGTCCAGTAGTGCTTTCAATTACCCACAAGTTGGGATTACCGAAGATCGTCGCTAACCATGATGTTGCTGCCGGATCGATCGAGCTTGGAGCAAAGAACCCACTTCCCATCCGGAGAAACGGAAAGCTTGTCGTCAGTAGAGATTTCCGCCGCCTCCAGAATCGTGCGGGTTCGCC
>DASQLD010000071.1:0-3939 GCA_035630195.1 Bryobacteraceae bacterium
GTGGGCTGTGGCTGTGAGGGGGGTCTGTCGGACGTTATGACGGTACATGAGCCGACTCCAGCGCTCGGCAAATCCACGCATCCGGAGATTCGCACGAGTTGGCCGAAGAACGAATTGAATACGCTTTCCCGCAACAGGTCGGATGTGTAAAACTGCGGGGCGGCTTGCGAAAAGCCACCGATTAGCTGCAGCACCCCTCCGGTACCTTCCCGGCAAAGCTGCGTTCCTCCCCCTCCGGCTGGATCGGTGCACTTGGCGCCATCCGAAGAAATGGAGATATCTCCGAGGTTGCTATAGACTCCATCGACGCGAACGACGAGAGGAACCGTGCATCCCGCCGGAGCATTGTTTGGCAACTCGAACACGATCTGGTCCAACCCCGAACAGCACGGACTACGTCCCGCATAGACACGGCGGGCCGGCACACCGCCGACAAGTATTTCCACCTGCGCCCCAGCGATGTCGCCCGTGGGAGCCGCCACGTTGTCCGCGCCCGCAATTGGACCCAGACCTGTGCCGTAGGCGATCAAAGTTTGTCCCGGCTTTGCCGGTAGCGTGGGTAGGTTAACCGGTGTTTCTGCGCCGGAAACGAAGTTCTGCGCAACGGCTCGCGACGTGCCTTGTGTAAATGTGAAAAGCCCGAACGCGCTCTTGACGATCTGCACGGTTATGGGTGCGCTTGTCTCGTTGTTATAGGTCACTCTGACTTCCGTTGGCCCGAGCGGCGTATTCGATGGGACCAGGAAGTTAACCTGCCCAGCTACGACAAATACCGGGTACGCGTTCACACTGTTCGCGCCTTGCGTCAACCGGACGCCCACGCCTGCCAGTGTGCTTGCGAGTGGATACACAGTGGCGCTCACTCCCGTCCCAGGCCCTAAGCCCGTTCCAAAGGCCGTCGCCAATGCTCCCTGTGCCAAGCCGCCGCCTGAAAACTCTGCTGGACGGAAACTCGCCGCGTTCACCACGCCTGCGGCGCGAATGACAGGAGCGCATGCGGCGGGCGCCGTCCCTAGCGCGAACAAGACTATGAAGGGAATCGGAAGTGACTTGCGGCGCATAGTTACTTTCTCTTACTTGGCTGCGGAGTCCCGGTGGTTTTTTGCTCGATGACGCCCACTTTCGTTTCGACTGTCTGGTCCACTTTCGCCTGAGTCGCGTCTACCTTCTGGTTTGCCTTGTCTTCCATCGAAGCAGCGGTCTTGTCGGCAGTCCGCTCCGCGGACTCGGCTGTTCGTTGCCCGAATCTTCTGCTTCGCTCCTCGATCCCTGCCCCGATCCGGCCAAAGAGGCCGCGCTTGGCTTCCTTCTTTTCTCCTGCGGGTTCCGCTGCTGGCGCTGCGGCTACCGGATCGGGTTTTGGCGTTGTTGCAGCGGGGGCAGAGGGTTCCTCCGGCTCCATCATGAACTCGATTATTTTTTCGGAAACTCCTGCTTTCTGTAGCTTGAGCAGTTCCGCCGCAGATAGATTGTAAACCTTGCCTTCCTTCTTGAGGCGCTTCATCACGAACGCCTCTGACATATTCGCTTGCACGAGGGCAATAACTCCATCCACCCCCATGAGCTCGGCCTGAGCGAACAGGAATCCCTGGGCTACCAGCACGCAGATTGCGCACGAAAATCTCGACGTCATATTGCATACTCCTTGGAACCTTTATGGCGCGTCAGAAATGTATGCGATGAAAATAAGAAATTGTGTGAAAAAATAGGAGCCGGCAGTTCAGCGTTGGATACGAATCCGGGCGAACTTGGCTGTCCGCACACCGCCGACTTCCGCGGTGACGGGGTAGTCGCCGTCCGGGAGATCCGGCACTGTGACGTTTATTTGGTAGAGTCCGGCGCTGGTGAGTCCTGCGAAGGTGACGGCTGCCGGCTCGTTGTGAATATGAACCTTGACCGGATTCGCGGTCGGGACGGGCTCGGTAATGACTTCATTGGGCAGCGTCGCAGGGAGCGTCGGTCCAAAACCTGTTCCAAAAAGGCTAATCGTCTCATTGGGACGGGCCGCTACCGAATCGAGAATGGTCGCGTCGGCGCGGACGGCTGCCACGTATTCCTGAGAGAACTGGAAGAAGCCCGGCATGAATTGCCGCAAATTCACGGAAACCGGCGCAGAAGTTCCGGTGGGTGTGGTGACCGTTACCGGGACGTTCCCGTCGGCCGGTGCTTGCGGCGCAAGAACGTTCACCTGCTTCGGGCTGATGTAGTACACGGAAGCAGGCTGGTTGTTGATCTGAACGCTCACTCCGTCAAGTGTCTCAGGTAACCGGTTGTTCACTATGTCTTGTGCGTTCCAGGTACGGGTTGTTGACGACAGCGCGTCCCCGAACAGGGTCACCCAGGAGCCGGATGCTGCGCCCTCCTGCAATGTGGCGGCATTCGTCACTCCGGCCATCGACACTAAAGTCGGGCGCGTCGGTATAGCCACGGAGGAGGGCGTAAAGTTCAAAACGATATCGAATGTTGTCGCTAAAGCGCCGATTGGAGAGCCGGGGATGGCCATCCATGGACGGACGACGGAGGCACATTGCGCGGCATCGCGAATTCCGTTCAGCACACCATCGTTCGTTCCGTTTTCTCCCTCGATGTATAGCTGAGTTGTAAGGCTCACCCCGCCGGGGACTGTCACTTTGTAGTGAACGTGACGAACACGACCGGGGTACAAGCCGGGCTTGATTGCGCGGAAGAGATATTCTCCGGACGAAGCCGTTACAAATCTTCCGTAGCCCTGAAAATTGCTGTCCCGCCTTCCGTTTAAAGCGCCTTGAGTGTGGATGTAGGAGCCGACATTATCCGCGAGCCAGATCTCCACAAGCGCGTTGCGTACCGGGCTGCCCGTGCGATCCAGCACGCGACCACTAATCCAGGAGACTGTTCCGACTGCGGGCGTAATCGAATCATTAATAACCAGGAGGTCATTGTCCTGGTCGAGCGGCAGTCGATTTGGATAGTACGGTCCCTCGGTTTGAGCGGGCGTAAGCACCAGAGCCTGCGCGAATGCGCCCGGAGTGGTGAAGAAGAGCCCCCCAGCCCCCATCGTCGCCAGAAAGCGCCGCCGGTCAAGAATGTTTGAACCCTTTGATTTCATGCGATGTCTCTTCGACGTGGGCACATAGCCAGGAGGTTCAACTCCAGTTGTCAAGTTTTGTAAAGTCGAGTGGCGTACCGTTGAAGTAGATGGCCACGCTTTACCGCTATCTCCGGGCACACTGGAGACTCGTAATCGCCGCGCTTGCACTTGCGGCGATCAATCAGATTTTTTCGCTCCTCGATCCGCTGATCTTCCGCCATATCATCGACTCTTATGCGACGCGGCATAGCGAGTACTCGAGCGCTGAGTTCTTGCGTGGAGTGAGTGTGCTCCTAGCAATGGCCGTTGGCGTTGCATTCGTTTCGCGCGTGGCGAAGAATTTTCAGGACTACTTCGTTAATCTAATCACGCAACAAGTCGGCGCCCGGCTCTATGCCGATGGGATCCGGCACTCGCTCGAACTGCCGTATGCGCAATTCGAAGATCAGCGCAGCGGCGAGACGCTGGGTAAACTGCAGAAAGTCCGAACGGATGTGGAGAAGTTCATCAACATCTCAGTCAATCTTCTGTTCACAACGCTGATCGGTGTAATTTTCGTCATGGTTTACGCATGGCAGGTTCATTGGTCGGTTGCGCCCGCCTACCTGGCGACGATCCCGCTTCTTGGAGGGTTGAGCTCCCTGCTCAGCCGCAAGATCAAGGAAGTGCAAAAGGCCATTGTGAAGGAGACAACAGCGCTCGCAGGATCGACAACGGAATCGCTGCGCAATATCGAACTTGTCAAGAGCTTGGGTCTGGCGCAGCAGGAGATTGCCCGGCTGAACGCTACGACTTCAAAGATTCTGAAGCTGGAATTGAAGAAGGTTCGCTACCTGCGGAGCCTGAGCTTTGTTCAGGGCACGTTCGTA
>DASQLD010000072.1:0-10129 GCA_035630195.1 Bryobacteraceae bacterium
CGGGATATGTGGGAGAAGGTCGTTCTGAATCTTCTCTCGAATGCCTTCAAGTACACTCTTTCTGGTACCATTCGTCTTCGTTTATCTGCCGTTGGAGATAGCGCAGAGCTCACGGTGGAAGACACTGGGGCCGGAATTCCCCAAGCGGAACTCCCTCGGATTTTTGAGCGATTTCACCGAGTGTCCCGCGCCCAGGGTCGCACACAAGAAGGCAGCGGTATCGGATTAGCGCTCATACAGGAACTAGTCAAACTCCACGGCGGCTCCATTACAGTCGAAAGCCGTCTCGGAGAAGGCAGCACCTTTCGAGTTGTCCTTCCGTTTGGTTCCGAGCATCGCGCCTCTCAGTACGTCCCCTCAAGTTCCCCGCAGTCCTCCATTACCGCCGATGCCTTCTTACAAGAAGCGCTCCGCTGGCTTCCGGACGGGGCCTCCACGCCCGATGAAGATGCGCGAAACCGGCGTTCCGAACGAATCGTTCTCGCCGATGATAACGCCGACATGCGCGAGTACGTCACGCACATACTCGCGCCCCAGTTCAATGTCGAAGCGGTCTCCGATGGCCAACAGGCGCTCGAGACGGTACAGCGCGAACGGCCCGATCTCGTCTTGACGGACATCATGATGCCGCGCCTTGACGGCATCGGGCTCTTAAAAAGCCTACGGTCGAATCCAGCGACTGCTTCTATCCCGGTTGTGTTGCTTACTGCGCGGACAGAAGAGGAATCAGTGGTCGAGGGAATGCAAGCCGGCGCCGACGACTATCTGATGAAGCCCTTCAGCGCGCGTGAACTTGTAGCCCGCGTGGCTGGGCATCTGGCGACCGCGAAGGCTCGGCGAGAAGCCGCTGACGCTTTACGCCAGAGTCAGGAGCAACTTGCAGACCGAGTCCACGATTTCGATGTCCTACTGCGTGAACTCCCGGTGGGAATTGCCGTTTCAATGGATTCCGAATGCCGGAACATCCGCGTGAATCCTGCCTTCGCCTCCATGTTGGGAATAGACGACCGGCAAAACGCCTCCAAATCCGGACCTGGCGAAGCTGCCTTGCCTTTCCGGATTGTGCAAAACGGCATCGAACTTCGTCCGGATCAGCTACCGATGCAATTGGCAGCGCGGGAGGGACGCGCAATACGTGATTTCGAAGCCGATATCGTACGAAAAGACGGTTCCGTAGTCCGCGAGCTTAGCCATGCTGTTCCACTCTTCGATGAACGCGGAGCCGTGCGAGGCAGTCTTGCTGTATTCGTCGACATTACAGAACGTAGACGGGCTGAAGAGGTGCTGAGAGAGAGCGAAGAGCGCTTCCGAAACATGGCCGAAAACGCTCCCGTTATGATCTGGGTCACCGATCTTCTTGGCGATTGCGTCTACATCAATCTTCGTTGGCGTGAATTCACCGGTACAACACTTGAACAGAACCTGAAGCTGGGTTGGATGGAAAGAGTTCATCCCGACGAACGGCCCAAAATAAAAGAGGTACTCATCCAAGCGAATAGCTCGCGCCAGCCGTTTCGCGTAGAGTACCAGTTGCTTCGGAAAGACGGCCAATGGCGATGGATGGTGGATTCGGGAACACCGCGCTTTGCCGAAGATGGCTCCTTCCTCGGATACATCGGTTCAGTCATCGACATAACAGAACGGAAGGAAATGGAAAGCGCCCTGCGGGCTAGCGAAGAACAGCTTGCGCTTGCGCAGACTGCCGCAGGAGTGGGTTCATGGAACTTTGATACTGAAACGGGGCTTCCGTCATTTTCCGGCGAATATCATGCCCTTCACGGCCTTCCCAAGAATCATCCTTGGGTTTCCTATGAGGAGTGGTTGTCTCGCGTTCATCCCGACGATCGCGAACGGGTGGCCGAAGCGAATCGTCGTGCTTACCGCGAAACTCGCTCTCTCGACATCGAGTTTCGCGTGCTTCATCCTGATGGGACCACCCGCTGGTTAGCAGGCAAAGGCACTGTATTCTCCGATGAAGCCGGAAATCCCAAACGGTTCATTGGAATAAACTACGACATCACCGAGCGGAAGCTTGCGGAACACGAACTATTGAAATCGAACGAGGATCTTAAGCAGTTCGCTTTCGCCGCTTCTCACGACCTTCAGGAACCATTGCGAGTGGTTGTCAACTACACGCAGCTTCTAGAGCGTCGCTACAAAGATCAACTCGACGAACGGGCCGCGAAGATTATCGACACCGCCGTTGGTTCAGCTCTGCGAATGGAGCGGCTGCTGAAAGGATTACGCGATTACTGGCACGTCAGTGACCGGCAATCGATTCAGATTACTTCAGTCGATCTGGACGATGCCCTGCAGAAAGCGCTTATGAATCTCGAAGACGCAATGCAGGAGAGCCAGGCGACGGTCATCCATACGCCTCTACCGGTTGTGACCGCCTCGGAAACCCCGATGATTCAGGTGTTTCAGAACCTCCTGGGCAATTCGATGAAGTACCGAAGTCCGGAGCGTCCGCTGAAAATCGAAGTTGGGTGTGAAAGCCGGCCATCAGAATACGTGATCTCCGTTGCCGACAACGGCATCGGAATCCAGCCGGAATATGCAAGCCAGGTGTTCGGGATCTTCAAGCGATTACACGGGCAAGAATATGCCGGCGCAGGAATCGGTCTCTCGATCTGTCAGAAAATCATCGAGCGTCTGGGAGGCAGGATTTGGGTAGAGCCGCAAGAGCTTGGCTCTTTATTCCGATTCTCAATTCCCATGCGGCTGGCGCGGACAAACTGGTGACGCTATTTCAACAACCGGACACGATGAGCTTCGCTATCACCGATATAAACGTTGCCCTTTCCGTCCACGAATACTCCGTGCGGACGATTCATCTTGCACTTTAAGGGATCTCCGTCCGGGCCATCCCCCTTTTCTCCGGTTCCCGCGACCGTCGTAATGATGCCGGTCTTGAGATCGATTCTGCGAATCGCATGATTCTCGGTGTCGGCGAGGTACAGCATACGGTCCCTGGAAAGCGCCACGCCTTTCGGCCCATTGAGAGTAGCTGCGAGCGCGGAGCCTCCGTCTCCTGTTAAACCTTTCGCTCCCGTTCCTGCGATACGAGTGATATTGCCCTTGGGATCGATCTTGTGAACGGTATTTCCCTCCCTCAACGCCAGATACAAGTTCCCAGCATCGTCGACATCGATAGCCCGCGGTCCATTTACGGCAACTCCCTTGGCGGGGCCATCCGGGGTGGATTTTCGCTCTCCTGTGCCCAGAAATGTTTCGATCGTGCTGGTCTTGAGGTCCACCCGGCGAACCCGATGATTTCCTATATCGCAAATCAACAACGCGCCAGAGCGATCGAAGACAATCGAGTGGGGCTCCTTGAACTGAGCTTCGCCCGCCGGTCCTCCATCACCGCCAAATCCGGGCTGCCCAGTTCCGGCGACGTTCGTGATGATGCCCGTCTTCTTATCCACTCGACGCACAACATGACCTAACCTGTCGACGAAAAACAGATTTCCACCGCGGTCGAACCGTAATTCGTAGGGTTGATCAACCAGTGCCTCCGTCGCCTTACCGCCATCTCCGCTGTTGCCCTTGACGCCTGTGCCCACGATCGTCGTTACTTTCTTGGTCTTCAAATCGAGCCGGCGGATTGCGTGATTATCAACGTCACAAAAGTAGAGCGCTCCATCGGGACCGATGACGAGACCGTAAGGGTTGTTGACCCGACGCTCATCGAAGCCCGGCGTGCCATCACCGATCAGCGTTGTCGTCGTTTCCGCAACAGTCAACAATGCGCATGCGAACAGGCAAGACAGCAATCTCATCCCTGCAAGTTTATCGCTGCTATGACTGGCTATTCGGGTTTTCGTCGGCTGAAACATCTGGCCGACGATTTTGCGTGTCGTCAAAGAAAGCCTCGACTAATGTTCGGAGCTCGCGCGGAAACGTCGTGAATTCGCTGGTTCATCGGCGAGAATCCCTGCGGGAATCGGAATAGCCAGGGGTTAAGGCGTAAGAACCGGTTAGATTGTTTGCGATCGCGATGTCGACAGTGTCGACAGAGGATTGAAAGCCAAGCGCGTGCCCGATTTCGTGCAAAGCCACGCTTTCGAAGTCTATCGTCCCTGAAGTGATCCCATCGCTACTGTCATAGTCGAATGTGAACAGAGTGTTGAAGGTAATCGTCGCATCGTTTATGCCGTGGACAAAATCGAGATTCGACAATCCGAGGGCTTTCAAATTTGCTTTGGTCACGCCTATAGCGAGATCGGGCTCGATGTTGGGCGGCGTAAAGTACGAAAACTGTGCGGCGATAGGTAGCGCGGCGACGATCGTGTTGTCTACTTCGTCGGCGGAATCCGCTACTAACATGTCGCGAATGTTGTCGAACGAATCGTAGATCGTCACAGGCGACGTCTGCGCTATAACGGTGGGGGCGAGTCCCGCAAGCTCACCTTCTATGGTAATCAGCACAGGATCGCTAAAAAAGGATTCCCCGTTTGCGCGGCCCTCTCGAACGCTGCTCGTGCTGGAATATTTGCATCCATACTCGGTCCGGCGCTAAGTACAATCGTCGCAGCTCGAATCGCAAAGCAGCAGATAAAAAGAAGCGCGGGCCATATATAGCGCGCTGAAAACAATTGCATTGCACTCATACTCCCATCGAAGTATACGATTGTGGAACAGAATGGCCTGTTCGTTTAACAACTGAGCGCCTTTTCAAGCGGGAATCACCCAGTCTGTGGTACCTTCTCCGGCATAGCAGATGTCGGTTGTCGCTAGGTTACAGGCATAGCCGTGAAGTTGTTCGGCACTGTCGCCGTTGATATTAGAAGGAGATGTGCATGACACCAAAGACTGTATCAATCACAGATGTCGCGGAATCATTCTTCGCAGCCTGCGAGACGGGCAAAGGGTGGGAGGTTTGCAGAGCATACTGCACGCCTGAAGCGACCTTCAGCGCGCAGGCAGAACCCTTGATGAGCGTGAAGACGCTTGCAGAATACACGGACTGGATGAAGGGAATCATAACGGTTCTGCCGGACGCCCGGTACGAGGTGAAGTCTTTTGCCACGGACATAAAGCGCAACAATGTTGCAGCGTTCGGTGTGTTTCATGGTAGCCATACCGGCGAGGGTGGCCCGGTGCCGCCAACCGGTCGCCGCATTAGTACGGAATACGTGTATGTAATGCAGTTTGACGGTACCACGATTGTCCACATGACGAAGATCTGGAACGCCGGTCTGGCGCTCAAGGATCTCGGCTGGGTATAAAGTCGGTCAGGAAGATGAGATCAGAAGATCAGGTCCGACATTCCCGTCGACACCCCACTTGAGCGGTCTGCCGCCCGTTCAAATTGCTATATAAAGAATCGCCTCGGGAGGTGTTCCCGAGGCGATAGGGGTGTGATTTGGCACAAGAGGAGAGATGGAGATTGAATAGCTACCGACAAAACCTTAGCGGGCCGCGTTGTTTGTCAAAAGCGACGCAGTCAGGCGCTGCTTCGATTCGGCGACTGCCCTGTTCGCTTCATTTTCTTTACCGTTTTTTCGTAGAGCCATTGAATAGACTTCCAGCGTATGCACATCTCGCCGCCGGGAAGCTTCGCGTTGCGCGATTCGCAACGCCTCACGCGGCTTATTGGCATGGTTCAGGTAGTACAAAACCAATTCGCGGTTCGCGTTATCATCACCCATCGATTCCGCTAGAGCAGCCTTTTCAAAATTAGTTAGGACCTTCTTTGCTTCGTCACGATTCCCTGCTCTGGACAATGCATCACCAAGCGGATACATATTCTCCGGATTTGGAGCAACGCGGTACGCGCGGCGATAGAACTCAACAGCCGCCGTATAGTTCTTCTGTTCCATGCGAATCTCGGCAAGATTCGTCAGAGCGTAGTGATATTCAGGGTAGGCGGTGAGAGCGGCATGCAAAGCGGCATCGGCATTTGCGTACTGCTGCTTCTTGCCAAGTAACTTTCCGATGTGCGACAGAATCCAAGCCCGATCGCTGCGATCGTCGGCGCGGGTGCGATTCAATGCCTGCTGCATCAGGAGCAAAGCGCCATCGATGTCGCCATAGAGCTCCCGCAAGTAGGCAGCGCGTGTGAGACCGGGAGCGTTTCCCGGTCTCAAATCGAGCATCCATTGCGCCGCCTTCTCGGCAGCGGCATAGTTACCCAACTCAACATTGGCATCCACCAGAAATCCGTTGACTTGGAGATCGTCCGGCGCCTGGTGGTTGAGCTTCTTCGCCAGTTCAAGCGCCTCAGCAAACTGATGGCGTCCGAGCAACAACCATGTCTTTGCTTTCAAACCCTCGAAGTTATCCGGTTCCTTCGCGAAAGACAAGCGCAGAGCCTCCTCTGCCTTTGCATGATAGGCAGTATCAGCTGTGTCACGCGCCTGCCGTACGAGTTCGATCGCTTGCGCATTGAAGTCCTGGGCGAAGAAGAGCAGCGCAAGGAAGGTCATTTTCCCTCCGCGGAAGGCGCGTCAGCGGCTGGGGTACTGGCAGGCCGACCGGACTGTGCCCACGCAACATAGGGAAACGTCTCTTGATAGACAAGGTCGTTAGTGTTTACACCATCTCCAAGCGTGTTGTAGGGCGCTCCTGTGTTCCCTGCCAGGATTCCGGCCACGGCGCGTAGCGAGATATCCGTCACGTCATCGGAAACGCGACGTCCATTTGGAAAACCACCAAGGTCTCCTGCGATCGCTCCTAGACGCTTCCTTCCGGCTGCAGGAGTCGGTGGAACTCCGGTGTTGAGTCGAAGCAAATCGGCAACCGGTCCCGCAGGAGTGCCAGGAGGAGCAATCGGCGCTTGATACTGAGCGAGCAATAATAAGTCCGTGCGCGGCGCGTCCGGAACGGGTAACCCACCATAGACGGCATTCAACGCCCGAGCGAGAAGCGGATCGAGGACAAAATTTGCAAACTGCGCATCGTCCTTCGGGTCGCTCATGCTGAATGTATCTTTCGAACCCGTGCCAATAATTACTTCATTAATCAGCGGATTGCCCATGCGTTGGACTTGGCGATAGGCTGTGAAATCCTCACCATACCCGGCCAGTTCCTGCGCGCTGCGGCGAACTGAGATCCGGGGCCGTGACGTCGTTCCCCATGTTCCAATAACGGCGCGCGGATCAGTGGCAGGATAGACTGCCCCGCCCTGCGTGATCTGGTTGATAGGAACTTCAATCGCGATCGTATTCACGTTATATCCCGCGACATAATCCGGACCGAAGTTCTGACGGTCGTTCCCATCTTGATCCGGCGTAAGAACACCAGGGGTACCTGATGGGAAGCTGCCGCGGAGGTTCAGACTATCGAAGACTCCGCCAAGATCGATATAGAACGGATCGTCTACAGTCCCTGCAAAGACACGCATTCCGTTGTCGAGCGTGTAGATTCCCTGCCGGGCGAGGGCCGGGTAGTCGGGCATCGTACGAGCGCCGACGTTGGACGGTACCGCGATCAACTTGCGTGGCCCCGTGATATTCGTCCGGGACGCGTTCGCGCCGGAGCCGCGAACCATCCATACGTTGTATGTTTGACGAAGACTCAAACCCTCTGATCCCTTACCGTCCAGGGCAGTGATCGCAGGCGGTATCAACGTTGGAGGAATTCCTGCAGGATCGAGGGTGCGCGGCGCATTCGGTGGAGACGGAACGCCGTTGCCGACACCGATGAAGCCGGTAAAGACGCCGGGCGCACGAATCTCCGTCTGAAAGCGCACTTCAAATCCGACGTCGGCGACGGCGTCGTGGTCATTATCGATCTTGATCGCATACACGATCTCGGGATCGAAAGGGAAGTAGTTAGGCCCGTTAGCCGGGCTGAGCAATGGGTCGACATTCAGGATGAATGTTACTTTGGATGGGTCGTCGTAGCTGACGAACGCAAACCAGTCCGTTATATCTGCTGAGCGATCTAGCGCTGTGATCGGCGCTTCACGATGATTTGCTCCAAAAGACAAGTTGGGCGAAACCATCAACATCGCCAGCAGTATGGCAAGATGTCCCCGCATCATTCGCATTGCGGCTCCTTAAGTTGGTGATCGTACAGCCAATCGGCCGTTACTGCTGTGTGTACGAAGACCGCGCGCGTTTGGATGTGAGTTTTTAGATCTGCTTGCGGAAAGGGTCGGCTCCGATGGTTCCCTTCAACTCTTCCGGATAGCCCGGCGAACTGACCCGCGCGAGCTGGTCCTTGGCGATAGTAAGCCTCGCCTGGATGTCCAGATTGCCAGGAGGGATTCCTGAAGTATTGAAGTATTCGAGCGAATTGATGTGCCGCTTCCATAACGCGACATCGCGCTCCTGTTTGACTTCGAGGCGCTCACGGTACCAATCACTCGATAACAGTGAGTCGAGCGTGAACATGGCGCGAATCTCCGGAGCATCGATGCCAAGGCCCTCATACGACCCATGGGCCATGATGTGCAGCAGCGCTCGCAATGGTGGACAAGCAGCGTCGACACTACCATCTTCGAAGTAGTTCAGTGCGACACGCGTTTGCGCCGCTACGATGTTGTCGACACCCTCGGCAAACATCGATGGACCTTGCTTCTCGGGGCAAAGCAACTCGTCTGTGAAGATTGCGTCCGGTGTCTCAAAGATACGTCCGA
The DNA here is from genome assembly GCA_035630195.1 of Bryobacteraceae bacterium. Classification (GTDB taxonomy): domain Bacteria; phylum Acidobacteriota; class Terriglobia; order Bryobacterales; family Bryobacteraceae; genus DASQDN01. The sequence continues at coordinate 8,591 of DASQLD010000072.1, forward strand.
GGAACGTCTCCGCAAACTTGGCGGTAATCCGATATCCCAGACGGCTTGCGAGAACCTTGCGTCCTTCGAAGTCGCGATCTTCCAGCTTTTCGAGATACCCGTTATCGATGAGGAACTGTGGATCACGCTCATCGACCCGCATGCGGCACCAGATCTCGGGCACGAGCATACTGACATCGTGGTCCACCTTATAGTTCGGACCGACATGACCGGCAGCGCTCGTGAAACCCGCATACTGCGTCACAATGTAGGACACCAACGCATTATTGAGATCCACAATCGGCCACAAAGCGTTGAACGGACCTTTCGTCAGCGCGCCTTCGCTGCCGAACCCTGTGGTGGATGGCGATTTGCCTGTCAGGCTGCAAATGAAATCCATGAACAGCTCGGGCAGTTCTTGATAGTGGATCGGATTGTAAACAGCAAGCGGCGGAAGATCGATACTGGGGTCCGGAGGATTGTTCCGCCGGCCTGCGAGTACGGCGTGAACAGGAAAATAGACGGCCGCCTCGGGTGGGATCTCGCGATCCAACCGGACCCCAATATCGGCTAGATATGTTTCGCGCTGGCGCACCACATCGGGGCGCAACTGGAGGTAGCGCGGATTTTTCGAGGGCTTGCCGTCGACGAGACGCGGATGGGCCGAGCTGACCACATACCCCGGTCCATCACACGCGACGAAATCCTCAAGCAGTTGCTTCATCGGCGGTGTGAACTTGTCGAACTCAACCGTGTGATTGACAATCGCTTGGGCTTGATCCCGCCCGAGTGGTTCGTAATTGGAAAGAAAAACACCAGGACCTGCGATGTCTGCCTCCGCTTGTTTGTCGACGCCGGGCTGAATCGCATCGTCGGGACGCTGGAAGAGAAGCTGCTCACAGTTCCAGACCAGTTTCACGCTGGGGTTCATGTATTTGGCGTCGAGGTGTTTCAGTCCGTTGCGAGGAAGAACCACCGATACGGTTATGTCATCTTCAACCTGGACTTTGTCGGCAGGATGGAAGTCGGGACGAAGTTTATAGATGCGCCACGAACCATCCGGATCAAAACCGACGCGAAGATAGTTGCCGATGAGAATCTGGTTGTTGTACTGCAACTCGTGACCGAGAAAGCCATTGATGCGATTGACGGTGAAATGCTCCCTCCAATGCTGGCCCCATTCCTGACGGTAATAGCGCTTAATCGTGAAGACGAGCTGTCGAATGGTCTGTGGGATCTTGCGAATCCACGCATTGTGTTCTTCCGTATATTCCGAAGATTGCGTCAAAAGCTTGATGACCGAGCCCAACGACCGCTCGGGACTGAGGATCGGACGCTTTGCTCGCTCCGAGCCTTTCCCCTGTTTGTAGATACTTGAGTAGTCTCGGCTCAGGATCTCAGCCGCGATATTCATGTCGGAATGGTAGTCGCGCACGAATACAGGACCCTTCAGAATGTTATTCGTGAGCGACTTCGAAATCTCCGATTTGCCTCCACCGGAAACCGTGCAAGGTTTATGGCAAAGAGTTCCATGCGCCACCGATCCCACTAGTCGCCAGG
>DASQLD010000073.1:0-8772 GCA_035630195.1 Bryobacteraceae bacterium
CGTCCCACAGGCCACGTCCAGCACCCGATCTCCCGCAACAACAGCCAGTTCATCGAGAATGACCTTAGCGCAAGGCCGAAACAGCGGACGCACGAGCCATCTCTCATACATCTCCGGGAAGCTCGACCCGTTCATGGTTTACACCTAGCATTTCGCAGACGCTTAAGCAATCTCCTGCGGCTCGCATCCGAGATTCTTCGCCTGGCTCGTTAGGGGCAGCGCTTCAGATGATACGCTTCATGAGCAAGGATATGGAGCGGATTTCCAAGGCGTCAACCAGCGCGGTTTCACGACGCGCATTCCTAATGGCCGCGGGCGCAGCAACGTTGGCGCTGGGAGCGGAACGTCCCCCGAATATTGTTATCGTCATGACCGATGACCAGGGATATGGCGACATCGCTCGCTTGGGCAATCCCGTCGTTAAGACACCCAACCTCGACAAGCTCCATGAGCAAAGCTTGCGACTCACTGACTTTCACGTCAGCCCGACCTGCGCGCCCACGCGAACTGCGTTGATGACGGGAAAGCACGAGTTCCGTTCCGGCGTAACCCACACGATTCTCGAGCGCGAGCGCATGAGTCTCAAATCCGAAACCATCGCGCAGGTATTAAAATCCGCCGGCTATAACAACGGCATCTTCGGCAAGTGGCATCTCGGCGACTCCGATGAATATCAACCGGGCAAACGGGGCTTCGATGAAGTATTCATCCACGGCTGCGGTGGTATCGGGCAGGACTATCCCGGCACTTGCTCCGATGCCCCGGGCAACACCTATTTCGATCCCGTGATCTCTCACAACGGTGTTTTCGAGCGAACCAAAGGTTATTGCACCGATGTGTTCTTCAACCAGGCGCTCAAATGGATGGAAGAGAAACGTTCTTCCAACACGCCGTTCTTTGCCTACATCACACCCAACGCTCCTCACACTCCGCTGGTCTGCCCCGAGGAGTACCACCGCATGTACAGCGGTCTGAATCTCGATGAGAATACGCAAAAATACTTCGGGATGGTGACGAACATCGATGACAACGTAGGTCGGCTGATGAGCCGGCTCAACAACTGGGGCCTTGATCGCAATACCCTACTCATCTTCATGACGGACAACGGAGGAACTGGAGGAGTTCGCGTATTCAATGACGGAATGCGCGGCGCGAAAGGAACACCATACTTCGGCGGCACGCGTGTCCCGGCATTCTTTCGCTGGACAGGCACAATCACGCCCGGCGATGCTCCGCAATTAGCCGGTCACATTGATTTCTTCCCCACGCTCGCGGAGTTGGCCGGCGTCAAGATCGGCGCCCAAAGAAAGCTGGACGGCCGAAGTCTTGTACCGATCTTGAAAGACTCCAAAGCTGCTTGGCCTGACCGCACCTTGTTCACGCATGTCGGCCGATGGCCAATCGGCAAGACGGCCGAAGGCAAGTATCTGCGTTGCAGCGTACGAACAACGCAATACAATCTTGTGAACATCGGACCAACGAAGAACTGGGAACTGTACGACCTCAAGGCTGATCCGAGCGAAAAGCATGACATAGCCAAATCAAAGCCCGGCGTGGTTCAGCGACTCGATGCCGAGTACGACAAGTGGTGGAACGAAATCCTTCCCGCTCTTGAAAACGAGACCGCTGTTCCACCCGCCCTTGCTCCGTATAAAGCTCGGTACTGGAAGCAGTACGGGGGCGGACCGGGAGTTCTGCCCCCTGATCTTCGCTGAGCGTAAGACATCGGCAAGCCTGTAATCGCGCGGCGCCCGAGTTGAGCGGCAGACGAAAATGCTACTCTTTGACCCTTATCGTGGACGCCAAAGCCGTCTATTGTTCTTCCGCAACCTTGAAGGCAATCCTCACGATTGAGTGGGGCCAAATCGACTCCACTAGAGGAGTGATTGTGATGTGCTGGCGGCCTCTTTCAGCCAACAGTTCCTTCACCGTGGCTGCCGCGCCCAAGCTCGTCGTCGTTGTATAAGGTTTCCACCCTCAGATTGACCTTGCGCTCCCTGAACCGGCCCGAGATTTCCTGAAGAGTCACGGTATCGTCGCCTTGGTATTCAATCGATTGGATCAGGGGTCTTTCGACGACCACAAAACGCACTACGGCGCCCGTGGGACGCATGTCGGTTTCCTATGCGATATTGGAAAACCGGCCCGTCTTATACAAATCTTGAGAGTCGCGGCGCAACGTCTCCAGATCGTAAGCACCGCCGATGCGGGATGCGATAACCGCGCGCAAAGCAGATTGCGGTAAGGGCCTTACGCCCCGGAATTCAATGTTCTCGATGATTGGCCCCGATCGCTTTGGGGGCGGGGGCTGGGTGGGCTCGGGCACCGGTTCGAAGGGATTACGTTGGGTGGAGGATAGGGCAGGCTCCGGGGGCTTCGTAGCTTGAACCGGGACGCCTTGGGCTCCAAGCAGGCAAAGTCCAACGAGCAGCGCCAAAACGAATGTAGAGGACCTCATGAAATCCGTAGCTTTCCGTCTCTAACATCGGAACAGGTGACTGCCTGCCCTATCTTACACGGATTTCAGAGCCTACCGGCCTTCCTGGGCGTTTGGCCTCCTGTAAACAAGCCCGCTTAAACCGCCCGACCCTCGCACACTTGGCGCAATTCGCATTCGCCCTCCCCTCCAACTACCTCCAGGAATCGCTTCACCAATTGAATCGCTTCTTCCTTCGAAGACGCTTGCAGCAGAGCGAATCCTCCGATGATCTCCTTCGATTCCGTGAAGGGCCCGTCCGTAACCGCCAACCGGCCGCCAGTCAAACGAACCCGTGCCCCCAGGACACTGGGGAAGCAGCCCTCTACAGCCAAAAGGTGGCCTGATTTCATCTGCTCCTCAATCAGCACGCCCATTCTAATTATTTCTTCCTGCGTCGGAGGCCCTGCCTTCTCGGCGCACCGATAAATGCTCAAAAATCGCATGACTGGATATCCCCTCTTTCATTTACCCGTCGAACCACGACCAACATCAACGCCCGACTTGGCATCAGCTTTTCGTTCGTTCTCCACGATGCGCGCCTTCACCAATTTCTTGACTAGAGCGGTAGGCAGTGGCTTATCAGGGGCAAAGCGGATCGTGCCCTTAGATGTCTCGTATTCCGCGAGTTCGTTCCGGAACGTCTCCATCACCGAAGGGCTCATCGGGTAAAATCCGCAGTGCTTCGGAAAGGCTGCGATACCTACGAGCAAGCCCTTGTATTTGAAGGCGGGGATTCCATAGCTGATAACTTCCGAAGTGGCCGCCGGCACAACCGACCGAATAACCTCGCGGACTTTGGTTAGCGTAGTGCGGGCCGGTTCGGGAACGCCCGCAAGGTACTCTTCCGCGTTCTTTGGCGGACCGTTTTCTATCCCGCGCACGCCGGCGTCTCCGATACCTGCCGCAACTCGCATTCGCCTTCGCCTCCGACAACCTGAAGGAACTGCTTCGCGAACTCGATAGCCTCTTCCTTCGACGACGCTTGCAGCAAAGCGAATCCGCCGATGACCTCCTTCGATTCCGTGAATGGACCATCGGTGACCCTCAACTCGCCGTCAATCAAACGAATCCGTGCCCCTAGAACGCTGGGCAGGCAGCCCTCGGTCGCGAGAAGGTGGCCCGACTTCATCCCCTCCTCGATAAGCGCGCCCATTCTGGTCATTTCCTCCTGCGAAGGAGGCGCAGCCGTCTCAACGCATTTGTAAATGCTCAAAAAACGCATGATGGAATCTCCTCTTTCAGTGACACGTCGAATAACAACGCGCGAAATCGACAAGCCGAACTGACTTCTCAATAAACTCGCGCCGATCAGGTCCGCGTAAAATCGCGTTCACGGGCACTTTTTGTTGAAAGTAAAAGTACTTACAAAATCGTCTCGACTCCGCCATGTTACAACCGGAATGAGCCTCCTCGCTCGGAGGTTTTCAGATTAGGGGACAATGGACATGACCGAAAACCACGAAGGCGCGCCGCCATCGAACGAGCCTTCATTGCCAAGTGTCCGAAAATGGGATTCGGTTCGTTTCGTATATTCGCCTATCGACACCGTAGCCGCCAATCGAGTGACAATAAGAACATGACCCGCCGAACACTCTTCGGTCTTGGCGCAATGCCCGTGCTGTCTGCACTAGGAGCCGTAGCCCGCCCGAAAATCGCCGTATCCACGTATTCGTACTGGCATTTCCGGACCGAGAAGTACCCGATCGAGCGTGTCATTGAGAATGCCGCCAAACTCGGATTTGATGGAGTCGAGATCCTGCACCGGCAGATGGCCGATGAGACTGCGGCGTATTGCAATAAGCTGAAGCAACTCGCGTTTCAGCACGGTCTCGCGTTACCCATGCTCTCCATCCATCAGGACTTCGTTCATCCCGATGCCGCCGAGCGCCGGAAGCACATCGAGCACACCGAGAAGTGTATCGATCTCGCCGCGCAGCTTGGCATTCCGGCTATTCGCCTAAACTCGGGCCGCTGGAAAACCATTAAGTCGTTCGACGATCTCATGAAAGTCAAAGGCAATGAACCGCCGCTCGAGGGCTATAAGAATGACGACGCATTCCAATGGGTTGTCGAGTCGATTCGCGCCTGTCTGCCAAAGGCGGAAAAGTCCGGCGTTGTCCTTGCGCTCGAGAATCACTGGGGCCTGACGACCGACATAGATATGTTGCTCCGCATTTGGCGCGAAGTAAAATCGCCATGGCTGGTCATCAACGCCGACACCGGGAATTTCCCCGGCGACCCGTACGAAGGAATCGCGAAACTTGCTCCCCATGCCGCAATCGTGCAGGCGAAAACGTACTATGGCGGCGGTGAGTGGTACACGCTTGATCTCGATTACAAGCGAATCGCGAAGATCCTCAAGGACGCCGGCTTCCGAGGCTGGGTCTCTCTCGAGATGGAAGGAAAGGAATCGCCTGACGTAGCCGTTCCCAAGAGCCTCGACGTTTTGCGAGCAGCATTCACATGAGGTTGGCATTCCTTCTTGTCGCCGCCGTCGTCTCAATCGCGGCAGAAAATATCCAGTACAATCGCGACGTTCGGCCGATCCTCTCCGATCGCTGCTTTGCGTGCCATGGTCCCGACAAAGGCACACGGCAGGCGAATCTCCGTCTCGATCGCGAAGAGGACGCAAAAACCAAACTCCTCAACGGAGAAGTTTATAAACGTGTCACCGCCACTGGTCCGCGCCGTATGCCGCCGTCCTACGCCGGCCACGATAAGCTCACCGATGCGCAGATCGATATCCTGCGTCGCTGGATTGAGCAAGGCGCCAAATACGAGCCGCACTGGTCTTTTCAATCTCCTCGCAAAAGCCCGTTGCCTTCCAGCCGCAATCCGGTCGACGCATTCGTACTCGCCAGGCTTGAGCGCGAAGGTCTGAAACCATCTCCACCGGCTTCCAAACGAACCCTGATTCGCAGGCTGACGCTGGATCTCACGGGCCTCCCTCCCACAATGGAAGACACGGAAGCTTTCGTCCGCGATGAATCGCCGTCAGCGTACGAAAAAGCTGTGGACAGACTCCTCGCGTCTACTGCCTACGCCGAGCGCATGGCAATCCGCTGGCTCGATGCTGCCCGGTATGCAGATACGAACGGTTATCAGACCGATGGTCCGCGCGATATGTGGCGCTGGCGCGATTGGGTGATTGACGCGTATCGCCACGACATGCCATACGACCAGTTCACCGTCGAACAGATCGCAGGCGATCTTCTTCCCAACGCGACACGGGATCAGAAGATTGCGACCGGCTTCCATCGCAATCACCGCACCAGCGCCGAAGGCGGCATCGTCGACGAGGAGTTTCGTGTCGAGTACGTCGCCGATAGAACCGAAACCACTGCGACCGTATGGCTCGGCCTGACGGTCGGCTGTGCACGCTGTCACGATCATAAGTTCGACCCGATCTCGCAGAAGGAATACTATTCGATGTTCGCGTTCTTCAACAGCGTGCCGGAACGTGGCTTCGTTTGGAATTTTGGAAATGAGCAGCCTTCCATCAAAGCGCCAATCCCCGAGCAGCAGAAGCAACTCGATGAGTATGCCCGCAACATAGAGGCAGCAAAGACCAAGTTGGATCGGCTCCAGCCCAAAATCGAGAAAGCTCAGGCCAAGTGGGAAAAGAAGCTGCGGAGCGACAAGGAAACGCTCGATTGGACCGTCACCGAAGGCCAGAAACTCCATCTAGTCCAAGCTGGAATGAAGTTCGATGGCAAAACATTTCATGATGCCGGAAAGGCGGGTCCGAAATTCAACTACCGTGACCCGTTCACGTTCGCCCTGTGGGTCAACCCCGAAACGCCAACTGGCGCGCTTCTGTCCAAAGGCGACGATTACTCGGAAGGTCAGCAGCACGGGCTGTACCTTATGGATGGCAAACTACGCCTTCACGTCATCTTCCGGTGGACCGATCTAGGTATGCGCGTGGAAACGGCGCAGCCGCTTGCCATCGGGAAGCGTCAGCACATCGTGGTTTCCTACGACGGCGGCATGAGAGCCTCCGGTGTCCGAATGTATGTGGATGGCAAGCAGCAGGAGTTGAAGGTTCTTTTCGACCAATTGTTATGGCCGATCGACACTAAGGAACCGTGGCGCGTCGGCGCAGGCGGCGGCCTGCGCTTTCAAGGCAGCATTGAAGACGTGCGTGTGTACGATCGCGCCCTCACCCCGGCTGAGGCGGGCGTGCTCCCCCTGACGCAGACTATCGATCAACTCGCTGCCGTAGAGCCCAAATCGCGGAGCGCCGCGCAGCTCGATAAGCTTCGGCTATGCTTCCTCGAGCGGTTCGCTCCCGAAGAAGTCAATAGAGCGCGAAACGAGCTGACTTCGCTCACCGTGCAACGCGACGGCTACCTCGTTACCGTCCCGAGTGTCATGGTGATGCAGGACAGTCCCGAGCCGCGCGATACATTCCTGCTGAAGCGTGGAGCCTACGACGCTCCCGGAGACAAAGTCTCTCCGGCTGTTCCTGCTGTCCTGCCGGCCTTTGCTCCGGACCTGCCGAAGAACCGCCTCGGCCTCGCCAAGTGGCTCGTCGATCGCCAGAACCCGCTCACATCGCGCGCTTATGTGAATCGCGTTTGGGCGATGCTGTTCGGAATCGGCCTCGTCAAGACAGTAGATGATTTCGGGTCGCAAGGTGAATGGCCCGCGCACCAGGATCTGCTCGACTGGCTTGCCGTTGATTTTATGGATAACGGATGGCGAGTAAAACGACTCATCAAGACCATCGTAATGAGCTCCACCTATCAACAGTCGTCCAAGGTAACACCCGAACTCCTACAACGCGACCCTGAGAATAGATTACTCGCGCGCGGGCCGCGATATCGGCTCCCGGCCGAGATGATTCGCGATAGCGCCCTTGCCTCATCGGGACTTTTGGTCAACAAGCTGGGTGGGCCGCCTGTGAAACCATATCAGCCTGCTGGACTCTGGCAGGAGTTGCAAGGCGGCGGTGGATACAAGGAAGATCAGGGCGAAGGGTTGTACCGTCGCAGTCTCTATACGTACTGGCGACGAACCGTAACTCCGCCGAACATGGCGAACTTCGACGCCCCTGCCCGCGAGACCTGCACGGTGCGCGAAACTCGCACGAACACTCCGCTGCAAGCTTTAAATCTGATGAACGACGTGACCTATGTGGAAGCAGCCCGCAAGCTGGCCGAGCGCATGATTACCGAAGGCGGCGCAACCGCCTCCTCGCGCATCGAACACGCATACAAGCTAGTGCTGGCGCGTTCGCCAAAGCCCACCGAGAACGACGCTCTCGCAGCGGCGCTCCGTAAATTCGAAGCCTTCTATGCCACGCATCCGAGCGAAGCCGAAGCCTTCGTCAATCACGGTAAATCCCCACGCCGCAGTGGCATCGAACCGCCGGAACTCGCCTCTTACACAGCGATCGCCAGCATCGTTCTGAACTCGGACGAGGCGATAACAAAGGAGTAACTATGCCCCAATTAGTATTACAACTGCATAGATTCTCTGCCAGTGGAAGGCATTCGGTTCGCTCTGCAGCTCTCAGTATTACAACTGCATGGATATCTTTGCCTGAGTCGAAGACATTCTCAGGCAGCGCTGAAACCCCTCTCCTTTGGTTGCGGCTCTGCAGCTCAGTGGGGCAGGCTTTCAGCCGGTGGTATCGATTTCATCGATACCACCGGGCGAGAGCCCGGAAGGAACTAAAATGACGCGTCGCCATCTATTAGGACTTGGATCGACCGGTGTAGGCGCGGCCGCTCTAGGAACGTTGCTCAGCCCCAACGCCTTCGCCCGCGTTGGAGGCTTACCCGCCGCACCCCATATTCCACCGACCGCCAAACGCATCATCTACCTGTTTCAATCCGGCGGCCCGTCCCAAATCGATCTCTTCGACTACAAGCCCCGCCTGATGGACCACCAAGGCATCGACTTACCCGAATCTGTCCGCAAAGGTCAACGCCTGACGGCGATGTCGGCCACGCAGGCGAACTTCCCCGTAGTGCCGTCGAAGTACAAGTTCGCGCAACACGGAAAATCCGGAGCCTGGCTCAGCGAACTCCTGCCGCGCACGGCCGAGATAGCCGATGAACTCACATTCGTCAAATCAGTTCATACTGAGGCCATCAATCACGACCCTGCCGTAACGTTCTTCCAAACCGGATCGCAGATCGCGGGCCGTCCGAGCATGGGCTCGTGGGTGTCCTACGGGCTCGGCTGCGAGACCGAAGACCTGCCCGCGTTCGTCGTCATGATCTCGCCCGGCCAAGGTGGCGGCGGCCAGCCCTTGTATGACCGACTATGGGGAAGCGGCTTTC
>DASQLD010000074.1:0-7039 GCA_035630195.1 Bryobacteraceae bacterium
GAAAGATTTCGCCGGCTTTCTCGAGTTCCCTCGATTCGTACAGCTTCTCCGCAGCTTCGATGGTAGTCTCGGCTGCGTCTCGAACCGGCTCGCCGACCGCTACCACTGGTGGCGGAGCCGGGGCCTTTGCCGGCCGGACGGTCAGGTCGACCGCGTCCAGTCGTTTCACTTCCTTGCGGATATCCAGCGTATTCATCATGTCCGGAAAGTACATCCGCATCGCGGCTTCCTGCTTCTCATAGGCAGGCAGAGCCTCGCCAAAAAACGGCGTAAGTATGAAGCCTTCTGCCAGCGATTCTTTAATTCCCGCAGGCTTTCGATCCAAACGTGTTTCGATTGCCCGGATCAACGATTCGGTTGTTAGTAACAGGAAATCCGACTTATAGCTTTCATCAAGGGCGACAGCGCCGAGCGCATAATCGCTGAGGCTGTTCTTCTTCATCACTGACTCGGAGAACTTCATCGTCAGTGGATCGAGTAGATAGTGAAGATAAGCGTGTCTTACCTGATGGACGCGTGGCTGGGCAGCAGGAGTCAGGACGATGAAGTAGTCGTCCTTATAGCTTCGCGTATGAACTTGGTTCGCCGGCGCCAGCATCTCCACGAACACGAAGAATCGTCGACCCATGTAGCCGCTCGTTGGATTCCGCAGATAGCCGTTGGCTTCAAGAAGGGCACGTGTGACGGGTTCATGATACTTGGTGATTTCGCGCTGATACACCGGCTGAAGTTTGTTCCACAGGTCGTTGAGCGACGCTTCACGATAGAAGCGGATCAGAAGACTGCGGAAGCCCTCCAGTTGCGCCAGATCCGGCGGCTCTTCCACGCCCGTAAAATTCGGTTTGAAATTAGGAGCTTCCTGGGATGACAGCGCGAATGAGATGTAAGGAGACCAGTCGACTGGCTGTCCGGGCTTAGCGTGGGAAACGACAAAGTTCCGGAGCTCAGAGAGTACAGGGATCGACTTGCCCTTGATATGTTCCAGCACGACCGGCGACGGGGAGGGAACACCCATGTTCACCGCGGCCATTACGCTGAAGAGTGTTTCGTTAGCGTCGAGTTGACCCTGTTCCTGGGCCTGCACTCCAGCGCAAATTGCCAATGTGCAGAGGTATGCAGCGAGTCGATGCAAGAGGCGAGTTCCAATACCAGTCTATCGCGAAGCGAACACTAGAAGCTCGAAGCCGGCCACAAAAGACCGGCCCGGCATCGCGACACGTGGAATCTCTTCGTACGACGTATTTGTGACGTTACTAAGTTGCAGGAATGGCCGGAAGCGGCCGCGGCTTGAAGCTGTGTAGATGTCCCATAAGCCGTAAGTGTCGCGTTGGTATCGCTGCAGAACCCCGATTCGAGTTCGGCCGATAATGCCTCTAGGGAAGGCTCCTTGCCAGGTAACTACTCCGGAATGAACAGGATAATTGAAAACGTACTTCGATAGCTGGCCGTCCAGCGCATCCTGCGCGCCCCGCAGACCTGTGTACTGCCACTCTATTTCGTGAGCCGACGTCGGCCGATACGCGACGCTTCCTTCGACACCGGTAAATTGCAGCCGTTGGAAGTTGATCGCTCGCCAGATATCTGTAGGGGAATTGCGGACGTAATCGATTCCATCCTGCTCCCGCCGGTGGAAAATCGTCATTGCAGAACGAACCCGACCGCCGGCATTCCAATCGATACCGCCTTCGTAGCTCCAGGCCTTCTCCGGTCGCAAATCCGGCGTCCCCCGATTCGCAGGATCTTGATAATAAAGATCCGTATACGACGGCAATCGAAACGCGCGACTGGCGCTTGCGCGAATCTTTACTGCCGGAGCGAGCCAGTACCCCACCGTCAGCGAAGGGCTCAGTTCATGATTGAACGAGCTGTAGATTTCGTCTCGCAATCCAACGGAAAAACTGAACCGCTTCACCGCGCGGACGTCCAGCGCGATGTAGGGAGCACTGCGGGTCCGTTCGTGATTACCAAGATTGTTGCTCTGGATGTTGTCCCGATATAGCTCGACGCCATAGAAAAGCTTCCAGTTTTGTCCAAACTCTTCCCGTCGCCGCACATTTGCCTGATAGCTCTCTACTGCATGCCGGTTCGTGAATGCCTCGGGACGATCGCGATAGAGAACAAATAGGTCGGTATGCCGGCGAAACGCGAAAGCCGCGTCGGTCTTGTCTCCCAATGACTGCCGGGCCGAGGCGAACCAGGTTCTGGTTCGTTCCCATGAATTGAAATTTCCGTAAAACTGCTCCGCTCCGAACGGCCGGTCATTGGCGGCTAAAGTCACGGCCGTTGTCCCGAGTGAACTGCCGATCGAGGTTCGCGAAGACATCGATAGATTCCGGAAATCGCGATTCTCGATAAACCCTGTCGAAAAATCACGGGAAAATGTCAGCTCTTCGGCCCACTTTTTAGCGGCGTACGACAGAACGCCGCGCTGCTGATTAACCCCGAAGTTTCCGAGCGCCGTCCGAAGCCGCATCTCCGTCCGTTCCGGCGCATGAGTGATGAGATTTACAACTCCGCCAACGGCATCCGACCCGTACAACGTCGAGCCCGAACCCTTTAGCACCTCAACTCGCTGAATCGCTTCCATTGGGGCGGGAATATCGAGGTTGTGATGACCCGACTGGACATCATTCAAACGCAATCCATCGAGGAGAATCAACGTTTGACCAAAGCCTGCGCCGCGAATCGAAAGATCGCTCTGTATACCGTTCGGAGCGCGCTGCCGGAGATCGAGAGATGAGTCGAGCTTCAACACATCGGCAAAGGTATTGGAGACGAGCGAGAGGTTTCGAACGTCAATCGCCCGAATCGGGCGGTCTGCTTCTTCAAGCGGTACCGGATCGTAGCTCCCAGTTACGACAACGACCTCAGCGCCACTGAGCAGTGATGCCGCTGTCGCTATGGACAGACACAATCGTCGAATCAGGAGTTTAGCTCCGAGGAGACGAAACGATGGTTGTTGCCGCCGAGGTGTTGGGTTCGTGCTTTGCGGAAGGTGTCGGGGCGACCGCCGAGGACTTTTTAGCATCTGGGTTCGGGGGAGGACTCGAAAATAAAGGATCTGTCTCCTCTGTCAGCAGTACCCATAGGCCATAGGCGCCTAGGACCGATCCGATCGGTATGTTCAATACGTTCAACGCCGAGGTGACAATCAAAGCGCTGCGAGCCCATTCCGCATAAGACCGCAAATGAACGCCTGCGATGATGCACGGCACCGCCAGGGCAAGATGAAACATCACCGAGGACGCCAGCAGAACTCCTCCGACGTTGTCATCCATCGAGGAGTAGAGACTGATAGGTCCACCATAAATGACGAAAATCGGTACGCTGAGCAACAAACTGAGCACCCCGAATAGGATGTTCACCGTGCTGAGAGTCCTTACATGTATATCCATTAACTACTTAGGCCAGATTACTAGAGTAGCTCACCGGTAGCTCCAAAGCCATCGCCGGCACGCAATGCATTCTAGCGATGCAATTGGGGGGCCATAAAACCTTTAGTATCCGTCCAAGATCGGCGCTAGACGGTAGAGCGAGTGCGGCGATCGAAGACCGTTACTAACTTGTAATCCCGATTCGTGGTGAAAAAGCTTGCGAACCAATGTAAGCGCAAAGGTATCTCGCAAGATAAAGGTCACTTACCGCGTACGCCAGGATCCGAATGGACTGTCATTATTTCGCCGGTCCCTCAACAAAAGCCGACGCCGAGCGTGCGTTTCCCGTCACATCGGTTGGCGGGGGAACGGCGCAGTAGCAACCACGCGCCCGCTCAATGGGCAAGGTGCTGAGCCGAAAACCATAGCGACTGCTATAATCAACGGTTGTCCGCACCTGTTGCGTTACGAGTAGAGAACGCCAACTAGATAGACGGCATGAGCGACCAGGAGCAACAAAATAGTCCCGACCACATCGAAACTCATGCCTACCAGCAGAAACAGTAGTAATTCAATCAACATAGAGACGACGATCATTTCTATTAATCGCAAGCACCGTGGTTAGGGGCTAGAATGGGAACCTATTTCGCCTTTCAGTTGACACCTACCCTCGACAGAGCCATCGATACTTTCCTCGATCCCACCTTTTCAGGCATACATCAGCTTGCCTGGTTCGATTTGGCGCTGATGATACCGTACTTTACGGTACTCATCGTTCTATCGGCCTTCGGACTGCACCGCTACGAGATGATTCGCGGGTATCTGAAGCATAAGAAGCGGTTGACAAATGGCCCGGCAGGTCATTTCGACCAGTTGCCTCGGGTCACGATTCAATTACCTCTTTACAACGAAAAGTTCGTGGTGGAACGCCTGCTGGAAGAGACGCTCAAGATCCGATACCCGCGCCAGTTGTTTCAGATCCAGGTACTGGACGACTCAACCGATGAAACTCATCCGTTTGCAGAGGCGCTATGCGCCCGCTACCAAGCAATGGGACACCCGGTCGAGTACCTGCACCGCACAAATCGCAATGGGTACAAAGCGGGCGCCTTGCAGGAAGGCCTGAAATCCGCGACCGGTGAATTCATTGCTATCTTTGACGCCGATTTCATTCCTCCCGAAGATTTCCTTGAGCGCACGATTCACTACTTCAGCGACCCCAAAGTCGGCGTCGTTCAGACGCGCTGGACCTATTTGAATCGCAGCTACAACGTTCTGACTGAAGTTGAGGCAATGCTCCTCGACGGTCACTTCGTTCTTGAGCATGGCGCTCGTTTCGGTGGCGGCTTGTTCTTCAACTTCAATGGAACCGCCGGCATTCTGCGTCGCGAAATGATAGACGATGCCGGAGGTTGGCAGCACGACACGTTGACGGAAGATTCCGATCTCAGCTATCGAGCTCAGCTAAAGGGCTGGAAGTTCGTTTATATTCCCGGCGTCGAATGTCCTTCGGAGTTGCCGGTCGAAATGAATGGCTTCCAGGTACAGCAGTCGCGCTGGTCAAAGGGTTTGACCCAAGTGGCGATTAAACTACTTCCCACCATCCTCAAATCGGACCTGCCGCGACGAGTAAAGATGGAAGCGATTTTCCATCTCACTCCGAACATTTCGTATCCGATGATGATTGTCGTCAGCGCTCTCATGCTGCCTGTCATGGTCATCCGCTTTTACATGGGCTGGCTGCAGATGGTGTTGATTGACATGCCGCTGATAATCGCGTCGTTCTGGTCGATCACGGCGTTCTACATGCTCGCCCATCGGGAACTTTATCCTCAGTCCTGGAAGCGCGGCATCTTTTTCATTCCTGTGTTGATGGCGGCCGGTGTTGCTTTGACGATCAGCAATACCCGCGCTGTTCTTGAGGCGCTATGCGGCGTGCAAACTGCGTTTGCCCGCACTCCCAAGTACGCCATCGAAGGAACACAACGGATCAAACTGCAAGCCTCCAAGTATCGCAGCCGCAGTGGATGGTTGCCGTACGCTGAACTTGCCATCGGTACATATTTTCTGTTCATGATGGCCTACGCAGTCGACACGTACAATTTCATCGCTCTGCCGTTTCTAGCGATCTTTGTATCGGGTTACTATTGGGCGGGTTTCGCGAGCCTGTGGCAGGACTTCCAGGGACGCCTCCGCTGGCATCGTCAGCGTAAGCTCGAGCTTGGCCGCTCCGCCGCATCCGGTCTATAGTCTTGCTTTTGATCTCGCTTCTCGGCGCGATCGCTCTCCTCATCGGTGGTCTGTTTTCGCAACAGCTCTTTGAGACTACAAATTGGTTTCCCGAAGGGATCCGCCGTTTCCTTCGCTTTACTGTCCTTTTCTGGAGCCTTTCTGCTCTATTCTTCAAGGTAGCGCCAAGATACTACGTCGCAGCCCTAGGCTGTATCGCCCTGCTGTGCACTACTTATGCAGTTGGAGTCGCCCCCGTCTTTGCTATCGGGCTGATTGTCCTGGCATCGGTAATCTTGGGGCGTCGCCTTTTTCAGGGTGAATGGGTGCTGCTATTTCTTTCGGGAATAGCCATCATCGCATTTGCCATTGCGCTTTTCGCGCGCACGCCGGTTCATTATCCGCTCGTTTATTTCGCGGCTCTGCTCGCCATTCTGATTTACCCTCCATCTCAGTTTCGCCGCCACCGTTATTCGCTGACGGCTCTGCAGTCGCTTACGACTGCCCCCGCTTATTGGAGCCTGTGCCTGACGTTATATCTGCTCACTGCCCACTGGCTGGTTGTACTGAAACCGGAAGCTGGGGCCGATGCCTTATCAATGCATCTCGCCATCGCATCCGACATGGCGACACGTCACGCATTTACTCTCGATTTCCCACAATTCGTCTGGGCCTTAATGCCGATGGGCGCCGATTTCTGCTACGCGCTCGCCTACATTCTTGGTGGTGAATATGCGGCGCGCATTATGAACCTGGTAATGTTGGCCTCCATCGCATACTTCATTTATCAGGCTGTGCGCGCCTGGCTGCCGCAAGATACGGCATTTCTGGTCTCGGCGCTATTTCTCTCGGCCCCGATGGTCCAACTCGTAACGGGCACGATGATGGTGGAGAACTTCGTCGCGGCGATGGTGTTGGGCTCCGCAATCGCATTGTGGCGCTTTCACGAACAGCCGCAAACCTCCACCCTTCTGATCTGCAGTCTGCTCCTTGGTACCGCAATCGGATGGAAAATCGGCGCAATCACGCTGGCGGTGACGCTTGTGCCCACTCTCATTCTTTCCGTGTTTCGGAATCGAAGCCGCCTGCCGAACTGGCGTCTGTCCGTTACCTTCGCTGCTCTACTCTTCCTTGTGCCCGCAGTCTTCCCGTATGCGACGGCTTACCTTCGTTCCGGTAATCCGATTTATCCGTTCGCCAATGACACCTTCCACTCGCCATATCTTGATGAAATTCTCGAAGACTCTCGATTCCGCGAGCCACTGACCGCTCTTACGCTCTTTTACATCACGTTTCAAACGAATCGATTTTACGAAGGGCAGCCGGGCTCTTTCGGCTTTCAATACCTGGTGTTAATCCCCTTTTGTCTCGTGGCGTTTCCACGCATGCGGTCGCTTGCGGAGCGGTCCGCAGTAATCACAGGAATGGTCGGCGCG
>DASQLD010000075.1:0-14321 GCA_035630195.1 Bryobacteraceae bacterium
CCGTAATCGCGAGAGTGCCAGGTTGTCGGGTGTTTCGGATTCTGGGGATGATCGAAGATGGCTATACCGAGCTGTTCACCTTCCAAAGTGCCTGAATAATCAACCCAGGGCGACGGCTTACCCCATACGTTTTTCATTTTCTGGGCGCCTTCTGCATTGGTCATCGTCCCCGTACCGCCTTTCTCAGCGAGCTTATCCGCGAGCCGGATCGCGAAGAAGCCTTCCTTCGTGTCGCCTAACTTAACTGCCGTATCGAGCGCTGTCAGGGTGATGTCTAAGTCGATGATACGGTTCGTCGGATCGTCATGGAAGATCATCCGGCGCGTTTCCCGTAGCAACGGCTTCCCGTCCGGGCCGACCCATCGCGCTTCAAATGCGATCTCGCCGGATTTCTTGCCGCCCTTGGCCGTCGTAATCTTGTCGACTATCACTTGTCCAAACTTCGGTCCCGGTTTTACATTCGCCCAGAAATCGATGTCATTCACCATGCCATGGGTGAACCATAGACCCGTGTGGTGAGGATGGTCCTTTGTTTCTCCTTCGGAGGCCTCCACAGGCCATCGCCGGGTGACCACTTTCCCGGAGGGCGCACGTAACGGGGCGAGATACGGTTTCATCACACTTTCTCCGTAATAGAGGGTGGTAAACGGCTGTCCGTCAATCACCACGTCCATGGTTTTCGTGCCCTGTTTGATCTCGACGGCGGCGAGCATGGAGGCCGCAGCCATCAAGCCGATCAGCATGAGTTGGCGAGTCACGTTTACATCATAGTTCCTTTGTGCCTGACTTTTAGGGCCGCGGTGGGTTATTGTGGTCGGAGAAATCCCATGTGCGCTAGAATGAGGACTGCAAGTCCATGATGGAGGCCGACTAGATGGGTCCGTTAGGTGTTCAGGAAACGGTGTTCATCTTCGTCCTCGCGCTGCTGGTGTTTGGCCCGAAAAAGCTCCCGGAGCTGGGCAAGACAATCGGTAAGGCGATGTCGGAATTCCGGCGCGCCTCGAGCGAGCTTAAAGCAACGTTCGACCGCGAGATGAACTCGATTGAGCGGGAGAATGAGTCATTGAAGGATGTGACCCGGCAATACGCGCTGGAAGAGCATACTTACAATCACGATTCTTATTACGACACCGGTGAGTACGGTTCCGGTTCGTACGATAACAAAACCGCCGATACTACCTCAGTAAGCGCATCCGCACCTCAGGGCGCAGACGACCAGGCGGGTCAGGAAACAGCAAACGCAACTCCGGGAGTCTATGATAATGGCAACCCGGCGGAAACGGCAGAAGCTGTTCTGGAAAGGCCGGAAAACGCGTCGAATGGCGCGCTAGTCGGTACTCCAGTCGACACCTCAGTCGATACAAAGGATCCGCAATCGGTGAAGTCCTAGCTAGTGTCTTCGGAAGACGTCAATAAACAGTCGCCAGAAGAGTCTTCGACCACGGATGGCCCAAGCCAGCCGGGACAGGCGGAGCCTACCTCGGCAAACACGCACATCGAGCCGAGCTATTCGCCTTACGAGGATGATTACGGAACGTATGACGATCCGTATGCTTATAATCCGGACGCCAGCTCAACTGCTGTAACCACGCTGCCGGCGGAAGGGGCCGTTGCTCAAGGCAGCGACGCTCCCCCGCCGCCACCACCACCTCCCGCTTTCGGTTCAAGTCCCGAGCCCGACGAAGAAGAGGAAGACGCAGATGATGGCATGCTACGCATGTCGTTCCTGGAGCACCTCGAGGAGCTTCGTAAGCGGCTCATTCTCGCACTGGCCGGCCTCGGAGTCGCATTCGTTCTCAGCCTTACCTTCTGCAACCAGCTCTGGATGATCGTTCAGACTCCCGCCGCTGCCGCGCTCAAGTCATTGGGCTATCAAGATACGTCGCTCGTCCAGACCACCCCGATGGAGCCCTTCTCGATCATCTGGGTGAAGCTACCGATGCTCACGGCGATCTTCTTAGCGTCGCCATGGCTACTGTTTCAGGTATGGTCATTTGTCGCGCCTGGTCTGTATAAAAAGGAGCGGCGTTACGCGGCGCCGTTTATTATCTCTGCCGCGGGACTCTTCATTCTCGGTGGTCTGTTCGCCTACTTTGTCGCGTTTCGTTTCGGTTTGACCTTCCTTCTTGGGATCGGTCAGAGCGTCAACGTCAAGCCGATGATTACGATCACGGATTACTTTGATTTGTTCATGAACGTGATCCTTGGCATTGGCGTTGTTTTTGAACTTCCCGTACTGATCTTCTTTCTGACGCTTCTTAGAATTGCCTCGCCTCGCTTCTTATTTGCGCATTCCCGTTACGCAGTTCTCGCGATCGTGGTCCTCGCGGCCCTCATCACGCCAACTCCCGACATCGTCAACCTGATGCTCTTTTCGCTGCCGATGGTTCTCTTGTATTTCGTCGGTATTTTCGCTGCGTATCTATTGGTTCTTAGTCGCGAAAACAAACGTTTCCCGTGGCAGAAGTTAGTAATCGCCCTTCTAATCCCGATACTCCTCATAGCTGCAGGAATATACGTAGCCATTACTGTGTATGGCTATAAGCTAGTACTTTACTGGCCTTTTTTGACGAAATAAAGGGGTCTCAGCAATAGTGACCTGCTGTAAGCTTGTAGCGAGAACAGGTCACTTTATGGATTATCTGGGCGCTCTTGAAGAGCTCTATCAGGAACGTCAACGGCTGGAAAAGGTTATTCGAAACCTGGAGGCGCTACTGCACGGCAAGCAGCCTCCGCCGCTGTCGACGCGCGGTCGCAAGAATATGGCTGATAGCGAGCGGAAGCTGGTTTCCGAGCGAATGCGGAACTACTGGGCGTCGCGTCGAAAGCAATCGGACGAAAATGTCACCGGTTGAAGAACCAGAGCCAGAAATACTGTTCTCCCGCGCCATGGCGATGACGCGGCTCGAAGCCGCATCTCTCGGCCATCTCGACCGCGTCGGCATCCGAAAACGGTACGCCTAGCCAAGTGTCGTCAGGAGTCGTCTCCATCGTCGCGTCCCCTTGCACTTGAAACTTGAATAGAGCTCCGGGTCGCAGAAGGCGATGAACTTCCCGAACGTAGTTGTATATTACTTCGCGGCTGGGAATGTGCTGGAACACGATTGTCGAGAAGGCGAAATCGTAGGGACCTTCCGGAAGCACGGATAAGTCCATGCCATTGTTCTGATGAACGAAGGCGTTCGGTCTGTCCACCAGCGCGGCACGAGCCTGCGCGACCATCTCGCCGCTCACGTCCACGGCGTGAACTTCGCCGAATAGACGCGCCAGAGCACGAGTAATCCGCCCCGCCCCGCAGCCAACCTCGATGACACGCATCTCTTTTGGGTCTTTCCCTTGGCAGATATTGATCATATCGTTGAGGATCTGCTCGGCCAGGGTCTGTTCGCCCGATGCGAAGAACTCGTCGTCCGTCCACTCTTCCTTCAACGTAGCGACGTAATAACGGGCGTTCTCCTTTGCGCGGGCATCCCAATCGGCGCGCATTTTCTTCAACTGTTCGGCAAGCGTGATTTCGTCCATTTTCTAAAGGAAAAGCCATTGTAACGCTAGCATTTTCACATCGAAGAATGAACCGGGAAGACCGTCCTCGCTGTGGGAATGTAGGAATTGAGTCGTTGGTGATTTCCAAGGGCTGTGGGCGCGGTGGGGAAACCTGTCTTTATTCTCGATCGCGATGTCTGGCTTGAGAGGTCTCGCTAGATCCGGCAAATTGACGCAGGATCTGCCACGGCGTACCACGCTACACTCGCGGACACGCCGCACGGCCGATGAAATGAAAGTTCAAATACAGCTTGAAAAGCTCGTCGCAGGAACGCTCGATCGCTTCGGCGTGCGCGCCGCAATTTGCCGTAACCCATATGCTTGCGCACGACCGCGCCTTCTTGTCCACGGTACGGTTCATTTCCCTGGGCACGACCTGCTGCGGTTAACGCAGCGACAGATCGGAATACTCGGTCGAGGGATCGATCTCCTTACAAACACCGGCACTGTTCCGATCATTACTGGTCCGCCGCGAATATGATCTATGAGATTCCAACGCCAATGAGCGGAG
Organism: Bryobacteraceae bacterium; assembly: GCA_035630195.1. GTDB lineage: Bacteria > Acidobacteriota > Terriglobia > Bryobacterales > Bryobacteraceae > DASQDN01. The sequence continues at coordinate 4,055 of DASQLD010000075.1, forward strand.
TGATCGGAATGACCCGGATGCTGCTTGAGACTTTCACAAACCAACGTGTGCGATTACACAGAGACGATTCAACATCGGCCGGAGGTCTACTTCGCGTATCGACGAAATTCTCGACTTTTCCGAGATCGAAGCCGGCAAGCTCACTCTGCAGAGCACCGAGTTTCAACTTGGCGAACTCGTCAATCCATGATCAAAATCTTGGGCACCGACTACGGACCAAGGGCTCCGAGTCGTCGACATCGATCCTTCCGTACAGTGGATGGAGGGACAATAGGGCCGTTTGCGGCAAGTTCTTCTAAATCTGGCCGGGGACGCCGTGAAGCTTACTTCCCAGGGCTTGATTACAGTGCGTGTCCGGATCGTTGGAACAAGCCAGCTCGTTTCGAAGTGATCCACACAGGAATAGGTATCTTACAAAAGTCGCGTACCCAAATATTTCAGCCTTTCAGCCAAGCGGACAGCGCGGAGTCTTGCCTCACACAAGATGAGCCTCAAGAAGCCCGTGGTAAACTGGCGATGTACGTCACTTCGTGGGCGGCTAGCTCAGCTGGGAGAGCGCTGCGTTCGCAATGCAGAGGTCGGGGGTTCGATCCCCCCGCCGTCCACCAAACCACCTGTTACCTGCCTGTTACGATGGTGTCTCCGCCATGGTCCTTTCCGACGTTGACATCAAACGCTATCTCGCATCAGGAAAAATCAAGATTAGTCCCGAACTCCCATCGGACCAGTTTGGAAGTTGCTCTGTCGACTTCCGGCTCGGATCCGAATTCAATGTGTTCGAGCACAGCCGTTATCCGTACATCGATCTAAAGTCCAAAACGGCGTTCGAGGGCATCATGCGCAGCGTTGTCGTCGAGCCCGGCGAGCCGTTCATCCTTCAACCTCGGGAATTCGTTCTCGCGATAACGGAGGAAAAACTGGAACTCGACAGCGACGTTCTTGGTCGGCTTGAAGGACGGTCGAGCCTGGGCAGAATCGGCATTATTGTACACGGGACTGCCGGCCTCTTCGACCCCGGCTGGAGTGGTAAGGCAACCCTAGAGCTGAGCAATCTAGGACGAATGCCCGTTGCGCTCTACCCTGGAATGCGGATCTGCTCGTTTACATTCGAGCAGCTTTCCAGTCCCTCATCGATGCCCTATCGCAGCAAGCCGAACAATAAGTACTCCGGCCAGACGCAACCGCTAGCCAGCCGACTCGACCGTGAAGTCGGCGAAGTCGATTAGCGACCCCCTTAGCGGCCCGATGACCCGAAGCCGCCGGCTCCTCGCGTCGAATCGGTCAATTCTGATTCCAACCATTCCACCGCTTCGTACTTGGCGATCACTATTTGCGCGATACGGTCGCCCGGATGAATCTCGTATGCTTCTTTGCCAAGGTTGAGCAGGATGACCTTAACTTCGCCGCGGTAGCCCGGATCGATTGTGGCCGGCGCATTGGGCAACGTGATCGCGTGCTTCAAAGCCAGGCCGCTTCGAGGACGCAATTGGGCCTCATACCCCGGCGGGACTTCAATCGACAAACCAGTCGGGACCAGTTGCGGAATTCCCGGTTCTAGGACAGCGCCCGCAATCGAACGGAGATCCATCCCCGCATCCTCTTGCGGTCCATGGGCATAAACCGGCAACTGCGCCGTTTCGTGAAGTTTTCTAATCTTGATCTGCAAGTATTCATGATAGCCGCCATCCCTCGCGCGATACTCTAAATGTTTCTCCCATGAGTCGTGTTCTGACCATCGCTCCGATGCCCCCTGAGAAGCTTGCATACGCGCTTGCGCGCTATAGCAGGTCGCCCGATTCGATTCGCGACTCCATCGAATGGGTCCGCTCTCACGACTCCGGGAAGTTCCTCGAAAGCTTCTATTTTCAATACGGCCACGCTTCCATTGCAGACTTGGGTCATTTGGCAATCTGTTTTGAAGGCGTTTCGGAACTAGCCGCCACGGAGATCGAGGACGAGCAGCTTTGGGATGGTCAGGCTCGCTCCTCCCGGTATCAGGATTTCTCGAAATCGGGCTATGTCGTGCCACCAGATCTCGCAGAGAACCAGATAACTACGTATCGTGCTGCGGCTGATCGGTTACTGGCCTCGTACGCTCGTGTCCACGAAAGAATGCTCGCGTGGTATCAAGATCAACTGCCGCGTCCGGAGGACATGAAACCGGAGGCATATAAGCGCAATCTTGCTGCCCGCGCATTCGATGTCGCCCGTTACTGCCTGTTTTTTGGCATTCCGACCGGCGTCGGCCAAGTGGTTAGTATTAGAACCCTTGAGAAACAGGTTCGCAGGCTGAAGGCGTCTCCGTATCTGGAACTCCGCGAACTTGGCGATGAGATCGGACGCAGTGTTGGGCGGCCTGCCGACTGCGGATGGATTGCGGTCGACGCGAACGAGCCCGTTGCTCCAACCCTTACAAAGTTTGTCGATGCCGATGAGCACCCGGCGCGCTCTAAAGCCGACCTGACGGTTTGGGCTCGTCAGAATCTGTCACCTTCGGTGGCCTCGAAGGTCAACGATGTGGATCTAATGCGTCCGTCGGAGACGTTGACCGATGCAGTGGCTTGCCTTCTCTACGAGGTCACGGATCGTCCTTATCGAGAGTTATACGACACGGTATCTTCGTGGGGCGAATCGCGCAGGATGGAAGTGATCGATGTGGCCATGCAGTCGCGTACACGGCGTGACGAATTGCTGCGTTCTTTCCGTGGTGGTCCCTATGTCTACGATATCGTGATGGACATCGGAGCCTATCGCGATATGCACCGGCATCGCAGGTGCGTCCAGCTACGGCAGGAGTTTGGAACCGCCTTGGGCTACTCCATACCCCGGCCGGCGGTTGATGCCGGTTTTGACGCTGATCTAGGCACGGCCCTTCGCGAAGTCTTCGTTACCGCAGAGCAACTGCCCAAGCCGGCCGCCGACTATATCCTGCCCTTTGCTACGCGCGCACGATTCCTTTTTAAGATGGATTTTGCAGAAGCCGAGTATATTTGCCGCCTACGTTCCGGCGTGAAAGGTCACTTCAGCTATCGAACGGTCGCCTGGGACATGAAATGCGCGATGGAAAAGGTAGAACCGCAATTAGCTCGCATGATGTCGGCAACTCCTCCCTGGGTAGAAGATCCGCTTACGAGGTAATTTCTTACCAGGCAATAATACCCTTCTCAGCGTAAATCTCTGAAAACCAACAGCATACAGTTTGGTATATCACATGCGTATGGAAGGCTGTGGGCGCTCCGAGTGAGAGCGCCTTAAAGAGCTACCAGTTACTGGTAGCGATAAGGTTTTGTGGAGGAGAAGAATAATGAGTTTCAAAGCGATAACCGCTACCGCTGCTTTTGGTTTAGCTGGAATCCTTACGCAACCCAGCGCATTGATGGCTGACCAATGGAACAAGAAAACATACATTACGATTAACGAAGCTGTTCAAGTACCAGGCAAAGTTTTGCAGCCTGGCCGCTACGTAATGAAGCTGGCCGAATCTCAGTCCAACCGGCATATCGTTCAGATCTACAACGATAGAGAGGATCAGCTTCAGACCACAGTACTTGCAATTCCGAACTATCGCTTGCAGCCGACAGGTAAGACAGAGTTCCAATGGTGGGAAACACCGGCGGGGCAGCCAAAAGCTATTCGAGCCTGGTTTTATCCCGGCGACAACTTTGGTCAAGAGTTCGCCTATCCGAAGAGCGAAGCTGTCGCAATCGCATCCACGACGAACCAGCAGGTTCCAACCACCTATGCTGAAACGGAAGCCAACCTCGCGACTGCTCGCGTAGGAACAGTAGACAAGGCCGGTACCGAGCTCGAACTCGATCGGCAAACGTACAGCCGTTCCGACGGTGCGCAAGCTCAGACACCCCGCCCACGCACTGAACAGCCAGTAGAAATGGCGCAGAACCGTGCAACCCCGCAAGCGACACCCGCTGCGGCTACTGAGCCACAAATGCGGGAACGCACGCTGCCAACAACCGCTAGCCCCATTCCGATGGCAGCCTTAGCCGGTTTGTTTGCTCTGGGCGCCAGCGTTGGTGTGCGAAAGCTAAATCGATCGTAGAGTTAACAAATCCCGGACGCGCCTGGTGCCTTTCAGTTCACCAGGCGCGTCTTCCTGTGTAGAGACCTGCATGAAAGCCGATCGAGTGCTAGTTGGAACGTTCATTGCGATCATCGCAATTGCGGCCGTCGCGCAGGAACCGGTTGGCCCTCCCCAATCCATCATTAAAGTTCCGCCCCCACCTCCTGATCCGGACGCGTTTCGCGTTTCGAGCGAAGTGGAACTCGTTCTCTTGGACGTGAGCGTTAAAGACTCTGAGGGCGGGTTTGTTTCGGGACTTAAGAAGTCGAACTTCAAGGTCTACGAAAATAAGGTCGAACAGAATCTCACTGTATTCGCCGCGCAAGACGTACCGGTCACAGTGGGGCTAGTTATGGACAACAGCGGCAGTGTCCGGCCTAAAAAACCCGAGATCGTAACCGCAGCACTCACGCTGGTAAAGAATTCCAATCCCAGAGACGAGATGTTCGTTGTGAATTTCAACGACCAGGTCAATTTCGGGCTTCCTAAAACGATGCCGTTTACCGGAGACCCGGCCGTGCTACGGCAGGCCCTGATGTCTCACCAAGCTAGGGGTCGTACAGCATTGTATGACGCGCTGAAGGCGGGCTTTGATCATTTGGAAGAGGGGCGGCTTGACAAGAAAACACTGGTCTTGATCAGCGACGGTGGTGACAACGCGAGCAATTTGAGTCGCGACCAGATCATTCAGCAGGCGCAGCTATCGTTGGCAACTGTGTACACCGTGGGTGTTTGGGATTCGGGCGACCGTGATAGAAACCCCGGATTTCTGCGGGAACTGTCCCGGATTACCGGCGGCGAGTCGTTCGTTCCCGACAGTATGGATCAGTTGGTGGGGATCTGTGGGAAGATCGCCCAGGATATTCGTAATCGGTATACGCTCGGGTTCGTTCCGTCGCAGTCCAGCGATGGTAAACCTCGCAAACTCAAAGTGGTTGCTACCTCCGAGGATGGGAAAAAATATGAGGTTCGCACCCGAAGCCAGTACCTGCCTGCCGTCCACATGTCTTCCAGCGCCGGGGAGGGCGTAAAGTGACCTTTCGACGTCCCCTAGTCATGGTGGAGGTTCTCCTCCTGATAGTCGGATTTATCTCCCTCGGTTGGGCTGGGTTCGCAACAGTACGATGGATGGCGGATAGCAGTTGGCAGGATTATCGGTTTGAGCAGGCGCTTCAGGGCTCCAAAACGTCGCTGTACGGATACCTAAAGTACGTTTTGACCTGGAAGAAGCCAGCCCGTCCGGACACCGAACAACCTGCTGCCGAGGCTAGCCAACCGCCCACACCTAAAGCCCAAAAGTTAAAGGTGAACCAGTTGATAGGTCGAATAGAAATACCGCGCGTGAAGGTCTCCGCGATGGTGCGGGAAGGGGCGGACGCTAAGACCCTCAGTCGGGCCGTTGGCCATGTTCCTTACACTGCACTCCCCGGCCAGAAGGGAAATTTCGGTGTTGCCGCCCACCGTGACACATTCTTTCGTGGATTACGAGAGGTCCGGCAGGGTGATGTCATCCGTGTGGTCACTACTCAGGGCGTCTACTTGTACGAAGTGGACAGGATGAAAATCGTCTGGCCGAAGAATGTTGAAGTTCTCGATCCGACACCGGAAAAGCGAATCACCCTCGTCACCTGCTATCCGTTCAACTACGTTGGCCATGCGCCTAAACGCTTCATAGTGCAAGGAAAACAGATTGGCTTTGAAGCGCTGACGGCCACCTCGCAGCCACACACTCCCCAAAGTTCCGCCTCAGGACTCTAAGCGTTCCCGTACCTGTCGCTAGCATCTGACAGTGAGTAATGCACTAATCTAAACTTGACAGTGAGACGCTAAGATTTGATAATAGTCTTAGCTGAAAGGAAACGCAGGAGGAATCTCACAAGCATGGCCAAGATAATTGGTATCGATCTCGGAACGACCAACTCGGTGGTCGCAGTAATGGAAGGCGGCTCCCCCGTCGTGATACCTAACCAGGAAGGTGGTCGTACGACGCCCTCGGTGGTTGGTTTCACCAAAGCGGGCGAACGTTTGGTCGGCCAGGTCGCCAAGCGACAGGCCGTTACGAACCCGGAAAATACGGTTTACTCGATCAAGCGCTTCATGGGGCGTCGCTTCGAGGAAATTGTCGACGAGATGAAGTTGGTCCCCTACAAGGTCGTTCGTGGCGACCAGGGAGACGCCCGTGTCGACGTCCAGGGTAAGAAAATGTCCGCCCCGGAGATTTCGGCCGCAATCCTGACGAAATTGAAAGAAGCGGCCGAAGCGTACCTGGGCGAAAAGGTAACGGCGGCAGTCATCACTGTTCCTGCATACTTCAACGATGCGCAGCGCCAGGCAACCAAGGATGCCGGTCAGATTGCCGGTCTGGAAGTAAAACGGATTATCAACGAGCCGACCGCGGCGGCGCTCGCCTATGGACTCGATAAAAAGAAGGATGAGACCATCGCCGTATTTGACTTCGGCGGCGGTACCTTCGACATCTCGATCCTTGAAGTAGGCGATGGCGTGGTGGAAGTAAAGTCGACCAACGGCGACACCCACCTCGGTGGCGACAATATCGACCAACGTCTAATCGACTGGATCATTGGCGAGTTCAAAAAGGAGAACGGCATCGATCTGTCAAAGGATCAGATGGCGCTCCAACGCCTCAAGGAAGCGGCTGAGAAGGCGAAAATCGAGCTATCCACCGTTCTCGAGACGGAAATTAACCTGCCGTTCGTTACGGCCGACGCGACCGGTCCGAAGCATTTGGTTACGCGCCTCACACGCGCCAAGTTCCAGGACATGATCGACGACATCCTGCAGCGGGTAGTAGCTCCTTGCAAGCAGGCGATCACGGATGCGGGCGTGACTCCGCAGCAGATCGACGAAGTTGTGCTGGTAGGCGGATCCACCCGTATCCCAAAGGTACAAGAACTCGTCCGCAATTTGTTCGGGAAAGAGCCCAACAAGAGTGTCAATCCCGACGAAGTTGTGGCCATCGGCGCAGCCGTACAGGGTGGCGTTCTCGGCGGCGAAGTGAAAGATGTGCTTCTGCTCGACGTAACCCCGCTGTCGCTCGGCATCGAGACCCTCGGTGGCGTCTTCACGAAACTGATCGAACGTAACACCACGATTCCCACGCGTAAGGGCGAAACCTTCTCCACTGCGGCCGACAATCAGACCTCGGTGGAAATCAAGGTCTACCAGGGCGAGAGGGCAATGGCGACCCATAACCGTCTACTGGGCGTATTCCAACTTGGAAACATCCCGCCCTCACCGCGGGGAGTACCTCAGATCGAGGTGACCTTCGACATCGACGCGAACGGTATTCTGAACGTCACTGCGAAGGATAAAGCAACCAATAACGAGCAGAAGATCACCATCACCTCTTCCTCGGGCCTCTCCAAGGAAGAAGTGGAAAAAATGGCTAAGGATGCGGAAGCCAATGCCGCCGACGACCGCCGCCGCGCCGATGAAATCACGGAGCGCAACACGGCGGACCAGATGGTCTACAGCACCGAAAAAATGCTGAAGGAGCATCGGTCGAAGGTAAGTGAGGCGGATGCGAAAGCCGTCGATGAAGCTCTCGAAGAGACCAAGAAGGCAGTCCAGTCGGGGAATCTCGAAGAGATTCGCGCTGCCAAGGACAAACTAACCCAGGCGAGCCACAAGCTTGCCGAGGCGATGTATCGCTCATCTAGTACCCAGGGCGGCCCCCAAGGTCCCGAGGCAACGGATGGAGCCTCTGGCGCTGGGACGGAGAAGCCCGCGGACAATGTTGTCGACGCCGAGTTCGTCGATGTCGACGATAAGAAGTAAGTTTTGGTGTTGAGGTTGATAAGGGGCGGGCGTCTGACGCTCGCCCGGATTTCTTCCGGAGATTTGCGTTATGGCTTCCAAAACTGATCACTACGAAACGCTGGGAGTATCGCGCGGAGCTTCGGACGACGAACTGCGAAAGGCGTACAGGCGGCTTGCGCGTAAGTATCACCCGGATCTGAATCCGGGCGACAAATCGGCGGAAGAGCGATTCAAGAACGTTCAGGAAGCTTACGACATCTTGAGCGAGCCGAAGAAGCGGCAGATGTACGACCAGTACGGTTTCTACTCCGATCAGGCGATGCCTGGCAATGGCGCCGAGGGCCATCCGTTTTCAGGCGGTGGTCCGAATATGGGGTTCGGTGGGTTCGACTTTTCAGAATATACGGGTCGCGGAGGACAAGGAACAGCGCAGGAGGACGATGCCGAAGCATTCGGATTCCGCGATCTTTTCGGTCAGTTCTTCGGCGCGCGTGGCGCCCAGCAGTCACAGGTTCCGCAACGCGGGGCCGATCTTGAATACGGTCTGAATGTCGATTTCTGGCAGTCGATCAAGGGCACGCAAGTCCGTTTGAACATCACCCGCCAGGAGCAATGTGAAACCTGCAAAGGCAGCGGTTCAGCGGGCGGCAACACCCCTGTCTGTCCGGAGTGCAATGGCTCTGGCCATGTCGATCAAATGGCCGGCGCAATGAAATTCAACTTAACGTGCCAGCGTTGCGGTGGCAAGGGCCGTCTGCGCAATACGTGTCCAACCTGCTACGGCGATGGGCGTACAAGCAAACAAGATATTGTCGAAGTTCGAATTCCTGCCGGTGTGCAAGGAGGCTCGAGATTGCGTGTTCCTGGAAAGGGCAACGCTGGCACATCCGGCGCTTCTGCAGGCGACCTCTACATTACGGTCCGAGTCGATCCGCATCCGTTTTTCTATCGCGATGGCGACAACATCGAGATCCGTGTACCTGTGACGGTTACGGAAGCGGGACTCGGCGCAAAGGTAGAAGTGCCTACCATCGATGGTCGCGCGCTACTGAAAATTCCTCAGGGAACGCAGAATGGTCAGAAGTTCCGCTTACGGGAAAAGGGTGTATACAATGCCAGGAAGAGTTCCCGAGGAGATCAGATCGTAGAAGTGGTGCTGCAGGCGCCAAAAGTGCAGGACGAGCGTACGAAGGAGTTGTTGCGTGAGTTGGCGCAGATTCAGACCGAGGATCCGCGCGAAGAAATCTGGGCGAAGATTTGACGGGAGTCAAATATGGCAAAGGGTCGATCAAAGGCCGCTTACATGATCTCCGCAGTCGCGGAACAATACGAGATTCATCCCCAGACGCTCCGTATGTACGAGCGGGAAGGCTTGCTTCGTCCCTCGCGCAGTGACGGCAATACACGCCTTTATACCGACGAGGATCTTGAACGGCTCGAGGTTATTCTCAAGCTCACACGCGAACTCGGAGTCAATCTCGCCGGTGTCGAGATCATCTTGAACATGCGAGAGAAGATGGAAGCGATGCAAGCGCAGTTCGACGAATTTGTCCGAACTCTCAATACGGAATTTGCAAGCCATTCGAACATACCGGCATCTGCCGCCCGCACTTCGCTGATCCCTGTCGTACGCCTGCCGAGAAAAGACGGCTAGCGAATCATCTGAGCCTTTGCGTCTGGTCGGGCGAGAGTTTCTGGACTTAGCTCGACGCCTAAACCTGGTCCCACCGGTAGATCGAACCAACCATCCGAGGCGATCGGGTTCGTATTGGTCACGATGCTGCGATACTCATCTCCATAGTGCCTGCGGACACTCTCCGCGATAAATAGATTCGTTGCGTTGGCGGCCAGATGCAGCGTCGCGGCGTGCAGCACCGGCCCCCCACAGTTGTGCGGCGCAATGGGACGCAAAGCAGTCTCCGCGCTAACTGCAATTTTCTTTGCCTCCGAAATGCCCCCGCACCACGAAATGTCGGGCATCACAATCCGTGCGGCCCCATTGTCCAACAACTCGCGAAACTGCCATCGTGTCATCAATCGTTCGCTGACACAAAGCGGAAGACTTGTTGCGGCTGCAAGCTCGGCATAAGCGGAGAGGTTATCCTGAGGCAACATTTCTTCCAGCCACATTGGCGAGTATTCTTCGCACGCCTGTGCAATTTGGATAGCGGAGTGTAGATTCCAGAAGCCATGAAACTCCATGGCGACATCCATGTCATCGCCAAACTCCTCCTTAATCTGACGAAGGGGATCTATGGCTGTGCGGATCTGCTGGCGGGTGATGTATTGCCCATGGTTTTCTCTTGCAATCGGATCGAACGGCCAGATCTTCATCGCATGGATGTTCTGGTCGAGTAGCGATCGCGCAAGCTTGACGGGCTCCGTCAAGAAATCGAGGTGGTCGTAACA
>DASQLD010000076.1:0-15746 GCA_035630195.1 Bryobacteraceae bacterium
TGAGGTCCTCAAAGCGCGTTCGCAATGTCACGGGCGAGACAAGGAGTTTCTGGAAGTCGCGCTTGGCCGAGTAGCCGGTCAGGTAGTTAAAAAGGTCGGTCGCGTCAGCGGCAATCTGCTCATTGGCCGTGAACATTCCGATGTCAGTATAGACATGCGCCGTAATGGCGTTGTAGTTGCCCGTCGAGAGATGCACGTAGCGCCGGATCGTATCGGCTTCCCGGCGTACCACCATACACACCTTGCAATGAATTTTCAGTCCTACCAGACCGTATACGACGTGAACGCCTTCTCGTTCCAGGGCCCGGGCCCATTCAATGTTGCTTTCCTCGTCGAACCGAGCTTTCAGTTCCACAAGGACGGCGACCTGTTTACCTTCCTCCATCGCTTCCAGTAACGCTTCGACGATGGGAGAGTTGCGGCCAACACGATAGAGCGTCATCTTGATGGCAAGGACGTCGGGATCGTGAGCCGCCTTGCGGAGAAAATCGACGACCGGCTGAAAAGACTCGAAAGGATGGTGTAAGAGAACGTCCTGGCGGCGTATAGACGCGAATATGTCCTCGTCATCGGCGTTCTGGAAAGCCGGGGGCTGCGCGGGAACGAAGGACGGATACTTCATCGCTGGCCGATCAATACTGGCCAGATCGCTGAAACGACTCAGGGAAAGGGGGCCCTTGATTCGATAGAGTTCGCTCGGACTTAGCTCGAGGTTCGACATCAGAATGTCCAGCATGGAGCCCGGCATGTCTGCCGTTACCTCGAGCCGGACAACATCCCCGAAGCGACGCTGCCGAACACCCGCTTCAATCGTCTCGAGGAGATCTTCGGCCTCCAACTCCTTGATCGCCACCTCTGCATCCCGTGTGACGTGGAAGGGATGCGCTTCCACTACGCGCATTCCGGGAAACAGCGCGTTAAGGTTCGCGACGATCAGTTGCTCCAGCCAGACGAAGTGAAGATGCTTGCGCAGGCGCCGCTTTGCCGACTGCTTAGGGTGTCGATCCAGCGGTACAAACTGCGGCAGTGTACTCGGGACTTTGATGCGCGCAAAACGATCCTGTCCCTCGCTATCGCGTATGAGGACCGCCAGATTCAGACTACGATTGGAAATATGTGGAAAGGGTCGTCCAGGATCGAACGCCAGCGGCGTTAACACCGGGAAGATTGTGTCATGAAAATACGCATCGGCTGTCCGGCGCTGCTTATCGTCGAGTTGCGAGTAATCGAGCACATCGACGCCTTCCTCGCTCAGCTCGGTGGCCAGTTCGCGCCAGCAGCGATGCGCCTCGACAAGCAGCTTCTTCACCTCACGACGAATGGCCACTAATTGCGCTGACGGACTCAATCCGTCCGGCCCCGACTCAACCAGACCGGAATCAACCTGCGCGATCAAGCCGGCCACACGAACCATAAAAAATTCGTCGAGGTTAGATCCCACAATCGAGAGGAACCGTACCCGCTCCAGAAGTGGGTTCGTTTTGTTATGCGCTTCCTCGAGAACGCGATATTGAAAAGAGAGCAGTCCGAGCTCGCGGTTGAGAAACAGTAACGGATCGGCAGGTCGGGGCAGCTCGGCCACTACAGCGAGAGCAGTTACGGGTTTTTCGGCGCTCGCCTTGGGTCGGCGCTTGGACATTCGCATCGCTACTTCTAGTAGAGTACCGCGAACCCAACATTTTCAAGGGTTTGGGTCTTGATACCTACTTTTGAACCTGCTGGACACCGAGCGCTTTTAACTCGCTCGGGGTCATGGGCCGGTGACTCCCGATCGGCAAGTCGCCGATTACAACCGTCCCGATCGCTGTCCGTACGAGTTTGCGGACCCGGCTGCCGATCGCTTCGATCATTCGTCGGACCTGACGATTCCGGCCTTCGGTAATCGTGATCTCAAGAAACGTGGAACTGGAGGAATCTCGGAGTCGTTTGATAACGGCGGGGCGCGTGGGCCCGTCACTGAGACTTACGCCATTGCGTAATTGCTCGATTGCGTCCTCGCTTAATATCGAGGCGGTCTTCACCGTATAAGTCTTTGGGATCTTTTGTTCCGGGTCCGTGATGCGGTCGGCGAAATCATTGTCGTTTGTCAGAATCAGTAGACCGCTGGTGTCCTGGTCCAATCGACCTACAGGCGCTACCCATTGCCCCGCATCCTTGATCAGGTCGTAGACGGTCGGCCGGCCGTCGGGATCGCGATAGGTCGTGATGTAGCCCTTGGGTTTGTAGAGCAGGATATAAACCCTTTCCTGCTCCGTGACAAGCACCCCATCGAGCGCCACGCGATCGGAATCGCTGTCCACCCATTGATCCGGTGTCCGGACGACTTTACCGTTCACCGTGACGCGACCCGCGCCGATCCATTTCCGCGCATCGGTCCGCGATCCCATTCCGGATCGCGACAAGATTCTGTCCAGAGTTTTCTTCAAAGCGGCGAGCTTCAGCGCTCCAGCTTATAGATGGTCAAACCAGTTAGGAGCTTCGGATAAAAATCCGTCGACTTCTGTGGCATACAACCGCCCGCAAATGATGTCTCCGCTACTTGTTCCACCGTAGTCGCTTCAAGCAGAAACGCAACTTGCGCCTGACCGCTCGTAACCATGTCGGCAGCGGCCTCGAGCCCGCGCACGTACTGAATGTAGTGCTCATCGCGCACCGCTTCGGGCGTTATATCCAGTAAACCTTCCAAGATATCTTCGTGCAGAACGCGAACGTCGAGGCCGTTATTGCGATCTCGTTCCAGCAGGAATACACCCTCTTCTCCTTTGACCACCATGCCAATCCGGATACTGCTTGGAGCAGGCTGTTCGAAAGCCTGCTTCAAGGAGGCAACAGAATCATAGCGGTCGATCTTGAACGAGCCCGCGGCCTTCTTCAGGAATGCTTGGAGGTTAAAGTCGCTCAAGCCCTTCAGGACGCGATGTGTGGCAAGAATGCGCAATCCCCGCGAGTGCATGTTGACGAACGTCATCATCACCCTTTCGGCGTCCTTCGAGTCAGGATTGTCCTTGCGATAAGCCAAGGCTGTTTCATAGCGATGATGCCCATCTGCGATGATCAGCTTCTTGTCCGCCATCTCGCGCGTAACAGCCGCAATCACATCCTGATCGGAGATCTTGTACAGGGTATGCAGAACGCCGTACTCGTCGGTAATGGTTGCGGTCGGCTCGGCTGGTAGCGCGCCTTCGATCAACGCGTCGACACGGCCCTCAGGGTCGGGATAGATCATGAAGATCTGGCCGAAATGCGCCTTCGTGTGTTCCAATACCTGCCGCCGATCCTTCTTCGGACCTGACAGCGTCTGTTCGTGGCGATGGACGACGCATCCCTCGTAATCCTCGACCGCTCCCAGCGCGATAAATCCTTTTCGGCTTAACGTCTCGCCCGAATCGGGAACCTGAAATTCCTGAGAGTAAGCATAGATACTCGGCTCGGCCTCTTTTTGGAGTATGCCGCTCGCGATCCAATCACTGAAATATTTCGACGCTCGCGTATATACGTTGTTCGCCTCAGTATCGTCATCGCGCCGCGGACCTAGGATGACACGGACAAGATTATACGGGCTCCGCGCGAGATAGTCCTCCTGCATCTTCGGGCTGATCTTGTCATACGGCTGAGTGACAAGGTCGTGAAGCTCGCCTGCTTTTGGACTGTAACGGTAGGGCAGAAAGGATGTGATTTGCGCCATGTGGATATTGGATCTACAGCATATCAAGCAGTACGCGCCGGAACGACTTAAGGAAATTCGTTGATATTCATAAGAGAATTTGCTACCGGTTCCACCACTACTGCGTTTAGTCTCCCTAAATTTCAAGAAATGAGTAAGGAAGAATTGAACGCGACTATTCGTCTATCAAGTCACGCCGTCGGTCACTTTTCGGCGTCCTGAGATCGTACTCTGCCGCGAGATCAGCAGTGGCTGTAGCGACCGTGCTCGTCCTCAGCGTTTCGGCAGTTGGCGCGCCGAGCGAAACGCTCTACAACGGGATCGTCCTGCAGCAGCCGACGGAACATCCTGTCGAGAATCCCAATATTTCCTATCGAGACTCTACCTGCCGACCCGGTTAAGCCCTATTACATGACAACCGGTTTGCCCAATCCCATCAAGATCGATGTGGGCCGGCAATTATTCGTGGACGATTTCCTGATAGCTAATACGAGCAAGCTTACCCGCACGCCACATAACCCGTGGATCATCCCGGAAACCCGGTATTTGAAGCGCTTCCGTCGCCAAGCTGGGAAGCAAGCGGAAGCGAAGATAAGCCGTTCGGAGCACCTTACAACGACGGCGTCTGGTGGGATCCTTCCGTGAATCTTTGGAAGATGTGGTACATGGGCGGCTATGGGGCTCAGACCGGTTATGCGACCTCTCCCGACGGAATTACGTGGACGCGCTATCCGAGTAATCCTCTAACCATCAACGAAACGCAGCGGGATGCCGGCATGGTGTGGCTCGATTTGAGACCGGGAGTTCCGATATGGGAACGCTACAAAATGAGCCGGTATCGCGCCGGCCTTGAGATCCGTACGTCTCCCGATGGCACGAACTGGACACCGCCGATCCTTACTTATAGTTCCAACACGCAATTAGGGGGAGATCACACCACATTTGCGCTCAATCCTTTCCGCAATAAGTGGATATATCTTCTTCGCGCTCAGGAATCGAAATATTCCTACTCGCGCTACAAGCGCTACGCCGAAGGCGATAGCTTCACCGCCAACAATTGGGCCAAGTTCAGCAAACAGCCGCATTGGTTGAGAGCGGACAACCTCGACAAACAGCTTTGGGACGAAGGGCTCGATGTCGAGGAGAACGCCAAGACTCCGGACCTTTATGACTTCGAGATGGCGCCATATGAGAGCCTGATGCTCGGATTCTTCTGCATCCAGGCCTATGAAGCCGAGCACGATTTTGATTTCGACCCGCCGCAGCAGGTTGCGCCGTACCGTCCGAAACATAACTACCTGACACTCGGCTACTCGCGCGATGGCTTCCACTTCGAGCGTCCCGATCGTCACGTATGGCTTGGACCGGCTGACGATCCGAACCCGAACGACGGTCAGAAAAACACACCGTGGAACTGGGGCAACGTTCAGGTTGTCGGGGGTTTGCTGGGTGTCGTCGGTGACGAGCTCTACATCTACTACACAGCCCGAGGCGGTTGGGGAAATCCCGACGGCTTCTTTACTTCTCCTTTCTGGGACGGCACTCACACCCGCATGGGTCTCGCCAAGATGCGCCGCGATGGCTTCGTTTCGCACGATGCCGGAGAGGCCGAGGGCACGCTTACCACACGAAACGTGCAGTTCAGTAGCAATCCCGGGCACTTCTTCGTGAATGCGGATGTAGCTCCCGGCGGATCGATTAAGGTGGAAGTTCTCAATTCCAGCGGTGTTCCTGTCACTGGTTTCACCAAGTCCCATTCATCATCCGCCACGGGTACAGGCGCGGGAAGCACGAAGCAGTCGATTACGTGGTCCGGCGGAAGCATTGGATCCCTTGCGAATACCACCGTTAAATTCAAGTTCTACCTCACCAATGCGAAGCTCTACTCGTTCTGGGTCAGCAATAGCGCCGATGGACGCAGCAACGGCTACGTTGCGCAGGGTGGCCCAGGATTGCCTCCGAACAAAGACGACGGCGGCGCTCCGATCGGAACGGCCGAAGTGGAAGTCCGCGGCAATGGCAAGGTGATCGCCGATGGCGATTCAACGGTGGAGGCATCGAACCACACTGACTTCGGCTCAGTGGTCGCGGGCGGCGCGGCGGTTACCAGAACGTTCACGGTTCACAATACCGGCAACGGCATTCTCAGCACCACCGGTGTAAACATTCCAGAAGGCTACCACCTCATCGAGGGGCTAAACGCATCCATTCCCGCGGGCGGAAACGACAGCTTCACTGTCGAACTGCCGACAACCAGCGCAGGAGTATTCACCGGTGACATCGGATTCGGCACGAACGATGCCGACGAGACCACATACAGCTTTAAAGTACGCGGAACCGTAGTCGGGCCGGAGCTCAGTGTTATGGGCAGCGGCCTAGATATCACTGACGGCGATATCACGCCCTACATGTCCGACCAGACTCTCTTCGGCACGATCGTCCAAGGTGGTCCATCAGTGACGCGCACGTATACAGTGACCAACACCGGAACCACAACACTGACCCTAGGCAGCGTGAGCTTACCCTCCGGATTCGTCTCCGGCGGCGACGCATTGACATCGAGCCTGGCTCCCGGCGCATCGGACACTTTCAACGTGACGCTGCCCACTTCAACCCAGGGCACATTCGACGGTGACATCGCCTTCACGACGAATGACGCCAACGAAGAGGCGTTCAACTTTAGAATTCGCGGTCGAATCGGACCTGCCGGACCGGAAGTGATGGTCATCGGCAAGAGCAAAGACATCGTGAATGGAGATAACACACCCAGCGCTACAGATCACACTGACTTTGGCTCACAGAAGCAAGGCGCTAGTCCGGCGATCGAGCGCAGGTTCGTCGTGACAAATCACGGAACGTCCAACCTCACGATTAGCGACCTGCGCGTGCCCACGGGCTTCAAGACATCCCCGCTGGTTCCGGTTCTGATCCCATCGCAATCGCATGCGTTCACGGTGCAGCTCATTCCGGACTCCGCACCTGGAACGTACTCGGGACAAATCACATTCAACACGAACGATCCGGACGAAAGCGTATTCCGCTTCTCCATCACAGGCAAGATTCTGTCCACCGGCGACACACCCGCCGTAGAACTCAGCGGCAATTCCGTAGTGATTGCGAACGGCGACACAACTCCGGCTGCGAACGATCACACGGACTTCGGAGCCAGCGCAACAGCAGTCACACGCACGTTTATGGTCTTAAACCGTGGAACAACGGCTCTGACAACCAGCGCGCTTGCCGTTTCCGGTGGATTTGTGGTCACAAAAAATCTGTCTGCCAGCATCGCAGCAGGAGAATCGGACACGTTCACTGTTCAGATGCCCACAACGAAGACCGGATCTCACAGCGGCGTCGTTACGTTCCTGACGAACGGCGAGAAAGAGGTTCCCGTCAGCTTCAACATCTGTGGCGAGATCACAGGCGCCGACCCGGAGATTTCCGTCACCAGCAATGGTTCGGAAATCGTGGACAATAGCATCGCACCGACGGATTTCGGGTCAGTCGCCGAGGGCTCCGCGTCCGTGAAGCGCACATTCACGGTGACCAATCACGGTAAGAGTGTCCTGACACTTGGGGGCATCACTCTTCCTGCAGGCTTCCTCCCGGGCGCCGATAGCTTGGCGTCGAGCTTAGCGCCTGCTACATCGGACACGTTCGACGTCGTTCTGCCGACCACCAAGCTGGGAAGGTTCAGCGGGCAAGTCAGCTTCACTACAAATGACCCGAATGAGAATCCATTCAACTTCGGCATCACTGGCGTGGTCACATCGAAGGGCGATCCCACGATCACCATCTCCGTACCGGATGCCGATGCGTCCGAGTCGGGCAACCCGTCCATCAACAAAGGCGTGATCCGCTTCAGCCGCTCGAGCGCAAGCAGCAGCCCGCTGACGGTCAACTTCAGCCGGATCGGCACAGCAATCTATGGGGCCACCGGCGACTATTTGCTGAAAGATTCTACTGGCGCGACACTCACGACCAAAGTGGTGATTCCAGTTAACAAATCCTTTGCAGATGTTCTCGTTGAACCTATTGATAACCAGGCAATCGAGTCTGAGGAGACCATGGGGCTGAACGTCATCGCCGGAGCGGGATACACTGTCGGTCCGCCTAACAGCGGTTCCGTCACGATCGATGACAACGAACCGGTAGTGAGCATCACGCAGACGGACCCAGACGCAAACGAAACAGCGGTTAATCCAGGAACGGTACGGATCAACCTGACAGAAGCGCCGACAGCGACTCCGCTTTCTGTGCGATTCACCCTCTCGGGCAGCTCGGCCGTACATCCAAGCGACTACACGATGGTCGTGATGAACGAAGATGGATTGGAGGGTGCGCTACTTGGAGGTTCGCCGATCATCATTCCGGTGGGCCGTAAGCATCTGGATATCAAAATTAAGCCAGTCGAGGATACAACTAGAGAAGGCCTCGAGGCTGTGAAAATCACACTCATGCCGAGTTCGGGCAGTAGCTACAAGCTGGGGTCTGACACGATCGCAACCATAACAATCACAAGTAACGAGTAGACCTTTGAGTTTTGCCTATGAAGGGCGGCGAGAGCCGTCCTTCTTTTCTATGAACCCTTCCGAAACGATGGACCTGCAATCCACAATTAGACTGCCGGAAGCACAAGTAGCGTCAGAAGAGTAGAAGTGACCATTCCTCCGATTACTACCGTCGCTACTGGACGTTGCACTTCAGCTCCCGCGCCCCGAGAAAAGGCCATCGGCACAAAGCCGAGGCTGGCGACAAGCGCAGTCATCAGGACCGGGCGCAGCCTGGTTTGCGCTCCTTCGACGACAGCATCGATGAGTGGCCGTTCTCTATTTCGCAGTTGTTGGATGTACGTCAACAAAACGTTGCCGTTGAGAACAGCAATACCGAACAGGGCAATAAACCCGACGCCCGCCGAGATACTAAAGGGCATGCCGCGCAACGCAAGGGCAAACACACCGCCTGAAGCAGCCAAGGGGATATTGAGGAAGATGAGTGCTGCCGGAAGACCGGACTGGAAATTCAGGTACAGCAGAACCAATATGAGCAGCAGAGCCACCGGAACTGCAATCATCAGATGCGCAGCGGCGCTCTCGAGTTGCTCGAACTTCCCTCCCCATTCGACCGTATAGCCCGGAGGTACACGAACTTTCTGTTCCACCGCTGCGCGCGCATCGCTAACGAAGCCTCCAATATCGCGATTTCGAACATTGACCTCAACCGTAATGCGTCGCTGGCCGATCTCTCTACTAACTTGGGCCGGTCCCTCGTCGTCGAAAATGTCAGCCGATTGGCTCAAGGGGATGAAGTGTCCATCGGCATCGCCGACCTTCACATTGCGAATTGCCTCCGCGCTCGATCGCTGCGCCTCGTCAAAGCGCACCTGAAGAGCAAACCGCCTATTTCCTTCCACCACTTGACCCACAATCTTTCCACCGAGAGCCTCGACCGTATTGAGCACCTCAGCGCCATCGAGACCATGGCGAGCAATCGCATCTCTACGAATACGGATGCGCATGTACGGCAGTCCTGCAACACGTTCGGGCCGCACGTCGCCGGCTCCCTCGGTTCCCTGTATGACGGCGGCAACTTGCTCGGAGAGACGCCTCAGCGTTTCGAGATCGTCGCCATAGATCTTAACCGCAATATCCGACCGGATCCCTGCTTCCATCAGCTCGGCAGTTCTCATTTGAATCGGCTGCGAAAAACCATACCCGGCTCCAGGCGCTTCCTTCTCCAACGCCTGTTTCATCGCCTCTACCAGTTCCTGCTTCGTTCGATGCTGGGGCCATTCCGATACAGGCTTGAGCGACACATATACATCGCTTTGAACGATTGCCATTGGGTCGGTGGCTACCTCTGGCCGACCGGTACGGCTCACAACTCGGTCGACTTCGGGAAAATGGTGGAGCACGCTTTCGATGATCTCGTTCCCGTGTAGCGATTCAGCAACCGAAATTCCCGGTACTCGGAACATCATGATGACAATCGAGCCTTCATCGAGCGTGGGAATAAACTCGGCGCCAAGAAAAGGCGCAAGAAAAAGCGAAGCGACGAACAAGGCTATGGCGAGCCCTACGGTTAGAATCGGTACCCGAATCGCCCTTCGTAAGACCGCGGTATAGCCACGGCTGGCGTGCCGCATGATCCACGTTTCTTTCTCGATATGCCTTCTCCGAAAAACAAACGACGCTAGAACGGGCATGAGCGTCAGGGCGATAATCAGCGAAGCAATCAGCGCGAATAGAACGGTCGCGGCCATGGGCTTGAACATCTTGCCCTCGACGCCACCTAACGCGAGAATCGGAACGTAAACCAGAACGATGATCAGCACGCCGAAGACGATCGGCCGCGATACTTCCTGCCCGGCATCCCGGACTACTTCCATGAAGCTGCGATCTGGATCCTCGTGTCCCAGCCGCCTGAGTATGTTCTCGATCATCACAACCGACCCGTCGACAATCAGCCCAAAGTCGATGGCGCCCAAACTCATCAAGTTTCCCGAGATGCCTGCCTGAACCATCCCGAAGAATGCAGCGAGCATAGACAGCGGAATCGCGATCGCAACCACGAGGCCGCCCTTGAAACTACCGAGCAGCAACAGCAGTACCGCAATCACCAGAAGTCCGCCTTCGATCAAATTACGTCTGACTGTCTCGATCGTACGGTCGACCAAATCCGTGCGGTCATACAGTTCTTCAATTCGTACGCCGCGTGGCAGCGTGCGCTGGATCTCCGCTAGACGACTCTTGACCGACTCGGCAACGGCCCGGGAATTCTCGCCAATCAGCATCATGGCGACTCCGATCACCACTTCCCCCTTGCCATCTTGCGTCGCAAATCCCTGACGAACCATCGGTGCGAAACGGACATTGGCGACGTTGCGAATTAAAACGGGAGTTCCGGTCGCGGAAGCGCCCACCACAATGTTCTCGATGTCCACAAGGCTTGTGATAAGTCCTTCTCCCGGAATTAATGACTGCTGTTCCGATCCCTCCAGGTACGCGCCACCGGCGTTAGCATTGTTACTTTCTAGCGCATCGATAATTGTGCGCAAGGATATGCGATAGGCCATCAGCTTGTCGCTATCCACCTGAACTTCGTACGTCTTGAGCTGACCTCCATGTGTGTTCACTTCAACCACTCCGGGTACCGTTCGCAACTTGGGCGCGATCTGCCAATCAAGAATGCTCCGCAGTTCCATGAGGGAATATGCGGAACCGGAGACCTTGAACTGATAGATTTCGCCAAGTCCTGTCGCAATAGGTCCCTTTTCAGGAACTCCGACGCCTTCTGGGACTGCGTCGCGAGCCTCAGGCATCCGCTCCATGACGAGACGGCGGCTGAAGTGAGGGTCCATATCGTCGCTGAAATAAATAGCGACGTAAGAGAGTCCCGCCTTCGATACAGACTGGATCCTCTGGACACCGGGCAGGCCGCTCATCGCTGTTTCGACGGGAAAAGAGAGAAGCTGCTCAACCTCCAGCGGGGACAAACTCGGAGCTCGTGTGAGCACCAGCACCTGATTGGGCGTAATATCCGGCGCAACATCAATGGGAAGCCGGGAGAGCGCGTGCACTCCAAAAAGAATGAGCAGCAGCGTGCCAAGCAGGACGAGAAACCGGTTGTTGAGCGAGACGTCGACAAGCTTGTTCATGTTAATGCTCCTCGCCCAAGTCCTTGCCCGCAAGTATCGCTTTCAAGTGAGACGCTCCTTGCGTAACAACGGGCTCGCCCTCCTTGATTCCCGAGAGCACCTCGACTTGTTCTTTCACTTGCCTGCCAAGATCCACGGCGCGGACTTGAAACGTGGTTTGCGAATCCCGGACGAACACGACATTCCGGTGGTCGAGCTGCTGTATGGCAGAGACAGGAACGCTTATCGCCGTGCGGCGAAAGCTGGTGGGCAGTTCGACTGTCGCAAACATGTCGAGCTTGAGCTTGGTCTCTGGATTGGCAACTTCACAACGAACTCGGGCAGTGCGGGTTTGCGGATCGAGAATGTCACTAATGTAAGTGACCTTCCCAGAGAACCGTATGTCCGGATATGTGTCCACGCGAATGAACGCCGGTTGGCCAACTTGTACGCGGCCCAGATCCTTTTCATACACCTCCGCTTGGACCCATACCTGCGAAAGATCGGCAATTGTGAACAGCTCGTCGTCAGAATCTAGTACGGCCCCGGCTGCGTTTTGAGAACGGTGGAATTGGTGAAAGTTGCATCGGCGCAGACAATCAGTTGTCGATCAGAACCAGCCTCTTCATTGATGGCTTGGCGGAGAGCTTGGAGGCGCT
Organism: Bryobacteraceae bacterium; assembly: GCA_035630195.1. Lineage (GTDB taxonomy): Bacteria > Acidobacteriota > Terriglobia > Bryobacterales > Bryobacteraceae > DASQDN01. Next base: position 11,960 of record DASQLD010000076.1, read on the forward strand.
GAGCGCCTTTGCTGCTGATGGCGGAAGCGGCTGAGGCTATGCGCCAGTTCTGCCACTGCTCGGGAGTGGCACGACGAGAGGGCTTTCGCGGCGAGGGAGCATGCAGCAAATCGATGGGAATGGCGCGAGCCCCGAAGCGGCTGCGCCCGGGGTTGCTGGTAAAGCGAGAGAGATCTGGAGAAAGCGGCTGGCCCATATAAAGTTGTCAGCAAAGTGTGGACCCAGCGGATCGCGCCGCCACGAGGTGCCGCTGATATGGTGGCCGCGTTTGCGCACCAGGGTGTCATTAATGAGAGCAACGACAGGGGCAGAAGCTGGCAGTTCGGTCAGAACATTGCGTAGGGGAACGCGCCACAAGGCGTTCAAGTCGAGCCGTTCCTGTTCAAACAAGCGATAAGCGCCGGACCAGTCAACAAACTGCTGTCCCAGCCGTACACAGCACCCCGGAGACGGTGTGTCGGCCGAGACAGGCGAGGCCGGAAGCGGCAAGTCCACGCGCCCGCTCGAAAGTCCGATGCTGTGCGAATGCGGGCCAGGCCTGATCGAAGAGCTCGTTCCAGGCCATCATGATTCGGCCGGCTGACGTTTTTTTTCAGTACGGTTGCCGGAGGGGTTCTCCGGCGCAACACAAGCTGGCCCTTATCCTCAATAATCCACTCGACGGTTTCGCCCCGTTCAAACTCCATAGCTTGGGCGATCGCGGCCGGGAAGTTGATGTACCACTGTTCGCTTTCTTTGCGCTTGATCAACTGGACCTTGGTAGGGAATCCCATGAGTCCTCCTTCTATCTAGTCATATAACTAGATACAACAGGAACGCAAGCTTCTGTTTCTTACGTTCTTTGCAGGAGGAAATCTAATGAGCAGGAGTTTGTCTAGTCAGAGGGCCAAACACGAGAAAAAAGGGGCGGCTCTTATGAGCCGCCCCTTTTTATTGGGATGGGGTTGATTAACGCCCGTAGCGTTGTTTACGCCACGGACCGCGATTCGCCGAAGCCAGTCTCTGCTGTTGTTGCTGTGGCAGCATAACCACTTTGGGAGTTACGATCACCGCGCTGTCGAGTACCGTCTGCGCAACGGCAGTCTTTGTAAGGGTCAAGCTAAGCGACTTCTCGATTTTTCGGATATCGCTGCGCTGGGCGCGCGTCGCAAAGGTCGAAGCGATTCCGCTGCCGCCCGCGCGGGCTGTACGGCCGACACGGTGGATGAAATCTTCCGGAACCTGCGGCAGATCGTAGTTTACGACGTGCGAGATACCGTCGACGTGAATGCCGCGAGCCGCAACGTCGGTGGCCACCAGGACTCGGTACGAACCCTGCTGGAAGCCCCGAAGCGCTTCATTGCGTTGATTCTGTGTGCGATCCCCGTGAATACGGGCGGCTTTGACGCCCATGCGGCCAAGATTTTTGGCGAGCTTGTCGGCCCCGTGTTTCGTCCGAACGAAAACCAGGTAAGCGCCCTTCTCTGCCCCGATCATGTCGCAGAGCAGATTGAGTTTGCGGTCCTGATCGATCTCGTACAATCGGAGGCTGACGTTATCAGCTACCCGGGTAGTCGAACCGATGGCGATGCGGACGGGATTGACCAGATAGCCGTCGATCAGCTTGGCCACCGACGTCTCGATCGTGGCCGAGAAGAACAGGGTTTGCCGGGTCGACGGCGTCTCGCCGAGAATGCGGCGGATGACGGGCAAAAAGCCCATGTCCAGCATCCGGTCGGCTTCGTCGAGCACGACTAGGTTGACTTTGGCCAGCTTGACCAATCGGCGGTCGAGGTAATCGACCAATCGGCCGGGGGTCGCGATCAGTACGCGAGCGCCCGCCTTAATCTGACGGAGCTGGGTTTGTTCACTAAGGCCGCCAACGACAACGGCGGCGCGAATGGTGGTCCCGGAGGCGAGTTTGGCAAAGGTCTCGTGGATTTGGATTGCCAGTTCCCGTGTGGGAGTGAGAATGACAGCTTGCACGCCGGAACCGTCCGGCTGTTGCAACAACTTCTCTAAAAGCGGAAGTACGAACGCAAGCGTCTTACCGGTACCGGTTTGTGCGGTAGCGATCAGGTCTCGGCCCGCTAAGGCCGGCGGAATTGCTTCCGCCTGGACAGGGGTCGGTTTTTCAAAGCCGTGATGGGCAAGCGCGCTCTTCAAACACGAAGAGAGCGGCAGTTCAGAAAATTGATTCATTAAGTCTTGTTTATGGGAAGAAACCAGCGCGCCAACAAAACGGAGGAAGGGATTGCGGATTAAACTTCCAAACTTAGAATAGCATATCAGCGGGATCGGTAGGGGCCATGTACGGCCTTTACGTGGAACGTCTCCGCTGAATCATCGAGAATGAACACACGGAACGAGTCGCCGCCCGGATCGACGCGCACGACAATATGTCCTTGCGCGCTCTTGAGCCGGTCCATCAAAGCGCCGATCACAAGCCGGTTCGCCTCAAGCATGCCCGTGGCGAACACATCCCTCGGACCTGGGTAAATCTGCGTGGAGTACATACGATGCAGAACGTCCTCGCCCGGATGATTCGATGACCATACGGGAATGATGAAGACCTGTGGCCGAAGCGCCGAGAGGAAGAAGGCGTTCTGTGAATCTCGATTGCCGTGATGATTCAGAACGCTTACCTCGACGGGCCCCACGCTTTGCGCTACCGGCGTCTCGACATCATTCCAGAGAGGCGCATTCTCACGCCGAGCGCCCGGCATGTCGCCGCCCGTGAAGTAGTCGAACTTGCCATAGCTGATACGAATGGCCATGGAGCACATGTTTTCCGTCGGTCGCTCGTTGGGCTGCAGGTCCTTTAACGGCGGGAAATGCTCGCGGGTTGTTGTTGTAACGCCGGTCCAGATCTCGCCATTGGCAGCAATGTTGCGAACCTCGAAGTTCGGGTATTTCTTGGCGTCCCTGCGCAGTACGATCTGATCGTTGCGTCCGGGCTTGAGTCGCTCCACCTGCAATCCTTCGAGGAAATGCTGGTACTTCACCATCGCCGGGCCTTCCAGCTTGTCTGGGTAGTCGTATGTTGGCCAGCCGCGGTCGATCATCATCCGGATCGGCATGTGCCTCCCTACATCGGTGATGCCGCCCATGTGATCGTCGTGGAAGTGGGTCAGATATCCATAGTCGATAACAGGCTTTGCATCATGAGCAAGCATGTGGCGGGCGTAGCGAGCGATCCATTCGCCGGGCTTGCGATCGGCGGAGGGTCGTGGAGCAGTCCCGCGCGGAGGCAAGACGCCGCCGTCGCCTGCATCGATCAACATGCTCGTGCCGTCCGGGAAGATCAGCAGCGCAGAATTGCCTCGCCCGGTATTGATCTGATGCATATCGAGAGTCCCCGGCGTCCAAGGCGGAAATGATTGCTGAGCCGCTCCTGGAATCGCAAGAACGAGTAGAAGAAGTCCAACCAACATCCTCATAGGTGCCCACTTTAACTCCAGACCTGTGCGAATTCGACTACGGCATGAGGCGGTAGCTCTGCTACGTTGAATCTGAGTTCGTGAAAACCAAATCAACCAACGGAGACTACCGCCCTGAATCGAGTATGCAGCATTTTCTCCCAGCTTCTCCAGTTGTTCCCGCGTCAGGACTTTCAGCGAGCAGTGAAGGAGCATAAGGCCGAGCGTCACGCGCGCGGTTTTGGTTCCTGGAGTCAGTTTGTGGCGATGTTGTTCTGCCATCTAGGTCAAGCCAAATCGTTGCGGGAGATTTGCAACGGTCTGATGGCGATCGAGGGGAAGTTGAAACATCTGGGTGTAGACCGCCCGCCGAACAAGAGCACATTGGC
>DASQLD010000077.1:0-5444 GCA_035630195.1 Bryobacteraceae bacterium
CGGCACCATGTAATCCGGTAGTTTTTCTCTGAGAAAAGCCTTCAGGGCATCAGTCGACGAAACCGCGGGTTGCGTCAAGACCACATAGGCAACGAGTCGTGTCTCGATGATTTCATCCTGCCAGGCTCGAACCACGCTCTCTCGTACCAATGGATGTTGGGCGAGGACGGCTTCAATCTCCTCCGTCTCGATCCTGAAGCCCCGGACCTTCACTTGGGTATCCATGCGTCCCAACAACTCGATATTGCCGTCCGACAGATAACGCGCGAGGTCGCCAGTTTTGTAGAGGCGGCCGTGCTCCGCTCCAGCAAACGGATCGTCGATGAATTTATTCGCTGTCAAGGCGGGGTTATTAAGATACCCCCTCGCAACTCCTGCACCTCCGATGTGCAACTCCCCTGGTATGCCGATGGGAACTGGATTCAGCGTGGCATCAAGTATGTAAACCTTCGTGTTGGATATCGGGCGACCAATCGGCACCGGCGTCAGCTCCTGGTGTGACCGGTGCGGCGTGGCTTCAAAAATAGTGGATGTGATTGTGGCTTCAGTACAACCGTAAGCATTGATCAAGCGAACGTCGTCACCGACAACTTTGTGCCATGCACGGACTTTTTCCGGTGATACACAATCGCTACCTACCACGATCAGCCGGAGCGCTTGCGGGATCGCCATCGTGGAACATTCCAACTCGGCAACCCACTGATGCCAGTAGGGCGCAGGGATATTGACCACGCTCACCATTTCCCTATCCAAGAAGGCAACGAACTCCGCTATCGACAGCATCCGATTAGATTTCATGACGACTACGCCGCCGGCCACCCATGTGGGGAACATCTCTTCAGCGGCTACGTCGAAGCTCGGCGAAGCGAACTGTAACACCCGGTCGCTTTCCTTGATGTCGTACTGGGAAACCGCGGCTAAGCTGGCGTTCACCAGAGCCCGATGTGTAATCAGAACTCCTTTTGGCGTGCCGGTGGTACCGGACGTGTAGTTAACGTAAGCGAGCTTATCGCTAGTTTCTTCAACCGGCAGGTTCATCCCACTTTCTGCGGCAATCTCTGCCCAGTCGGTGTCAAGACATACCACATTTGTAAAAGACATCTGTGATTGCACGGCGAGGCGATGGGAAGTCAGCAGGACCGGTGCCTTAGTGTCCTCCAACATAAACCGAATGCGTTCTGTCGGATAAGCGGGGTCCAGGGGTAGGTAAGCGCCTCCGGCCTTCAGTATGCCGAGGATTCCCACCATCATTTCCATAGATCGATCGACGCAAATGCCCACAGGAACGTCTGCTCCAACACGCATGTTTCTAAGGTATCGAGCGAGTCGATTGGATCTCTCATCGAGCTCTCGATAGGTGAGCTGTTCCACTTCGGATACAACCGCGACCGCGTCCGGAGTCAACTGCGCTTGCGCTTCGAAGAGACTGTGAATACATTTATCGCCGGGATATGGTTTTGCCGTATTATTCCAATCGACCCCTATCTGATGCCACTCCGCCCGAGGAAGAATGGGCAGCTGCAATACTCTTTGGTCCGGATCCGCAACAACGCCTTCCAACAGAACTTCGTAGTGGGCAAGTAAACGATCCATCGTGGAAGCTTCAAAGAGATCAGTGCTGTACACCAGTGATTGCTTAAGCCCGTCGGGCTCATCCTGCAGAGAGAAACTCAGATCATAGATGGCAATGTGCCTGTCGACGTTTCCCCTCCTCACATCAAGACCGGGGATTTTTAGAGGCTGCGCCGGAACGTCCTGAAGGGCGAACAGCACTTGGAAAAGCGGTGCCTGATTTAGATTTCTCTCGGGCTTGATATCTTGCAGCAGCTTTTCAAAAGGAACGTCATGATGCTCACAGGCTCCAAGAATTAATTCACGCACGCGTTTGAGCAGCTCCCGAAAGGTAGGATTACCGCCGAGGTCGCTTCTCAGCACTAGCTTGTTATCGAAGCAACCGATCAAGTCTTGGATCTCGGCATGATTCCGACCGGTGATGGGCGTACCCACCGCAAAATCCTCTTGTCCCGAATAACGGAACAATAAGGTTTGAAAGGCCGCCAATAAGGTCACAAACAACGTAACCCCTTCTTGACGGCTGAGCGCTTTCAGTTGCTCCGACAGAGTTTTGGAAAGAAAGGACGATCGCACGGCACCCTGATAGCTGTGATTTGAGGATCGAGGGCGGTCAGTGGGCAACTGCAAAGTTGGAATGCCGTCAAGTTGCTTCTTCCAGTAGTCGAGTTGCTTGTCGAGGATCTTTGGCTGCGGCCACCGATGTTGCCACAAGGCATAATCCGCATATTGAATCGGGAGTACGGGGAAGGGGCAAGATTCGCCCTTCAAAAAAGCGCTATACAGCGCTGCAAACTCGCGCCAAAGAATTTCGTTGGACCAATCATCGAAAGCGATGCGATGTGTTATCACCACCAACGCATGGTCATTCTCAGCAAGTCTAATCAAGACGGCTCGCAGCAGTGGGTCACGGGAGAGGTCGATGGGCAGTTCTGTAAACCTAACAATTACGCGTTGCAGCTCGTCTTCCTGCGCTTCTCTCGTAGATTCCGCAAGTTCTATGATTTTGAGATCTATGGATTGCTCTCCATTGATCCGCTGTACCAGAATTCCTTCATCCGTCGTTCGGAAGTTTGTTCGGAGAATCTCGTGTCGCTCGACTAAAGCGCTCAGCGCCAGCTTCACCATTTCTCGATCAATATCGCCATGGAGGCGAATGGACGTCGATTTGTTGTAAGCTGTACAAGCGGGATCCAGCAGTTTCAAAAACCATAGTCGTTGCTGAGCAAACGAAAGTGGTGCCGAACAGCGGTCTTGCCGACTTTTAATTGTTTGGTGATGCGGCTCGGAGTAGCGTGCTTCTCCGACCTGAAGATCGAGCAGCATTTGTTCGTGAGGTGAAACTTTAGCAGGCCAAAGTTGGGAATAATCCATAAGCGATCAGACAAACTTTTTGCTTAAGTTCTGCAAGCATTTTATTGCCAGGACTTCATCGAGTCAATCATGGTAACGGCTCTTCAAACCGGAATACCCTTAGCCCATCTACAGAGGCGCGAAAATCGATTGTCGTAGCCGGTAGCCAACCCGGTCCAAAAGCACCCAAGTGGGCGCCAAACACGCAAATCCCGGGCCTTTCAAGCTATGTTTCAAAAATTTAACTGCGCGTAGTCACCTCTCGCTCGTAGTGAGCGTAGTCGGCGGGGTAGCAAACTCGGGTACGGCATTACTAGCCTCGTTGTCTTTTCAGAGCGGCATCATTGAATGCGGTCGTGAGTCATTTCTGCGACATTGACCGGTCTCGCCTTTTTGCGTATTTATTGCTTTTCGCTAGTCGAATCCAGTAGTTTAATCGGAAGAGGAACCACAATGCAGCGCATGATCGTTATCGGCACCGGCCCCATTGGCGGCATCATCGGCGGCAGGCTAGCCCGCGCCGGCGCGGATATCACTTTTGTCGACATCGACCGGGAACATGTCAGCGCGATTCGCGAGAAAGGGCTGTATGTCGACGTCCCAGACGGCCCGTTCAACGTCAAGGTCAAAATCCTTTATCCCCACGAGCTTCATGAGATTAGCGGCAAGTTCGACATCGGCTTTATCGCCGTGCGATCGAACTATACGGCCGACGCTTTGAACACCGTGTTGCCCCATCTCGCGTCCGACGGCCTGCTGGTGTCGATGCAAAACGGCATCAATCCGCCGCTGCTGCAAGAAAAAGTCGGCGCCGACCGCACCCTCGGCATGGCGATCCGCATGGGCTGCCGCAAAATCGGCCCCGGCCATGTCCAGACCGACATCCGCGGCCACCTATACCTCGGCCACCTGCACGGCAAGACCACGCCACCTTTGGAAGCGCTGCACAAAAGCCTCAACGCCGTCATGGAAACCGATATCTCCGACAACATTCTTGGCGTGCTCTGGAGCAAGCTCACCTACACCTGTCTTGGATACTACGGTTCCCTCGCCGACGCGTCCCTGTCGACAACTTGTACGACGGAGGCCGATCGCCGCGCCATGGCCGATTTCTTTACCGAAATCGTTGCCGTTGGCGACGCTCTCGGTGTGCGCTGGATCGAATTGGCGGAATACTCCCCAGCCGATTTCCACCCGCGCCACTCTGCCGATCAGCGCCTCGCAACGGTCAACAACTTCGCCAAGACCTGGAAACCCAAAGATCGCAAAGGCCCGCTGCGTTACGTCCAGAACAAGCTTCGCACCGAAGTCGAGTTCACCCTGGCCTACGTCGTCAAGGAAGGTGAAAAGCTCGGAATGAAGATGCCGCTGTGCAGCAAGCTGCTGGAGATTTTCCGTGAGTTGGAAGCGGGAAAGCGGCAATTTGGCCAGCATAACTACGACGAGCTGCTGGCGACGGCGAGATAGTCTAGTTAGCGATGCGCAATGGTTCGAAACATCTTTACCTTCAGCTTCGCCATCACCGGGTGCGAGGGAAAACCAATACACCGAAAAGCCCTGTTACCTTCCTTTGATCCTTGCCACGTATTGACTGAACCTGGCGTCGAAATTCTCAAGCGTCTCACCAAAGGCTTCGGAAAAATTGCCCTGACGATTATTTAATTTGGAGAATTTACGAAAATAATCGAGCACCGCGGCCATTCCTTTTTCTTCGACTAATAAATCGATCGCGACCATACCCTGGCCATAAGCCGCGTGGCGACCCTGGGCCCTGGTCCAAGTCAGGATTTCGCCCTGGGTATGCAGTTGTAGCAGCGACGGCAGAGTTTGGCGCGCGCTACCGGCGATAACGGAATCCACGACCCCCTGGCGACTTTTGGCAAAGTTCTCAATATTTAGACTATCGAGAACTTTGTAGCCGACCCAATCGGCAAATCCTTCAATCAGCCAATTTTCCCAACTCGCCGGCCGGTGCCCGGCCAAATTTCGCTGCAGTACATGGGTCATCTCGTGCGCCAGTACCCGAACACGCTCGCTCCACGGGTAACGTCTGAAAGCGATTTCATGAACTAGAACGTTATCGTTAACTGCCACTGCCGCAGCCGTGACCGAGCGCTGGCGAGCTAAAAAGGCGACCCGTTCCTGTCTGACCGCTTCCGGTTGTCTCCTACCGGTGCGCTCTTCCGCCCGGCGAGCGTTTGCTTCGAACTCCGCCGCCAAGCCGTTCTCAAAGGTTTGATAGTTAGAGTAAAAACTCACGACACCCTGAATCGTTGGGAATTTTAGCTCTCGTGCCATCGCCGTGCTGATGGCGGAGAGCACTTCCGGATAGTTCTCGTTGAGCCGTTCCAACGAACCAGCAGCGTTCTCGGCGGGCGCCGGAATTGGAATCACCTGTGGCCCGGCGGAGCACGCATGGACGAACAGGCCACAACACACGGTGCAAGCGAGAAGCCTGAATGCGCGCATTCACTTCCCTCCTGAAGGATCACGAGTTCGCGTTCTTTATCGCCTTCATT
>DASQLD010000078.1:0-12138 GCA_035630195.1 Bryobacteraceae bacterium
GCCAATGTGCTCTTGTTCGGCGGGCGGTCTACACCCAGATGTTTCAACTTCCCCTCGATCGCCATCAGACCGTTGCAAATCTCCCGCAACGATTTGGCTTGACCTAGATGGCAGAACAACATCGCCACAAACTGACTCCAGCAACCAAAACCGCGCGCGTGACGCTCGGCCTTATGCTCCTTCACTGCTCGCTGAAAGTCCTGACGCGGGAACAACTGGAGAAGCTGGGAGAAAATGTTGCACTCGATTCAGGGGGGTAGTCTCCGTTGGTTGAATTTGGTTTTTGCGAACTCAGATTCGACGTAGCAGAGCTACCGCCTCAAGCCGTAGTCCGAATTTGGACAGGTCTGGTCCGTCTGGCGTTCGCCAATCCGGTCAGCACGCAGGAGGAAGTGCGCGCCACTCTGATCTCCATGGTGAAGGACGCCAGATCCAAGCTGGCCGCAGAAGCATTGTAGGCGTCGGGCATCGCGATCGCGCCGACAATCGCGATCGCGCCTCAGGGTTCTCAAACTGAGAGAGCATGAGCCGCCAATCGCATGAGGAAACCCGTATGACGCGGAGGTCCTCGCTAAAGGTGCAGTATTTACGGATCCTATTTGACGTATAGTCGCCGCCCCCCTAAGTAACGAGGGCAGACATCGTGAACGCGAAGTTGGGCAGCGTTACTCCGACGCTGTTTCATCCGGTTCGAGTCCGATTCGATCGCTGACCGCGTTCCGAAGTCGCTGGTTGCAGCCCAGGTACCGTTCCGTTGTTTGAACGCTGACATGCCCGAGTAAATATTGAATTTGATCCAGTTCCCCACCTGCCTCGTGCCACAAACGAGCGCGAGTTCGGCGCAAATCGTGTGGTGCGACATTCGTTAAATCGCAACCACGGCGCGGCGGTTACTCATTTCGCCATCCCGCGATACTACGAGGTTGTTCCGGCCCCCACTTTTCAGGAGATCGCCCGAGGGAACCGCTGGCGGTGACCGAGGACCAGAGGCGGGAACTCGAAGTGTTAGTTCGAAACGGCAACTCATCCCAGAAGATGGCGCTCCGCTGCAAGATTTTGTTGCTCGCGCATCAGGGTGTAGCCAATGCAGGTATTGCAGACCAACTGAAGATCTCTCGTCCGACTGTGCTAGCGTTACGCGCCGCGTTTACGAAAGACGGACTCGCCGCCGTCACTGGAATTCGCAGGCGTAGGCGTTCCCCGAAGGTTTTAACGGGAGAGCTGGAGCAACGCATCCTGAACACGACTCTGCAGACGCGACCTGGGGACGGCAGCACTCACTGGAGTGTACGCACGCTTGCCGCTCACCTGCGGGTATCGAGATCAATCGTGCATCGGGTCTGGCAACGCCACGACGTGCAACCGCATCGAGTGGAACGTTTCAAGCTGTCCAACGATCCGCGGTTCGAAGAGAAGGTCCGCGATATTGTAGGCCTTTACCTGCGGAACGGTCCATTCACATCGTCGGAATCCGCAAACGAAGAAAAAGCAACGGATCTTGTCGACGACCTGATACGCGCGGAATTTGCGGAATTGGCTCGACAGCGTCTCCTGACGAGAAGCGATAACTCGGAGGATTCGGGAGATCGGGGTTCAGGCGCCAAAGATCACGAAAAACGAGGCTCCGACAAGCCGGAGCCCAATTCACCGGCTTGACGCTCCGTCTCCGCGATGTGACCAGGGAAAAGCATAGATCGAGGTCAGTTTAAAGGAACTCGATCCCGACCTGTTGAGTTCTGAGGAATCGACGGTTTTACTTTAGTTTGTTAACCAAAAGAGCACGCCGCGAGTAGCTCGATGGCGACAGTTGTACGAAATGTGAGTTCAGACAAATGTTAGCTAATGCGAACAACACGCCGGACATAGACGAACTAGCGGGAATGTTGACACGCGGGGAGTTTCCCGAGAACTACGACAATATCATCAGGAATATCTCAGACGAAGATCTTGAACGGCTTTGGGCAGCGTTTTATCGGATGCGACAACATGTGAACGAGGGCGCAAGCGACCCCGGACAAATCACATAACACCTGGAGACACCATACTTCTTTATGCAGGCTTCCCAGCCCTTCGTCTCTCCCGGAAGTAGTTATCAAAATCCACACGAAGAAGTAGTTATAAACGGCCCGCACAAACTTCTGGAATTTTTTTCAAGTTCGCTCGTGCCCAACACCCGATCCTCCTTGCGTTCGCATCGCAGCCCACCAAGCCTCTTAGGTACACACCCGGGTCGGGCCCCCCTTAAAATCTGTACAGCCCTCCGTCCGCGCGCTCCGCTGGGGCAAACGCGAGCTTGGCTGGTCCAGTTCCTAGTTTTTATTTAATACGGGAAATTACGCGCCAAAACTGCCCATCGTTGTCTCGCCACTCGGTGAGTCCTTCTGAAGTTTGGCCTTACGTTCTCTTAAGAGCCTCACCCAATGGTTGAAGACGACTTGTTTCTGGTCCTCATTCGCAGCAATTCGCCGAGCCAGGTCATTAAGGACGACTTCGGCGGCATTGACTTCCTCTAAGCGAGCGAATGCATCCGCTAAGACCTGCTCATTCGAGAGGTCGACCCGAACAAGCTCCGATCTCACCACATCGCGCTTGGCAACCCATTCGCGGTACTCACGGTAGAGTACATCTGTCTCATCCGTCATTTCCAAAAGATATCCTTTTGTATCCGAATGTTCCTGGGACGAAATCGGCATAAGCTGCCAATCCTATCATGCCGGTCGTTATTGAGGAGCGGCATGGTAAGCCGGAACCAAGGTTACACTTCGACGGAGCTTATCTCCCCACTACCCATGATCCGATCCCACGTGGTCATCTTCGCGTCATTTGCGTGTTGACGTGTCTCGGCGATCGTACAAAGCCCATACGCCATTACAGTGCCTTGAATACATCCGATTAGACGCAAGGCTTCCTGGAAGCCGCCGATCTGGCTCAACAGTGGGGTGATCTTCTCCTCCAGCACCCACAGACAGTGCGGATCTGCGCCTTGATGGTCTCGGTTTTCTCCGTTACGAGGTGGACCTCACGAAGCGCGTTCTCGATGTCTTCATGGGTCGCAAGCCGCTTGCCCTTTTCCTCCCCATAACCCTTGTCTTGCGCCTGCCGCGTCAGCTCGGCCCGCATCATAGAAGCGGCAGTTACTTCGGCAATCTTCTGAATAAACGGCTTCCCAAAAACAGCGGCAAGCACGTTCGCCCCGGCAAGTCCGGTGAATGCCATCCATCCCCAATCGATCATTCAGCCTCCAGGTCAAATATGACCTCAGGAAAACGGGCGCGACTGCGCTGTGTTGTTGTGCAATCTTTGCGATTTCGATCCCAATCGCCGCACAGACCATTACCAAGGCTGTTGTCTCCGAAAAGATCCGCCGGGTGGAGGACGGCGTGGACGAGTTCAGGAATTACCTGGAACGTCGTGGTGACAACGCCAGAAACGCTGGAGCCATCAGCACGCCATAGCTGGTCTAAATCAATGTTCCGGTCGGGAGTAAATCGCTCGCTGACTCCTCTTTCGAGATCGGTCAACCAGAGATCAGATTGCTGTGAATCTTCGCCAATCTGGACGGCCAAATGCTTCCCTTCTGGCGACAAGGCCAGTCTGATATATAGCCCATCGGTTCATAGGCTCCCCCTGCCGATAAGATCAACCTCACACCATACCGTGATGCCTGTAAGTGCGAGCGCGATTATCGTTACGATAAGCGCGTAATATATTGCCTGCCTTGTCTGGGCATTACCCTTACCGACGCTCTCGCGCGTCGGTAAGGAATGCCGTGCTTCAATAGTTGCATTCATTCGCTTGCTCTCTCCCAAATCGGGGCTTAAAGCACCGCTTGGCCCGCGCTCGCCCCAATGCTCATGAGAGGCTTATCGGCGCGTGAGTTCAAATCTTGAAACAAAAAACGCCCGCGCGCCAATCCATGAGCGTTCTCATCGCTTCCCTGCCCTTCGCCGGTCGAAGCTCATGTTCGGCCAAATCATTGCGGCCGGGAGCTCCAAGCCTTGATACTCTGACCACTCCTTCTCCGGGGTGAGCTTGTGATAACTGTCGGCTCCTTCTCTGTGATCCCACCAGGATTCGAACCTACAACCCTTCGGTTAACACCAAGGGTAGGATGCGTCAGTGGTTCGAGCCCCGTCGCACCCTCCATGAAATCGATAACTTACCGAATCGAAAGCCGGCAGAAGCAGCGGAAACCGAGGTTGAAACGAGGTTAGCTAACCGAACTCGCTGAACCAGCAAGGCCGAATGACAGCTACGCAATGATTGGGTCCGGCCGCCAAAGGACCGGACCCGAAGGTCATTCAGGCATTGCCCGCGTCAGGCTCGCCTTCGGCTTCAGCGCGGCGTTCCGTGCGGTCTAGCTTGCCGATAGTGTCAGCGCGAACTTCGACGATGCGGTGCTTCGCGCCATCGCGTTCATACTCGCGCGTGCGCACGGCGCCCTGCACCATCACATACGAGCCTTTGGTCAGCATCCGCGTGAACTCAGCCTGCTTTCCGAAAGAAACAATACGGTGCCAGTCTGTTCTGCTCTGCCAGTTGCCGTCGGCGTCCTTCCAGGACTCTTTGGTTGCGACTGAGATCGTAACAACGAGCGTGCCGTTAATCGTGTAGTGAGCTTCGGCGTCATTGCCCGTGAAGCCGATGATCGTGAGCTGGTTCATGGTGTACATGTAAGTTCTCCTTTTTCTGCTGCCCGTTTGCTCCGGGGGCAACCGAACAGCAAGCGGCCCCGCTCCCAATCGAAGACAGAGTGCTTTGTTGGCGGGACCGGCGTTCAGGTTTCTGTGTCGTTGAGAAACCTGCTGGGGGAACCGACAAAGCAGAACGCAGGCGAGAGCCGGGCGCGTGGGTTCAAGCGCAGCAGGTGCCCTGGACAACCGGGCTGAAGATTGCGGAGAACGGCTGCACCATCGTCCTTAGCCACGTACTCGGCAAACGACTAAAACAAGCCATCTGTCACGCAGAACGGCTGCCACATCTGGCGCACCAAATGGTCGACGCCGGCATCCCGTGGCGATGCGTCAATAACTGGCGCGATTCCCGTTTTTGCGTTGGATCGGGCACGAGGAAGATGGTACGGAGGCTTAGAATGAGGTGTGCCGATGTTCATGTCGCGCTGGATGAACGGCTAGCCGAATGACTCGACCGTCGATCCATTGCGACCCGCCGTTGGGCTGAAGTGCTCGTGCCGATACCGCAGGCGAAATACCAGCTGAAGCTGCCCCCACTTGCTCCTCTTAAACTGGAGCGACGGACTGATGGACACCGCCACAATCACACGAACGCTGAAGCTCGTTACGTACAACATTCATTCGTACGTCGGTAGAGATGGACGGTGTGACACCAGCCGCATCCAGCGCATTCTAGATGAAGAGCAGCCGGACATCGCCGCCCTTCAGGAAGTCGAATGGAAACTCGATAGCCCGAATGCATTCCCGACTGTGGGATCGTACTGTCAGACCCGCTCGGCGGCAGTGGGGGCGTTTGGACTCGTTACGCTCAGTCCGCTGCGTGTTCTCGACTGCGAGAAGTACGATCTGAGCTACGGGTCCGCACGCGAGCCCCGGTACTGTCTGCGGACGGACCTTGAAGTCGAACCAGGCGCCGTGCTCCACGTCTTCAACTGCCATCTCGGGCTTGCTGTGCGCGAGCGTCGCTTTCAGCGGGACCGGATGCTCAGCGATGCAATTCTGCTGGCGAAGAACCTGCATCACCCTGTCGTGCTGATGGGCGACTTCAACGACAGCATTTGGCCGGTGGTCCACTCGAGTCTGCGACGCCATTTCAGCGATGCTTTTCGCGTTGCAGGAAAACGCTGGGGCCCCACGTTCCGCGCTGGCCCGCTTTCGCTGCGTCTCGACCGTATCTATGTCAGTCCGGGAATTCGCGTTCCGGACTGCTGGGTTCGGAGCGACGCGCTGACCCGGGCGGCCTCGGATCATCTTCCTGTGCTCGCGACCGTTGAGATCGACTGGCGGTAAGTCTGCCGGCCACATACCCGGCCGCCATACCGCCGGCGATCCATGCCCACGGGCTGCTAAATACGGATGTCACGATCGTCCGTATCACATGGGACGTCGTGAGCGGCTGCGAAGGATCGATCAATTCGTCAGGGACGATCTGGGTAGCACTGCTGTCGTCCGGCAGCTCGCGCAAACAGCGTGACTGCCTACTGCACGAGTCGATAAGCCGGATCGGCGAGTCGTCTTTCCTCAACCGCTCCTCGACCAGTTCCGCCGTGAGGCCCAGATGCTCGCCGAGCAGGCGGTTGCGAAGATGCGCGATCTCTGCCTGCTCGCGTTCGTCGCCGGCCTCGATTGTGAGATCGCACTCGGTATCGAGCGCCATCGAGCGGTTTGTGAGGTTCGCAGACCCCACTCGGAAGAACCGATCGTCGGCTACGACAATTTTCGAATGTACGACGATCGACGACTCATCGGCCGATTCGTGCACAGTGGGATAGCAAATCCGCAACCGTCCGAAACGATCGGCCTTTCGAATCTGCCGCACCTGCCGATAGCGCAAGGGTTCGACGGTGTGATCTTCCAACCAGCCGTGATTGTTGAGCGGGAGGACGATGACGATCTCGGGGCCTTCGAGTTCCAGCAAACGGCGGCTCAGTGCGTCGGCGATGAGCGGGCTCGTCAGGTACTGGTTCTCGATGTAGAGGAAGCGACGCGCCGCCGCGATGAGATCCAGGTGGAGTCGTTCGACTTCACGGCACGAGACGAGCGGGTCCGTACGCGAAATCGCGACATTTACGTTAATGATGTCTGCGCGGACATCGTCTGGCCACGGGTCGGTGTCCGAGGTCGTTTGCGGGAGGAGGTCGCCTGTCGCTCGATGCCAGCGTTCGCGAACGATGTCAGCGAGAGCTGCGGCCGCATTGCCGTCGATCATCGCCTGCACGTCATGGGTCGGCGGATATCCGCGGCGCGGGTCCTTCGCGTGGTGCTCGGAGGTATCCCAGCGGCCGCCGGCGACGTCCATGCCTCCCGAGAATGCGAGCTTCCCGTCGATGATGGCAATTTTCTGGTGATGGCTCGCACCCCGGGGATGGACATCGTCGGACTTGAAATGGATGCGCGGGTGTTCGAACGGGTCGTCGCCGCGCGCGAGCTTCGGGTCACGAACGTCGGCGAAGAGGATCGGGAAGTCCCACGACAGGACATAAATGTGCAGGTCGGGATTGTGCGACACGAGGTCTCGAAGGAACTGCCGGAAGGGACCCGTGGCGTGCGCGGGCTCATGCTCAACGAGATGCGTTCGCGTATCGAGGTCCCATGCGAGGAGCGCGATCCATCGTTGCGCTCGTCTCATAGCGTTCGCGAGAGCGCAATAGTAGGCTGCGCCATCGATAAGCAGGGCAAACCGGTTTGCTGCCTCGATGCGCCAGCAATTGCGCCTCCTCTGCATAACGCGGGACATAGCTCTTTATTATCAGGTGGCTCGCTACCGAGGCGCGATCGTACAGAGTGAGCGCCTGACTCACGCGCGCCGTCCTGGCACGCATGCCAGAGCGCCGCAAGCTCCCACACTCGAAGACTCGACGTGCCGCGTTCGAAGAGAGAGCCCAGGCGCAGATCAGGAACGGGGAGTCGGGTTGTGCCAAGTTTCGCTGATCGGACGTACTGGCGGAACTGTTTGAGAGACTTCGCCAGCGAGCTTCCGAGTGACGGTCAGGAATAACGATAATGCTGCCCATCCAAGCGGTGGCGCGACTGGGACGTTGATGGGCCGGCATCAAGCCATTTCACTGTTCTCCTCGTCCGCGAAGGCTTACAGTTGGGAAGGAGGCGAAAGCAAGTCTATGAGTACGCCGACATGGGAATCCCAATACTCGATCGAAGCCGACGCTCATCCAGAATTCGCGTGGGAGTTCTGGACGAACATCGCAAATTGGAGGGAACTCGAACCTGGAGTCGAGTTCGAGTTGGATGGCCCATTCGCCGCAGGTGCCCGGGGACGCACGAGAATGCCGGGGCAAGAGCCGCGGCATTGGTTATTCGCGCGGTCGATCCCGGCCGGTCTTGGATCCAGGAAATGTCATTGCCGGGAGCCTTGTTTATAGTGAGCATGCACTTCGAGAAAGTGGTTAAGGGCCGAACTCGAATAACACAGCGGCTATGGCTAGAAGGTGAGGGTGCTGAAGCCTTACTCGATGATGTGCGAATCTTCGAAACTACAACTCCGGACGGGTTGAAGAGGATCGCGGCCGTCATCGAGAGAGCACGGCGCAAAGCCAGCGACTCGGAACACTAATCGGCCATCCAGAAGTTGAGCCCACAAAACGGCGCTGCCGGAGTCTGGCCCAGCTGCGGATAGGTACCTGAAGTCGGGTTCTCGGCGACGATATAGGCGCACGGTCGTCTAGCTCTCCTGCATCATCTCGGCAGGTTTTGTGAGTCGAGCGCGTCCCGACGGTCTCGTCTGCCGCCTGGCCGGATCTACACGCTTAAAGGCTTCGACCAACCACATTTTGGTTCGACCGACTGATGCAGCCATTCCAGCGCGCCGCAACGGCAGTGGTTCGGATGGTGGGCCATCCGGAGACGACTCCAAAACATGGCGGCAGCCTTCCCTCCAGCTGATGTCAACGGGTCCTTAGCTGCGCAGCTGTCAGCGAATAGAATACGTTCATGGGCCCGCGCAAGCAGCATCTGTCGATGTTGCGGTCGTATACTCAAGCCGACCTCTTCACCTTGGGAAATGGGAGCTGCGGCACCATCTGCATCTTTCTGTGCTTGAACTACACCGCTGAGGGAAGAAGCCAGTACTTCTGGATCGCCTTTCTTCTGCTCTTTGCCGCGTTGGGATGCGACATTTTGGATGGATACTGGAGTCGCAAGTCCGGCCGGCACTCAGTCCTGGGATCTGATCTGGATTCACTTGCGGACGTTGTGTCCTTCGGCGTCGCGCCCGCAGTGTTGGGGTTTACTCTAGGACTGCGTGGGGCATGGGACATCGTGATTCTCGCCTACTTCGTTGTCTGCGGAATTAGCCGTCTCGCCCGGTTCAATGTGACGGCGGCGGCACTAACCGACGCCTCGGGGAAGGTAAAGTACTTTGAGGGCACCCCAATTCCCACTAGCATTGTGATTGTTGCGCTTTTGGGCGCGGCATTTTATGTAAACGCGGTCCATGAGGGACTATGGTTAGGCGCATATGAACTCGGCCCAGCGACGCTCCACCCACTGACCCTCGTTTACGCGTTGAGCGGTTCTGCAATGATCAGCGCCAGCCTTCGCGTCCCAAAACCTTAAGGACTGATGCAGCGTGATCAGTGTAACCGCGCCCGCCAATGCCGTCATCGGTTCGCCATGGCGTTCTGGACCTCCGAATGGATGGTCATCGATCCGGAATTTGAGCCGGATTACGACTGAGAAGTCGTTAGCGTTCTATCCGTAAGCGTACGACCAAACCGCGTCAGTGGCGGGTGCTGAGCCAGCGTGCAGGCGTCAGTTGAGTGTATTCGGACCTGGTCTTGCGGCTCATACCCGGCAGGACGTCGAGCAGGTAATCCTTCGTAGGCAGTCCGAGGCGCCGGCAGGACTCAATCAACGAGAAGATTGCTGCGACTTTCGGTCCAGCCTGCACGCTTCCAACATGCAGCCAGTTCTTGCGGCCCAATGTCACCGGCCGCATCGAGTTCTCCGCCAGATTGTTGGATAACTCCACTTCGCCATAGTCAAAGCAACGCCGGAGCTTCGGCCACAGATTCAGCGTATATGCCACCGCCTGTCCCAAAGTGCTCTTCGGCAGTATTGACTTTGACAGCACAAGGCATTGCTCGTGAATCTCCGTTACCCATGGAAGCGCATGTTCACGCCGATAGGCGAGGCGCTCGTTAGTTGTCAGCTTCTGCTCCCGTGCATGACGGTCCACCAGAAAAAGCGCATCCATGCGGGTGACCATGTTCACCGCTTCGCTATCCTGTTTGTTCACCTTCACCGCATCGACAAACTTCCGCCGCGCGTGTGCCCAGCAGCCCACATGCACAAGCCGCTGTCCGCCCACGCGATCGTAAGCAGAATAGCCGTCGGTCTGCAGAATACCTTCCCACTGATCGAGAAATTCCTTCGGGCCCGCACGACCGCGGCCTAGTCGAAAGTCGAACACGGTCTCCCCACCGGGCCGACCGTATTGCCACAAGTACGCCTGATGGTCAGCGCCGCGCTTGTCATGCATCTGCACCGGCACGACGGTTTCATCGGCCTGCAGATAGGTCGTCTCTAACAGATCTTTGCGCATCACGCCCACCAGAGGCTGAAGCAACTCGCCGATCCGCATCACCCAGCCCGTGAGCGTTGCGCGGCTGATCTCCAGACCCGCCTCACGCTCCAGCATCGCTTCCTGCCGGTAGAGCGGTAAATGATCGCAATACTTGGCGACCACCGTTTCCACCACAACACGGTCGCTTGCGATCCCTTTTTCCACAATGCGGGGTGCAAGCTCGGCCATTACCACGCCACTGCTTTTACAGTGCCGGCAACCGCGCTTCTCTCTCTTGACCACACGCACGAAGAAGCGTACCGGCTCCATGTCCAAGTGCTCGCTTTCGTCATAGCCGATCAATGTCGTCTCGCCGCCGCACTTCTGGCACGTACGATCTTTACAGGCAACTACTTGTTCGAAGCGCGGCAGATGATCGGGAAGGATCTGGCGTCCAGCATGCGGCTTGCGCTCACGCTCGTACGCTGAGGCCAGAGGCTCGCGCCTGGCTTCGGCCTCCACTTCTTCGGCTGTGACGCCTGGCTCCTCGTCGAGCAATTGCAACTGCAAGGCGTTCAGTGTTTCGCTTGTGTAACCGTATCTCTTGATTCGTTCCAGTCGTAGCTCTTCGGTGAGCGCTTGAATCTTCAGGCGAGCCCATTGCAGTTCCCGTTCCAGCATCGCGACGTGCTGTTGGAAATTGGCGCTGCTCACTGAGATCCAATTATAAAAAGAAAAAGTGGCCGACACAATCCGTAAGGCTACATTTCAAAGTAGAAATGTTTTACGCCGCGGGGCTGCGCCGAAGCCAGTTCCGACGCGCTTTTGTCTGACTGAAATCCAGCCCGTTTATCAGCATCGCCAGTTCCTCGGGCCGCATCGTGATGCTGCCGGCTTCCGGCCCCGAAGGCCACGCAAATCGTCCTTTCTCGAGTCTCTTGGCGCACACCCAAAGTCCACTGCCATCCCACACCAGCGCCTTTACTCGCGTGTGGCTTCGGTTCGTGAATAGAAACAAATGCCCACTTAACGGGTCGTGCCCGAACTGGTCGCGCACCACACCATACAGTCCGTTGAGGCCTTTCCGCATGTCGATTGCGTCCACGCCCAGGTAGATGCGCGTCGCTGTACCAAGGCCGAACATCTTACACGCGTTCCGCCGCGCTGATCAGATGCGGCAAATTCGCGATCCACACTCGATGCGCCTTCCATTTGGTAGCACCAACTGGAACCTTCCTGCATCAGCTGACGGGTTGCTGGTGATCTTCACCCGAGCTAGTCGCACGGATGGCTTCGCTTGTCGTTTCAAGTAATAGCCCAGTGTCGATGCACCGACACCTTCGCTTTTGCAGAAAGCCCGCCGCGTTACATCCCCACGCTCATCGTAGCGTTTCAGCAACTCCGCTACCTCTTCCTCAGTCCGCTTCTGTGGCATGCCGCTATCTCAGCAGCTTCGCCTTACTTGATCAAGACGGCTTGCTCTGACGCTTACGGTTCTATCGGGGGTGCCGCGGCGGTGAAATCAGGCAGCAGATCAGTGCTGATTCTGCGGCACTTTCGATAGCGGCGACTTGAAGGAAGTGGCTAAACGCCGTGCTATGGAGCTACTACGGTTTTCCTTTTGCAATGAACACCTTGCAATAAGGAGCAGCGATGGTTAGCCAGGTGCGACGGCACTGACCGAGACTATCACTCTTCCCCCAGCCGTGGCCGAAGGCCACTTCGTTCAAGTCAGTTTGTGGCAACCTTCAAGCAGGAAGCGCCTTGATTAATCGAAATCGAACTGATCGCCGACTTGGAGTCTGGAGCGGTCGGCCTGACCAGCAGCCAGTTCGAGCACGTACCGCGACCTAGCGTTCTGACCGAACGAGGGGCAAGGGTCTGCAGAGCAAGGCTGAGCGCCACGCACGATCTCCAGGATGC
>DASQLD010000079.1:0-8925 GCA_035630195.1 Bryobacteraceae bacterium
CCAGTGGCAGCGGCCAGGAATTGTCGGCGATTCATACTGACCGCTTTATATCACGCGGCTGGGGCATTACCAAAGCGACGTTCCCTTGAGCGGAAAACCATCATGGCCTGTTCGAGATGTGTTGCCTGGAAGTCAGGCCACATGACTGGGAGGAATACCAATTCTGCGTACGCGCATTCCCATAAGAGAAAGTCACTCAGGCGTTGTTCGCCGCCAGTACGAATCAGTAGGTCCACATCTGGGGCAGGCATTAAAGAAGCGATGGTCTCTCTAGTTGCAGTAGCCGGAGCCGTGCGAGCAGCTTCCACCAATGCATCTCTCGCGGAGTAGTCGATCGCAATCCGGACATGCAGCGTCTTACCATCCCGAGTGCGATGCTCGGCAGTCTGCATCATCGCCACAATTGTCTTCGGCAACCTATCTCTGCGACCGATAAAGGAAATGCGAACATCCTCGTTTACACATTCGTCCACTTGCGTTTCAAGGTATTGCGCAAAAAGGCGCATCAGCGCCGATACTTCATCAGCGGGCCGTTTCCAGTTATCCGACGAAAATGCGTAGAAGGTTATGCCGTGAATTCCAACTCGGGGGGCCACTTCAATGGTTCTGCGCAACGCATCCGCCCCCTTCCGATGACCGGCGACCCTGGGCAATCCTCTCGACGTCGCCCAACGCCCATTGCCGTCCATGATGATCCCGACATGAATCGTGGGCACTTTCGATATATTCATAGACACACTTCTCCTGTAGCACCCGCATGTAAGAGACCTTGATCCCCTACGTCCCTCGCATCGCGCGGATCAGGGCCTCCATGTGATCAAGATATTTTGTAAGAGCTTTGCGACCGATTTCGGTCAAGCTGTAATCGGTGCGTGGAACGCGTCCTTCAAAGGACTTCCTGCAATTGATATAGCCGGCCTCTTCAAGCTTTCGGGCGTGAATGCTGACATTGCCGTCAGACGCGTCGAGAAGCTTTTTCAACTCGCCGAATGTGAGCGACTCGTTCGCTGCCAGAGCGCTCACGATGCCAAGCCGCATGCGTTCGTGAATGAGCCGGTCGAGACCGATTGTCTCCTTTGCGGCAGTGCTCGCTTTCGTGGGAGCTGGCGTCGTTTTTGCAGCAGAAGTCCTAGCCACCATATCTCCTCGCGATAATAGAGCCGAAAACAATATGTAGTCCGCCAAACGCCGCCGCTAACCAGGCATTGCCCCACGACGCCGGGGTGAACAGCGCCGCGACGCCGAAGGAGACAAATCCGATTCCCATCACAGGTATGATTGACACAGAGAATGCTCCGCCGGCGATGATGCCTGTGCCATACATACACATCCAGATCCCAGGAGCCAGAGTGGGAACATTCGCCCGCAAAGCGGCCAACGTCAGGACCACCCCGACAAGCAGAGGAGGCGTAAATCCGAGTGCGAATTTTCGGGCAGGACCCGAAGCCATAGATACTTTCATTGCTCGCGCCTTCTGCGCCATTGCAAATGTCCCGATCAGCAGCGCCACAACAGCTTCACAGATCCAAATCGCAAGAAATGACTCGGAGTAAGTCATAGCCGCCATCGCAGCTGCGAATGCCGACAAACCCATCACGATGCCCCCGGATCCAGGAACGGCGGTAAATGACCCCGCGCGTTCCATCGTCGCGCGAATGTAACGGAGATTATCGATCGCGTGATCGTGCAGAGGAAGCGGTTCGGGACGCGACGCCATATTCGAGAGTATACGAGGCAGCTCGATAATTAGCAAGTACTTTGTCGTAGAAAGTTACGCCAAATCGCGATATCGTGCCAACTCAATACCTTTCGCTTCCAGCGCGAGCCGAACTTCTGTCGCGAGCAACGCTTCCAATTCCCGTTCGCGGCTCTCTTTAAGACGTGTAGGCGACGCCCTTAACTCGTCGGTGCAATAGCCCGGATGGCACATAAACTCGGTGAGCCCCTCGGGCAGCGTCTCAAGTATTGCCAAAAGCTCCGATGTGTGAAGGTGGCCCGTCAACTGAAATCCGGCAAAGTAATCGGTAGTCAGACAGCCGTAACGGGTAAGCTTCTGATGTACGTTGTTCCGAAGAACCTGTAAACTTCTGCTCACCG
The DNA here is from genome assembly GCA_035630195.1 of Bryobacteraceae bacterium. Classification (GTDB taxonomy): domain Bacteria; phylum Acidobacteriota; class Terriglobia; order Bryobacterales; family Bryobacteraceae; genus DASQDN01. The sequence continues at coordinate 2,098 of DASQLD010000079.1, forward strand.
CGCGCTTGCCGAACGGTACCCTACCGCCGCTTAAGGGGAAGTCGAATGGTCGGCGAACCCAGCGTATCTCGAATTCCTGCGACAATCGTGCGACAGCTTCGAGAACTGGAGGAGCCAAATGGGTGTGTTTATGCGTATCGAGATGAGTGGGTCTAATTCCCGTCGCCAGGATCTTTCTTATCTGGGCCCGCAATTCGGCATAGGGATCAATTCGGCGGAGAGCTAATGCTTTTAACAATTCCGGCACGCTGTTCGGGAGGCCGGAGCCATCGTTCACGACTGAACGGCCTCCAACAAGAACTAAGTGGCAACCGATATCGAGTTCGCTGTGATCTCGCGCAAGCCGCACCGCATCGTCGAAAGCATTCCCATTGGCCATCAGCGTCGTGGCGGTGAGGATGCCTCTGGTATGCGCCTCGATGATGCCCGCATTCACATCCCGCGCGTAGCCGAAGTCGTCGGCATTGACGACAAGCCGCTTCAAATGTTTGACCTCAAAACAGCGCGAGTTTGATACGCAAGAACTTCTTAGGGTTCGCCCGAATGTCCTTGATCAGTTGCTGCATCTCACCGGTAACCCCGGTTAGTGTGTCGTACAACTGTGGGTTAACCATTAGCTGACCAATTGTCCCTTGGCCCGCGTTGATCTTGTCGATGATCGTATCGATTTTTGCGAGCGACCCGCGAATCTGGTTGTGTAATTCTTCGCTCTTAAGCAGCTTGCCGGCGGTTCCCTTACCGGCGTTCAAATCCACAACCATCTGTCGCAACTCGGCAACAGACCCACGGAACTCGGCGTACAACGCTTCGTCCTTCAAGAGCTTACCCGCCGTGCCTTCTCCTTGCTGCAGGCCCAGCAACAAACTGTCAACCTTCGCCATGGATGCCCGGAAATCGTTGATAACTGTATCCTCGTAAAGCAGCTTTCCGATGGTCCCCTGCGGCGTGCTCATCGCCCTTGTGATCTTTTGTCCCTCCGACACAATTGCGATGATGCGGTTATACAGCTCTTCGTCGACCAGTAGTTTTCCGATGGTACCCTTGCCGACTTCCACCAGACTAACGATCGCATCTACGCGCTTCAAGATGCCCTGCAATTGCGTCAGTAGCGCATACCCCTGCTGGAAAATCTCGTCAAAATCGCGGGTATCGAGCGATTGAACTTCACCGCCAGCCTGCACCTTCACGTTGCTTTGGCCCTTACGAATATTGATGAACTTGGCGCCGAGCACGTTTTCCGAACTGATCGCAGCGATGGAATCGACCGGAATTTGATCCATGAAATCCTTCTCGATTTCCATGTCAATACGGATGATTCGTCGCGGAGCGGTCTCGCCCGACAACGCGACTTTTGAAATCTTGCCCGCCAGAATCCCATTGATACGAACCGGAGCCTTGACCGTCAGCGCCGCCGAATCGGCCAGGTAAGTGTAGACCGTCACGTGATCCGCGAACAACTTCTGAGTGCCAGTCAGTAAGAAAATCAGTACCCCGAGAATGACTAGGGCGATGATCGCCATCAGTCCCACGCGCAATTGAGCCCACCCTGTTTTCTTTGCCGGAGACATACTTTATGATTTCACCGCCTTGAACTTGGAGACATACGGATCAGTCGAGCTTTCTAGTTCTTCCTGCGTTCCGTCGAACACAAGCTTCCCTTCCTCGAAAACCAGGAAGGTTGTGTTTTCGTGTATGCCGCTATCGTGCGGCGCCTTCTCCAACTCCCCATTTTGCGGATTGTAACGGAAGTTGGCCATCAGGTGCCCATCCTGGTAACGGTGCGACACGATGATGGGCGTCGAGTTTTTCGTATCGCGCGCTTTGATAATCAACGCGATAATTGTGTTCGCCGTTATTGGATCGAGGCCCGCAGTCGGCGAATCGTACAACATCAAGGCAGGTTCGGTTACCGTCGCGCGCGCAATTCCGACGCGTCGGCGCATGCCGCCGGACAGTTCGCTGGGAAATTTCTCAAGCGTTTGTTCCAGTTCCACGAATCTCAACGCCTCCTTTACGCGATCATGCACCTTCTCCGGATCCAGTTTTCCGTTCTGTCGCCCTTTCTGATTCCAGACCGGGTAAGCAACGTTGTCTTCAACATTCAATGAATCGAACAAGCCTCCCTCCTGGAATAGAACACCGACTTTTGCGCGGATCGGAAATAGATCCTCCTCGCGGAGCCTGGTTATCTCCTGGCCAAAGAGATAAATTTCTCCCGAATCGGGCTTCAAAAGTCCCGTGGCCAGTTTCAACAAAACGGACTTCCCGCTACCTGCCGCTCCAAAGATGATCGCCGTCTGGCCCTTCAAAAGGTCGAACGACACGTTGCGCAAAGCAGGCTCGCCGTCGAAGCTTAGTGAAACATTCTCGTACCGAAGGATCGCCTCACTCATGTCACAGACTCACACGAAGATCCGCGTGATAAAGAAAGTGAGAATGAAGATCCAAACCGATGCGACAACCACAGCTTGTGTGGTGGCACGACCGACACCTTGCGTTCCGCCTTTCGTCTGCATCCCGTAATAACAGCCCACTAGCGAAATCACCATCGCGAAAACAAGAGGCTTCAGCAAACCTTGGGCCAAATCATTCCAAACGAGAGATCTCCAGGCGGTCGACCAGTATTGGGCGGCAGTCTGGTTCAGCATGTAATAAGCCACGACAAACCCACCGATGATACCGACGAAGTCCGCGATGATGGTGAGTAACGGTAGCGTCACGCAAGTTGCTATAAACCGAGGGGTAACCAGCTTCTGAACCGGGTCGGTCCCCAACGCGCGCATGGCATCGATCTGCTCGGTAACCTTCATTGAACCAAGTTCGCTTGCCATTCCAGACGCATTGCGGCCCGCGACAAGAAGAGAAGAAAGCACGGGACCCAGTTCACGCACCAGCGTGATAGCGACAATTTGTCCCATTTGCCCGGTAGCTCCGTATTGGGCCAGAGCGCGGGACATCTGCAGTCCCATGACGGCGCCACTAAAAAACCCTGTGAGAACGACGATTGGCAGGCTTCCCACGCCAATAATGTCCATTTGCATCAGGACGTCGCCGGTATAATGAGGGCGGCGTATTATGTTCCTGATGGCGCGTCCGCTTAGGAAGATAAAGTCCTGGAATGATGTGACTCGCTCTTTCAGGAGATCGAGCAATGGGTTAGCGGGCCTCTCGTCTTGTAGATGGTAGCATGAAGGGTCTTACGGACATCCCAGGCGTTCGTGTCGGGCATGTATCTGACTATGAGGCAATTACGGGATGTACAGTGATCCTCGTAGAAGCCGGCGCTATCGCCGGCGTTAACATCGGCGGTTCCGCAACCGGCACTCAAGATCTTGACGTTTTGAATCCCAATCACGTCACACCCCATATTCACGCAATTTGTCTGGCGGGCGGCAGCGCGTTCGGACTTGAAGCTGCGTGCGGCGTGCGTAATTACCTCGAACAGAAAGGTATAGGCTTTCCTACAAGTGCGACCAAAGTTCCGATTGTGCCAGGGGCCATTCTCTACGATCTGGGAATCGGTAAAGCAAACGTACGTCCGACGCGTGAGATGGGAGAAGCTGCCGCCAAGGCGGCTACCTCAAACGCGGTCCCCGAAGGTAACGTCGGAGCAGGTACTGGAGCAACAGTCGGGAAGATCCGCGGCATGGGCCAAGCCATGAAGGGCGGCATCGGATCCTTCACTGTCCAGCTTGGACCCAAGGTCTTGGTGTCCGCCCTCGCCGCCGTCAATGCGATTGGCGATGTGATCGAACCAAACACCGGGCGGATCGTCGCCGGCGTGCGCACCACCAAGGATTCGCGTGAGTTCCTGAATGCGGCCGAGACGATCCGGCGGGGCGCCGCGGTACCCGTGAATCGTGGTGAAAACACAACGCTGGCGATCATTGCGACGAATGCCCGGCTCAGCAAACCGCAGGCTTCCAAACTGGCGGCACTCGCGCAGCACGGAATGATCCGCACGATCTGCCCGGTGCATACGATCAGCGACGGAGACATTGTTTTCACCCTCTCGTTGGGTTCAGAAACTGCGGACTTCACAGCGCTTGGAGTCGCCGCGGCGGATGCTTTAGCAGCGGCAATCCTTCGCGGAGTTCGTTCGGCTCGGACGCTGGGCGGCATCCCCGGCTTACTTGAAAAGGAAACGGGCTACTTCCGGGAGCGTCCCATCGATCGGAGCATCATTGCGAATGAATGAATTCTGGGTGCGTTTGAAAAAGCGACTTCGTGAGCCGGACATCAGCCAGTTACCGCCCGCCCCGGCCATCATCAAGAAGCACCCGATCGCTTTCGGAACCCTTGGACTATTTCTCCTGGCTGGTCTGGGCGCCTTTGGCCTCTTCTACTACAAGTACGCGATGATGATTCAGGAGAAGTTCGGGGAAGGCGGTATCCGGACAAATTCATCTGTGTATGCGATGCCCCGGCAGATTGCGAAGGGCGACCATTTAACCGAACACGACCTGATAGGCAGATTGCAGCGAAGCGGCTACACAGAGTTCACTCCGGGCAAAGACTCCTCGAGGGAAGTCGGTCACTACCAGCGGACACCCCAGGGCATCATCATAACAACCGGCGCCGCATCATATTTCCAGAAACACTCGGCCATTGTGCGAATCGTCGGAGACCGGGTGGACAGCATCTTTTCACAGACGGCCAATCGTCAGACCACCCACTACTGGATGGAGCCTGAGTTAATTACGAATCTTTTCGATGGTGATCGCGAAAAGCGCCGTCCCGTGGCTTTTCCCGAGATTCCCAAGCATCTTCTGGATGCGCTTATCGCTGTCGAGGATAAACGGTTTTATAACCACACCGGGCTCGATCCGATTCGCATGGCCAAGGCGGCTTACATCGATATTAAGGAAGGCCGGAAAGAACAGGGCGCGTCTACGATAACGATGCAGCTTGCCCGGAGTTTCTGGCTGGATCAAAAGAAAACCTATAGCCGAAAACTTGCTGAGATTCTTTTGACACTGGAACTGGAACGCCGTTTCACCAAGCAGCAGATTCTCGAATTTTACGTCAATGAAGTCTACCTCGGCCGGCGCGGCAGTTTTAGCGTTCACGGATTCGGCGAAGCCGCGCGTGTCTATTTCGGCAAAGATATCCGCCGGTTAACTCTTCCCGAAGCGGCAACGCTGGTTGCAATTATTCAGCGCCCGAGTTATTACAACCCATTTCGATATCCGGAACGAGTGAAAGATCGGCGCAATCTTGTGGTGCAGCTTATGCGCTCAAACGGATATCTGGACGCCCAACAGTATTCTGAAGCGATAAAGACGCCGCTTGCTCTAAGTCCGGGGGAGACAGAGTCGAGTGACGCGCCCTATTTTGTCGACCTGGTGAATGAAGATTTGCAGGAACGATTCCAAGATTGGGATTTCGCAACGAATAGTTATCGCGTCTATTCGACCCTCGATATCGATCTGCAGAAGGCCGCTGTAGACACAGTTCAGGAGGAAATGGGGCAGCTCGATGCCCAACTCAAGCGGCGACGCGGCAAGAAGAATGTTGGGCAGTATCCTCAGGTAGCGTTAGTCGCAATCGACCCTTCTAGCGGAGATATTCGCGCGCTTGTCGGCGGCAGGAGCTACAACAGTAGTCAATTGAATCACGCTCTTGCGAAACGTCAGCCTGGATCGTCCTTCAAGCCTTTCGTCTACGCAGCAGGGCTTAACCAGGCAGTAGCGTCGTCCGGCAAGGGCGAAGTTATCACAGCAGCGTCCAGCTTTCTGGATGAGCCAACAACCTTCACTTTTAATAAGCAGGTTTATGAGCCAACCAACTATCACGATTCCTACTACGGGCAGGTGACCGTCCGCCAAGCGCTTGCCAAGTCGATGAATATTCCGACCATCAAGGCTGCTGAGAGGATTGGTTACGAGAAGGTTGCCCGTCTCGTGCGCGCAGCCGGGATTCGGTCTCCAGTCATGGGAACTCCGTCGCTTGCGCTTGGCTCCTATGAAGTGACGCCGATCGAGCTGGCCGAAGCATACACGATGTTCCCCAACAAGGGCGTCCACGTAAAACGCAACCTGGTTGCGAGTATTCGCGACCGCAAGAATCGCTCTGTATTCACGCACGAGTTGGAAGGCAATCAAGTCATTGATGAGCGTGTCGCTTTCATCATGACTAACCTGATGGAGGAAGTTCTACGTTCGGGTACGGGAGCGGGCGCGAGATCGGAAGGATTCAAGGCCCCTGCCGCAGGCAAGACAGGCACGTCGAGAGATGGCTGGTTCGCCGGTTATACTTCGAATCTCCTCACAATTGTATGGATCGGATACGACGACAACACGGAATTCGAGTTAGAAGCTGCCAAGTCGGCCCTGCCCGTGTGGACAGCGTTCATGAAGCGCGCCCACGCGCTTCCTCAGTACTCTGACACAAAGGCTTTTGGCGCTCCCAAGGGGCTGGTTAAATCGGATATCTGCCCGGTTAGCGGGTTGCTTGCTGGCGAGCATTGTCCGGCTCACCTCGAATACTTCATCTCAGGAACACAGCCTAAGGAAACCTGCGACCACCTGTCGCTTTACGACGAATCTGGCCTCCCTCTCGCCCAAACACCCGAATCACCTGGCAAGAAGAACATATTCAAAAGCATGCTGGGAATATTCCGCTAGCCGCATGCACATCAGGCTAGATGAAAGCTGTAGACCAGCGCGCTTCCGGTGGATCAACGCAGCTTAGTGGCGGTGGGTCGTCCATGAGGTCGAGTCGAAGAAGAAGTAAGCGTCCGAGCAACCCGCATTGATCGAGTAAGGCGAAGCTGTTGAGATAGCGGCATGGCACAGAAGCGGACTGAGGAAGAAATAGCGGAGTTGC
>DASQLD010000080.1:0-3248 GCA_035630195.1 Bryobacteraceae bacterium
AAGGCGGCGTAAATTTCTCCTCTGCGGGCATCCATCACTACGCCGCGTGCGTTACTGACGCCAAGTTCGGCAAGGGCCTGCAGGTTTGAAATTGCAACTGCTCCTCGGCCCATGGCATCGGCGAGACCTTTTACCGCTGTGAGTCCGACTCGGACACCGGTGAACGAGCCTGGTCCCGCGGCGGCGGCGAATACGTCCACGCTGGCAAGCGGCCAGCCATGCCGGCGCAGGAGGGATTCGAGTTGACCGTATAGAATCTGGCTGAAGCCATCGGAGGAATGCAGAGGAACTTCCTCCACTGTCTCTCCGTCTTCATGCAAGGCCAAGCTACCGAAATTCGACGTGGTATCGATCGCCAGAATACGCATTAGGGATTGAGCCGGAAGATGCGATCCAGCACATACACCTTACCGTTTGCATTCATTCCATGCACGCGGATATTCATGACGGTCGGGGATTTCATGGTCAACGCTTTGTCAACGCGAAACGTACCTTGTGACCCGGTTCCCATAACCCGGAACCCCTGCTCATTCGAAGGCGCCTCGCCGGTCCAAAGGTACATCATGGTTCGCGTTCCACGCGTCTCGCGCTTAAGCTTCAACTCATATCGGGGAGGCACGGCGAGAGATATCTCATCCTTTGCGGGCTGAACGATCTCAAACGGGATCTTGGTTACTCCAGTCTCCACTTCCTGCATCAAAAACGGACGGGATTCGAACTTCCATGACTTGAGCATGCCTTCCTTACGGCCTTCTCGCGATATGTGAAGAACCCAGTCGTGCTCGTTGCCAGGCGGGTCGAAAGACTGGCGCTCGGATTTGAAGTTCTTGGCGGGGATGATCTCGCCTGTCGCAGGATCCATCCACTTGACGTCGTAACCGTGCTTTTCAAGACGGACCTCAACGGGACCGGCGGGTTTCTCGATATAGATGATGTACTCGACACCGGGGAGCGCCATCGCGCGTCCCCCATCCACATCGAAATATGGTTCGAGCTCCCAGTAGCGATTGTCGGAGAAGAAGTCGAACCAGACCGTCATAGCTTTCGCGCCCGGCGACTCGACGTACTTGGGATCGGTTTTCAGCGTGGCGCCGCCATGTGTTCCGGTGTTGCCGAATACCGGATATTGGCCGTTCATCGTTGCATTCCAAAGACGCCGGCGGAATGTATTGCTGTCGACGTGATGCGGGTGAGATTGCCCACCGCCGCTGTTCTCATACCCGAACTCGGCGTTGACGAAGGGGACCGCGTACAACTGATGTTCGATGGCGCCGAGATCGTCGGAGGAACTTTGGTAGAGCACGTGATCCATCCAGCCGTCGGGCAGGAGCGGTGTTGCGGTGGAAGTTGTATGGGTTGTGCGGGGATGTCCGTAGGGATCGCGACTCTTTAAGATTGTCCCAAGCTGCTTCATCAGCTCGCGCGCATCGGTGTACTCCTCGAATTCCTGCACGAGCTGCCAAGTGACATTGTAGGCGGCGTAGCGCGAAATCATATACCGGATGTAACGCTCACGCTGCACAGCCGATGGGAACGCCTTACGCAGATGATCCTTGTCGTGACCGAGGATGAGGTCGACGATGATTCCGTTTGCGTTCATTGCGGACAGACGCTGGTCGAGTGTCTTGTGGAAGGCGATATCCGGTTTGTCCGGACTTTCCCAAGTGGGCTTTTGCTCGCCGCCGATGGCGTATCCGCGCATGTGATTGAACTTTTGCGCGGCGCGCGCTTCGATGTATCCAGTGAAATCTTCCGCCGGCATGAACGCGAAATCGTAACGAGTATCGCCCATCCACAGATGCGGCTGCTTGTTCTCTGCGGTCATCCAGTGATGACCATTGACTGGCTTTATGAATCCGGGATGACTCGATGCCGTTGACATCACTTGGCCCTGTTTGTCGTTGAACCGCTCGATGTTGCCGGTGAAGCGAAGATCCCATTGGCCCTCTTCGGTGGGCGCGAACCGGATGACCATTCGATTTCCGCCATCCCAGAAGGCCGTTGTGGGCAGCGTGCGGTGACGTGGCGACCGAATTTCGGCCTGAATATTGACGCTGACATACGGGTTCGGATGCGCCGCCATCTCCTTGGGATCGAGCTCGAAAACGATGTCGCAGATCGAGTAGGCCGGTATGGTTTCGCACATGGTCTGTGCGCCCGCCGTGGCCGCGAGGATTGCTACAAGGAAAAGACTCCGCACGCTCATATATTCAGTGTATTGAGTCGGGAGGCCGCGTGCTAACCTGACGCTTGGATTCCTCCGCCGGCGAAAAGTTCGAGAAGCTGATTTCGATAATGGCCCGGCTGCGCGGGCCGAACGGCTGTCCCTGGGACCGTGAGCAGACATTCGACACCATCAAGCCGTACACGCTCGAAGAGACGTACGAGGTACTCGAATCGATCGACGCGCGCGACTGGCGGGGACTTGGTGAAGAACTGGGCGATCTGATGCTGCAATGTGTTTTCTATGCGCAGATGGCGTCGGAAGAAGGCCATTTTCGCATCGAAGATTCGCTCGACGCCATCAACGAAAAGTTGATCCGCCGTCACCCACACATCTTTGGCGACGCGGAGGCGCGGACCTCAGACGAAGTATTGAAGCGCTGGAACGAGATCAAGGCGGAAGAAAAGAAGAACAAGGGGGAGAGTCCCAAGCTGCTGCTAGAGAGCATTCCACGGTCCTTGCCGGCGTTGATGGAAGCGGCGCACATTAGCTCGCGCGCAGCGGGAGTTGGGTTCGATTGGGAGAATGCGGAGCAGGTTCTGGCGAAGCTCGAAGAAGAGCTGCATGAGCTGGCTGAGGCTCGGAAACAGGCGTCGCAGGAGGAGATAGAAGGAGAGGTCGGCGACTTGTTGTTCGTGCTGGTCAACCTTGCTCGATTCGTTCGTGTGGATCCCGAGCAGGCGCTGCGCAAAAGCAACGCCAAGTTCCGCCGGCGGTTCGCGCATGTCGAGAGATCGCTAGAGGATCGGGGGAAGAAGTTCGCCGAATCGGATATTCGGGAGATGGAAGAGCTTTGGCAGGAAGCGAAGCGCTCGGAATGATTGAAGTTCGGGCATTGACTGAGCAGTCGGAACTACAGGAAGCGGTCCGGCTTCAGAAAGAAATTTGGGGATTTGCTGAGATCGAGTTGCTGCCGGTGCGCCTGTTCGTTGTCGCGACAAAAGTCGGCGGGCAAGTGTTCGGGGCGTTCGATGGTTCGGCGATGGTTGCGTTCCTGCTTGCGATTCCGGGAATCAAGCAAGGC
>DASQLD010000081.1:0-12718 GCA_035630195.1 Bryobacteraceae bacterium
GAAGTTCATAGAAGAGCAGGCCTGGAGGCCCGGCGAGAAACCAGGCGTTGTTGCCCTGCGCCGGGTTTGCGGATGCAATCAGTGAACCTTGACCGAACACAGGACCGGAAAGGACAAACAATTTGCCGTCGTACGAAGCTGGAGAACGGAAGCTCGAGTGGTCGGGGTTGAACGGAAGGTCGTGAAAGAATGTACCGGGGGCTTGCGGAACGGGTGTCCAGTTTAAGCCGTCCGTTGTGCGAAGACTCCGCGGCGGCGGCAATTTGCTGCGATCCCAGAGGATCGTTGTGTTGATGCCAAATGCGTACAGAGCTTCCGTGCCGTCCGGCTCGCGGTGAACAGCCATTCCACGGAACGCCGAATCGAACGGCAGTTTCTTTCCAACGCGGGGCGGGTAGGGTGCCCCCGGCCCGGGATTATTGAGCGTGGCGGGGGACTGAAACACTCTTAGCCAAGTGCTGGTAATCGGCGACCAGCGCCATATTTCAGCCTGGAGCGACAAATCGGCGGGATCCGAAGCACACGTCAGGTTCGGATCCGGCGGCGGGTAAGGCAGGTAGGTATCCGCGAAAGCCTCGCTGATGGTCAGCGCCGCAAATTGATTAATAGCGGCAAGACTCGTGCACAGGGACTGACGGCTGGTACCAACGTACAGATTGCCCTTCCACCACATCATCGATTGAGCCCAGCTGTTGCTCAGATCACCGAAACCTCGCGGAGCCGCCTGCGAAAAATTCCTCTCGAGAAGAGGAAAGCCCTCGATCGCTTGTGCACGCAGATTCTGCGACACAAGAATGACGCACGCAAAGGCGGTTGCCATTGCGACAAACGTTGAACGTTTTAGATTATTAGTGCGCACGATATTCTATCTCTCCCTCACCTTATGTGAACTCTTCGACACCAGCAATCCGGTGACAGCGACCGTCTGCCAGCGTCAATACACTCGGTCATAGCGTTGTTCAGTTCTTACTGGGGGTGCTGTAGCACTCTTGCCAGGCGCCCGGCTGACCAGTTGCTCCAGCAGTTCGGCAGCCCGATTGGGCCCCCCCGCGTCGGCGAACAGCCTGGACATATGCTGTGCGTTCACCCGAAAGTGAGGCTCCTCCAGCAGTCGCAGCACAGCCTTGTTAACCCGCTCCGCAGTGCAGTGCCGCGGCGCCAGTCGTAAACCAACGCCAGCCTCAACCACTCTCTGAGCGTTGTCACTCTTATCCCAGAACGTTGGTACGACAAGCAAAGGCACGCCAGCTTTGAGCGACGCGAGCACCGTCGCAGCGCCCCCTGTCGTGATTAAAGCCGCACAACGCGGAAGAAAATCCTCGTGGCTGATCCAGCGCTCGACGCGAACATTCGCCGGCAATGGATGCAAGCCCAGCGACTCAGGATCACGATTCTGACCGGTGGTGAGAATGACCTCGGTCTTGGTTGCGGCAAGGCCACGCGCCGTCGCGCGAAGCAGGAACGGCTCCTGATATTGCGCCGTGCCTTCCGTTGCGTGAACCCAGGGCTTGTCAGGTGACAGCTCGCTTATCCATGGCGGGTCCTCAGCGCCGTCGGCGCGTGTCCACACACATGGGCCGATGTAGTGCACGTTCGACGGCTGGTCTCGCCGGTCGTAGTCAAGCTCGGGCACGCTTGGTATGAGGTAGAGCGGCAGCCGGCCGGTGAACGCATTCACCGAGCAACCCATGGGTCCGAGGTCATAACGCGCCCGAATACCGTCAACATGACGTCGCATCCCGCGGGCAACTACGTCAACGGCAACTTGGGCAACGCGCGACAACAGGCGTGTTCTGAAGCTCCGTGGCGATGGCAAACCGGGCCCCCAGGGCGGACCGCCAGGCCCAGGGATCATGGACCCAATCATCTGGGTCAGCAACGCGACGGGTATCCCGGTCCGTTCCCACATGACCAGAATGGGTCCCCACATAGCCGGATCGGTGATAAGCGCGTCGGGCTGCCACTGCTTCAGAATCGGCTGTAAGTCCGCGACCTGCTCCGGTATCGAGTCCGCCAGCATGTCGCGGTATGCGGTCATGGCAACTGATAGCGTTTGTCTTTTTGGTTGCGTGGCAGGAACTTTGGCTTCCAGCGCATGAATCCGCTCGTACCGTCGTTCGTCGACGTTGACGAAAGGAAACAGTCGGAAGTTCTCACCCTCCACAACAGACCGTGTGGATTCATGGGTATAGAAAGCGATCTCATGCTCTCGCTTCCGCAGGGCATGAGCCACGCTGATCTGCGGATACAGATGTCCGACGAAGGGCCAGCAAGTGACGAGAAATCGCGCCATTAGCAATCCCCCTTTCTAAACCTGCGAGGAGTTCCGGTACATTGGAGCACAGAACGCAGCATGCGACGCAGTCTGGAATACAAGGAACGTTGGCATAGTGTACTAGAAAATGGCCGGCATTGCAGTACCGGTACCAAGTTTGATTTACTGCCCCTTCGAACGATAACGCGCCACTCAGTGCAAGCCAGACCGGCCGCAACAGCCCTATCTTCCGGAACCCGCCGCGGCGGGCCGCTACGAATCATGTTTTCCTGATGCAAGCGCTAAACTCTCCAGCAAACCAGCTGCCTGGCGAGGACCTTTGTACTTGCTGAATGCAACCGAGAGCCGTTGGGCGGCGTTTCGATAGGAAGGGTCCTGTAGCACCTGCTGCACGGCCGCACGCAGCCGTCCGGCTGTGCAGTGCTCGGCAGGGATGCGCAGGCCGGCGCCCGCCTCAACCACACGCTGAGCGTTCTCCGGCCGGTCCCATTCGGTCGGCACAATCACCATCGGCACGCCGGAACCAAGGGCGGCCAATACCCCACCCGACCCCCCGGGTGTGACCATCACCGACATTCTCGGCAGCAGATAACTGTGCGGTACGTACGACTCCACGCGCACGTTCGGCGCGGAACGGATTCCCAGTTCCGACGGATTGCGCTGTGAACCAGCCGTCATCACCACCTGTACCGGTAAGTCGGCCAATGCCTCTGCGGCGGCTTTCAGCAGAAAGGGTTCCGTCGTCCCGATCGTGGGTTCGGTGACGCAGACTAGCGGCTGATCCGTTGGAAGCTTGTCAATCCACGCCGGCGGCTGGGATTGCGACGATCGGTCCCACAGACACGGCCCCACATATCGTACGGATGGTGGTAGATCACGACGCTGATAATCGTACTCGGGAGTGCTGGGCACGAGGTAAAGAGGCATGTGTGCGGCGTACTCCGTGACTGAGCAATCGATCGCCGGAAGTCCGTAGCGCCCGCGCATCGCGTTCACTTGTGCGCGAAACGGTGCTGACAGGATATGCAGCAGGCTGTGAGCTGCCCGTGAGCGCCAACGCTGCCAAGCGGTTCTGGGACGCGGAACCCCCTGTCCCCACATAGGCGCGTCCGGTCCCGGCAGAATACAAGCCGCCTGAACGGACAGAACGGCAACGGGTATCTGTCGCGACTCGTGCAGGATTAGAAAAGGTCCCCAGACGGACAGATCGCAAACAATCGCGTCCGGTCGCCACTCCGTCAGGATCGCATCCAGATCTGCTACCTGATCAGGTATCGTGTCGAGTAGCCACTCACGAAACTTCGCCTGAATTCGCGGCGCCGTGCGAATTCGCTGCCACCTCGACGGAGTCCACGGGAACTCGTTTGTAGCAAGGCGGGTTACCTTCTCTTCATCGACCCGCGTAAATGGGAAGAACGAAAAACGTTCGCCCTCGATCAGAGGGCCGGCGGCTCCTCCGCTCCAGTAGGCAACCTCATGGCCTCGCTCCCGCAGCGCGATTCCAATCGCAAGCGCCGGATGCACGTGACCAGCGAACGGCCACATGGCGAAGAGGAACTTAGCCATTGTTTCGCCCTGTTCCTAGGCGGCAACGCTCCACTGGATCGAAGCGGTTCCCTGCATCACTCCGTGACCACCGTTTCAAAGTAGATGCGTTCGAAAAGATCTCTAGCCCGCCGACGCAGCGCAACCGCAAGCCTGGTTTTACGGACGACCATAGAGCGCGCCTCGGAAACGACAGGATCTGGGCACGTGGTACGATGCCCCAAATATCGAAACAGCGCTGCGTCTTACTAGTCCCTCGATTAATGAGGCAGACCAAAATGCCGAATGGCGACAGTTCCATGAACAGCGATTCGCTGAAGGTCTCCAGAGCAAACTTCATCGATCAGCACGCACTCACGCGGCCCGCTTCCGCATTATTGACCAACACCGTAGATGCCGCCGCATTCGGCGATGACGGTCTGCATGAGCAGGCGACCTGTACCTTTCGGTCCCGCGCAGCCCTGAGGATATTGTCCGGGTCACTCAGGTCGCAAATAGTGGCGTAAACCTTGCAGCCACATTCGGTGAGAGCAAACGCCAACGATCGCCCCACTTCGGTGGAGGCGCCCGTTAAGGAGGTGCTCTCTTGGCTTGTTGCGTTCTCCCTGTTCAACACGCGGGTGTCCCTGACGTCATCGCCTTTGCAGATGGCGCTGTCACAGACTCCGATGACGCAAAGAACTCGCGCACATACCCCAGCAGCAGTTCCGGCCGCTCGACAGGGCCGAAGTGTTCGCTGTCAGGCATCAGGTAGCACGTCGCGTCGGGAAGGTTGTCCCGCAAGTACTCATAGCTACCCATGAAAACAGAATCCGCCCCGTACAACACCAGCGTGGGATGTGCCATGGTCTTAATTCTGTCAAGGGTCATTCCCGCGACATCGCAATAATCTGTAGCCGCTGTTGTTGTGTTCATCAGGCGGACCAGCGGTGCGGCCCTCCTGGCGCGGCCTTTGCGGAAGCCGAACATCATCGGCATATCTACGCTGGCTCGCACTAGGTACTCGACGTCGTACCACTTCTCCCGTGGGATCATCACGCCGCCCAGTTCCAGCTTCTCGCGCCAGTACTTCCATCCCTCCCAGCTTTCGTGCTGCCTAAGCGGAACCAGAGCAGGGATGCCTGGCTCTACTAGAACCAGCCGGTCAACGCACTCCGGGTAAAGGATCGTGAAGTGCAGAGCGATGTCAGCGCCGAAGCTGTGTCCGACGATGTGCGCCCGTTCGATTCCCAACGAATCGAGGAGGTGCTTGAGATCCGTCGCATGATCCGCCGTTGTATACCCAGTTGGAGGCACATCACTGTAGCCATGTCCTCGCAGATCGTATGTCGTAATGCGGTAATCCGACATCAGCGCCGGAACGATCTCCAGGTGCCAGATCGCCAGGTTGCCGGTAATGCCGTGAATCATCACGACGTGCGGTCCCGTGCCAAATTGCTGGTAGTGAAGCTGAATTCCGTTAACGAGTGCCTTTGCCATCGCAGCGTCTACTCCATGTACCCAAGGGCACGCAATTGCCCCATAATCTCCGCGTCCATTCTGGGATCGGAACCGCCCGAATGTGCCGCCATTACGAGTGTGTCCTCCTCCCGCGGCGCCTCGAACGTCACAGGGCGTGTTCGCAGATACTCGGGCTCGAATACGGCCACCGGAACCTTCCCTTCAAGTTCGCGCGGAACGGGCAGCCCAAGCGCATGCAACAAGGCCGGTGCGACGTCGAGAATGGATAGATCGGTTACGTTCGCACCACGCCGGATTCCGATCCCCGCCGCAGCGAAGATGCCGTTCGGCCGGTGTGTCCCCGTCGTCTCCACACGCGGTTTTACCAGCCTATCGGAAGGCAGAATAGAAACGAAACCCGCGTCCCGCAAAATCAATGTCAAGTCAGGCGCAGTGTTCATCTGCGGGCCGCTGAACACCTCCTCCCGCGTCCAGATCCGTGCGACCGGAGCATGGCCAGTCGCAGGATCGCGATACGCAAGCAGCGCATCCGCCAGTTCCCGCCGAAAGCTCTCGTAACGCTCAGGCGCAACACCCGTGCCGTCAGCCGATGGCGGTGTGATGTAGATACCGTTGCTGCTCGGCGTTGGACAGTAAGCGGTCGTTTCCGCCCAGTCGATCTCGTAGAAGCGCTTGGCCATTGTTCCCATTCCGAGCGTTTCCTCGTGCTTCTGCTCAACGTTAGCCGCGTCGGCCCATGAGAGATACCCGTTCTCGCGCAGCCATGCATTTACGTGAAACACTTCCACCGTCGGACCGAAACCGTGATCGGATGCTACAAACACTGGATTGCCCCGGCCGTGCAACTCTATAAGGCGGCCAACGAAACTGTCAATCGCCCGGAAGTAATCGAGGCACCACTCGCGGACCTGCGATTCGAATGGCGAAGGCGATGCCGGGAAGATGGAATCCTCAAGAAATCTCCAACAGAAATGCTGCAGCTTGTCCACGCCATCAAACAGAACCGCAGTCAAGTCGGTAGGATCCTCACGCATTAGCTGCGCCGCAACCTCGAACCACTGCTGCTCCCGCCGAATATGCAGCTTGATCAGATTCTCGTAATCGCCTTCGCCATGGCAACCTTCCAGCGCGCGTTCTTCGAGCGCCATGTCCATCGCCAGTTCCCGCGGGTTGAACCCGGGAATCGCTGCGGTGATTCGGTCGTAAAGCGAACGTGGATAGCAGGCAAGTCGCAGGTGGCGCCATGGTACCCAGCCCGGCACAACGTTCCCCGAGAACTCCCGAACCGGAAAGGTCATCGGGAAGTTGAGCACGCTCGATCGGAGACCGTGCCGCGCAAGAATGGACCAAATAGTCGGAGTCGCGACATCTTGGGCGTCCAGGATTCTGAGCTGACGGCCGGCTGGCCGGAACTCGAACCGAAGAAAATCGAAGATGCCGTGATGGCCGGGAGTGCGGCCGGTCATCAGCGACGTCCATGCCGGCGGAGTGAGCGCCGGAACAACCGACTCGAGTTCACCACGCGTGCCCGATGCGAGCAGATCCTTTAACACCGGCATGACGCCTGTCGCCATTAACGGATCAAGGATGGAGAACGTAGCGCCATCCAGACCGATCAGCAACACTTTGCTGCTCACGCTTTCGCTCCTGCTGCATCCGTGTTCGAATGCTGACAAATGAATTCGACAAGCTCGTTGATCCGCAGGTCTTTCACCTCACGCTCGCCGATCTCCGCCAGCAGTTGCGGGAATGGAAATGGCCTACCGTAGTGTTCCTGCACAAACGACGCCAGAATGACTGCGTCTATCGACTCAAATCCGAGATCTGCGAACAACCATGTCTCGGAGGTGATCTCGCCGGAATACTCCCAATCCCGGGCGAGTTGATTCAGCAGGTTGAGCACGTCGGTCAGGATGACTTCTGGCGTGACTGTGTTCATAATGTACCCCTCTCGGTGACCGCGATCGCTACCACGCAGGCGCCTTCGACCGCTGTGTAACACGGCATTTCTCTTAGCGCTGCTCCGCTGGTAACGGCGGCCAGTTTGCCTTCCGGCCGTGAATAAACTATTCCGGTTCGCACATCAAGTCCAATAATTCCGACGCTGGATGGTCCTTCAATCAACCCGCGGCCGAGTGCTTTGGAAACTGCTTCCTTCGTGCACCACATCCGGAGTAGCCATTGCTGCCGCATCCCCTGTGGGACACTGGCCAGCAACTGCTTCTCGTCCGAAGTCAGGACTATGTCCTCGAAATCAGCAGTTAGTTCACGGATCATCTGCACATCGATGCCGATCCGTTGTTTTGAGCCATCGCAAACGACAGCTGCCGCTAGCTTTCCCGAATGACTAATCGACAAATCGGGTACGTGCGGGATCTGCTCTGTCCACAGGCCGGTCGCAGTGGGCTTGCCGTGTTCATCCTGCGCGATCTCGATGTCAGCTGGCAGCAGCGTCAGTCCGTAGTGACTACGGACAAAAAGCCGCACCGCATCTTTCGCTACGGTCCGGCCACTCAACCACTCCAATTGTCGTGCTTCCGAAACGTGGCGTTCCCGGAACACTCTTCTTTCGTTCTGCGTGAGCACGAGGGATGGCCACAGCTCTTTCCACAACCCAGTCCCGGAGGCGACCGTGGTATCCAGCCGCACGCACTCAAAGACACCGGATGGTTCGATCGCGGAAATTGGCGTCGTCCACGGCTCGCTTATCGTAGCTTCGAGGGGCCTTGTCCAGCCGGCATGCAATTGCTTCGGGGGGTCGAAGCGCCGGTCTGCCCAACCCTCTAGTCGCATGTGAACCGTACCGTCGGACGCGATGAGATCGATATCGGACGTTATGGTCTCCGTACCCTGGAGTTGGAGCCGCACACGACACTGAAGCATATCGCCTGCAACAGACGGTGGACCGAAGACGTGCAATCGCTCGAGGTGGTACGGAAAAACGACGAAGCCCCTCTCAAGATGCTCAGCCGCCCAGAATCCCACCAGTTGACCGGCTGCGTCGAGCTGGACTGGATCGATCACGAACTTCGGGCTCCTGTTCGAACGGAAGAGCCCGTTGGCGGGCAAAGTGCGGAGCCGACCGTCGACGCCGTTTCGGCCGGAACGGTCCACTGCGGCGACGCCCTGAAAGCAAGGTCCGTGAAACATCAAACGGCCGTCGTAGAGGTCGGCGGAAGCAAGCGCGGAAGGACGTTCCTCATCGAGAGGCGCAAGCGACGGACGCGGCCCGGGACTGTAAGAGGTCCCGAGCACCATAACCCCTTCCAGCAGCAGTTTTGAGTCCCCTGCATTACGAACCTGCACCGCCACCTCTGACGCAGAAGGACTCACCCGCCGCGCAGAAATGTGCAGAGGAACAGGAGTGTCATCCACCTGTATCCAGTGATGCGCCTTGACGTCCTTCATGCCAACAAGCAAGTGTCCAGGCAGCAACGCAACGGCAGCTTCCGCCAGAATCTCCATGCCCATCGTCAGCGGCACTACCATCATCGATCGCAGGTGAGGGTCAGTTAAGGAGACAGGCCGGCCAAGAGCGTGATCGAGCAAGAATAGGTCTTCGCCGATGCTCAATGTTCGTTGGGCGGTCAGTTCCTGATTCGGAACCAGTGACGCGATTGTACCCAGCATCGGCAACGCATGGTTCTGAGGGACCGACGGAGTTCCTCCGGCGCGGCGAAGGAACGCCTCCATCACCTGGGTTTCGACATCCAGAAACGTCTGCATGCTGGCCAGATACTGCTGCATAACACCGGCTGCGGAAGATGTCGCAGCCCTTATCTCACTCATCGGCTGGCCAAACGCGGATTCAGTCCGCGCCGAAGCTGCCGCGGCGGCTGCCCGCCGGTGCGGCGCATCCGCACCCATATTCCCGTTCGTGGCCGGAAGGGCCATTGGACGAGCAGGTGCGGTTTGCGAGCTACCGTTGCTGGCGATTCTCACACTCGCTTCACCGTTGTTGGCGGCAGGCGCAGCCATGCGCGCGCGTTCCGGTCGCGGCGCCACCTTAAGCAGCGGCAACCCGATGTTGAGCCTCATCGCAGGCGGAGCCGCGCTCGTAGCCTTCGATGGAGCCTCGCGCCACTCGATTTTCTTCGGGCTGCGCCGGGCATACAAGTAATCCGTATTCATCGCTACACCCTGCGCCGCCAGAATTCCGACAAGGTGATTTATCTGGGTAACGCCGGTCCGGCGCGAAAGATTGGAGGGCATTGCCAGATGCGGTTGGCCTCGGAGGATGTCACTGACGAACGCGGTCAGATTGCCGCGGGGACCCGCCTCGACGAATAGGCGGACGCCGTCGTCGTACATCTTCCTGACCGTCTCCGTAAAGAGAACTGGACGAATCCAGTGATCGACGTAGAGGTTGCGTATGGCCTCCACCTCGGTCGGGTACCGATCTGCCGTTGTACACGAGTATGTCTCGATGCGGGGCGCTGCGATCGGCAGCCCGGCAAAGAACTCTTCGCCCGCGCCATACGCATAGGCGCTGAACATTGGTGTGTGATAGGGCCTGTCGAACGGCAGGATTTCATAAATCAGACCTCGCGAACGCAGTTGCTCAATCACGCGTTCCGCAGCCTCTTTACTGCTGACCAGCACCGCCTGGTGTGGACAGTTATCCATGGCAAGATGCAACTCCCCGCCCGCCGCCGTGGCAACCGCCATGACCGTAGCCGAATCAGCCGCGACTGCGATCAGAGTCGCTTCGGGAACCAGCATCTGCGCCGACAGCCGCTCGTGAGCCCGGTTTAATTCGAGTATCGTCTCCAGGTACGCCTCATTCGGCAAATCGATGATCCTCGATGCAAGCATCGCCGAATAGTCACCAGTGCTGTGGCCGGCAATCACGTCCGGACGGATCTCGAGATGGCTGAGCAGCGTCCACATGGCCCAGTTGCCAGTCAGCACTCCTTCCACAGCTCCGTTAATCTGCCACAGCGCATCTTCAACGTGCTTGCGCTCGTCGGGAGACAGGATGGAGCGAGGAAAAATCCGCTCGCTTGGCAATATATCTCGCTTGCCATGCATTTGCGCCAAGTCTGTCAGATCGAAGCAGTGCCTGACCTCAGGGAAATGAATGCAAAGGTCCAGCAGCATGTTCTGGTACTGGGCGCCTTCGCCCGGAAACAGGAACGCCAGCTTGCCATTCAGCGGCTGTTCAAAAAAGTAAACACCGCCGTTGTCCTTAATCTGAGTGCACCTGGGATCCGACAACCGGCCCGCCGCCGTTTTCAGCTTTGTGCCAAGATCTTCAAGCGAAGCCGCAACTACGGCAAGCCGGAAAGGCAGTTCCTGCAGCCCTCCGTTGAGCGTATACGCCAAGTCTTTCAGCGACGCGGAAGTCACACCGGCAACGAACGCATGCAGCCTGTCACATTGGTCGATCAACTGCTGGCGAGATTCAGCCTCAATGATGCAGACCTCCGTCTCCCAATGGATCTGATGGCTGCGTGCCGCCACCTTTTCCACCGGGTATTCTTCCAGCACGGCATGCGCATTGATGCCACCGAAACCGAATGAATTTACGCCCGCGCGGCGTGGAGTCGGACCGCTGTGAATCCACGGTCGCATTTCAGTATTCACGTAAAACGGTGTTTGCTGCAGGTTGAGTGCTGGGTTCGGTTCTTCGCAGTTTAGGGTTGGCGGCAGCACGCGATGGTACAGAGCCAGAGCAGTCTTGATGAGACCAGCAATCCCAGCCGCCGGCATTGTATGCCCAATCATCGACTTGACGGACCCCAGTGCACAGGTCGGCAAGGCGCCTTTGCGACCACCAAACACCCGGCTCAACGCCTGTACCTCGATCACATCTCCAATCGGGGTTGCCGTGCCATGCGCTTCAATCAGCCCCACAGTATCCGGGGAGATTTCAGCCATCTCATAAGCGCGACGGAGCGCGAGTTCTTCGCCCTCCACCCGGGGCGCCATCACGTGTACAGCACGGCCGTCGCTCGCCACTCCGACGCCCTTGATCAGCGCATAGATTCGGTCTCCGTCGCGTTCGGCGTCTTTCCGCCGCTTAAGCACGACCATCCCGAGACCTTCCCCAAGAATAGTGCCGTCGGCGGCTTTATCGAACGGCCGGATGCGCTCTTTGCGGGAAAGCGCGCCCAACTGGCAGAAAAGGCTCATGGTCGGCATCGGCACGCTTACGTTTGCTCCGCCGGCAAGAACCAAATCATACTTACCGCTCAAGAGATCGCGTACGCCGATTTCAACGGCCAGCAGCGCCGATGCGCATGCCGCATCGACGGTGAAGTTCGGACCCATGAAGTCTAGCCGGTTCGCGATCCTGCCCGCGATGATGTTGCCGATCAATGCCGGCGCTGTATCCGCGCTGAACGGCGGCAGACAAGCCTTCAGCTCCTTCTTGATTTCCGCTGCCTCGGCATCTGTGTACTCCGGATGAAGGGTGCGGATCACCTGTACGAGGTTCTCGACAACGATGCTGTGATAACCCGCTGTTAGATTGCCGCGGTTAACATACGTCCCTTTTCCGAGTACAACCTCGGTCCGAACGTGCTCCTTCGGCCGCTGCTCGTATCCCGCATCCGCCAACGCCTCGTGAGCAACCCGCAACGCCAGCCACTGGTCAGGTTCACCGCCATCCACAGCGAGCGGCATGATCCCGAAATCCGTTGGCCGAAAATCCGCAATATCTCCGATGTACCCGCCGCGCTTGCAGTAAAGGCGATCGTTTGATTTCGACTCCGGATCATAGAAGATTTCCGGGTCCCACTCTCCCGCAGGCGGATTAGAAACCGAGTCAACCTTGGAAATGATGTTGTGCCAATAGGCATCTAGATCGCGCGCGCCTGCAAACAGGCAGCTCATTCCAACAATCGCGACGTCTCTGCTTCCGGGTTCGGTTTGCGGCAAATCGGGTGAGCTCATGAGAGTTGGCCAGCCGCGACCGCGTGGCCTCCCGCGATTCGGTTAAGTGACTTGCTTGATGTGCCCTGCATACCTTCGACCACCGCAATCAAGCGACGGCTATGCGCGTCGAGAAAGTAGAGGTCCGAAAGGCTGTTCGGCACTTGCGTGCCCGGTCGAATTCGCAACTCGCAAATCACCTCCGAGGCGGCCGGCGCGGCGTACCTGCGGAGTGACTGGAAGCCTGATGGCAGCGTAGTCATGTCCCAGTGTGCGCGTCCCCACAGGAGAATCAGTTGCAAACCGCTATCGAACATCAGGGGATCGATAAGCCAGCGCCCGCTCGGGACACCTTTGATCCAGGCCTGCGGCGTCGACACGCGCAACGCGGACGTGATACCGCTCGGACCAATCAGATCCACGCGTGCGATGCCCTCGAACAACGGGCCATGAAACAACCAGCGCCGGTATAAATCACGCACGCTCATTGAGAATGAAGAGCCATCAGACAACGGCGGGACGTTCGGTGCCGGCGCCTCCGGCAGAGCCTCGGAAAGTTCG
>DASQLD010000082.1:0-5260 GCA_035630195.1 Bryobacteraceae bacterium
GACGAATGTGGTTGAGCCTCGTCTGGCAGTCATAACACCGGTCGACTTCGACCACGAGGCGTTTCTTGGAAGTAGCCTGGACCAGATAGCTGGCGAGAAGGCTGGCATCCTGAAACCAGGCATTGACGCGGTCATCGCACCCCAGCGCCCCGAAGCTTCCGTCGTAATCGAAAATCGTGCGGCTGAACTGAAGCTGGTTCCAGACTTCGTAATGCAGAACGAACCCACGAACGTTCGGGTTCACGCGCATGGCAGCCAGTTCGAGTTCCGCGGATTGTCAATTCTTTGTCCTTTAGCGGGCTCGCATCAAGTTATCAATGCCGCCACGGCCGCCGCAGCGTTGAAGCATCTCGGCATTTCTACTGCCGGTATCGGGCAGACCGTCTGGCCGGGTCGGCTCGAAACGGTCACGCACTACCCTGAGATCATCCTCGATGGCGCCCATAATCCAGCGGGCGCGCGCGCCCTGGCTGCTCATATCGAGCGCTTCTACTCAGGTCGGACTATTTGGTTGATTTACGGAGCGATGCGCGACAAGTCGGTTGAGGAGATCACCGAGGTACTTTTCCCTCTGGCTACTCACGTCATCGCGACCGCCCCAAGGTTCGCACGTGCGCTCCGTCCCGAAGCGCTGTCGGAGATTTCCAGTCATCCTTCGATTCAGGTCACCGAGGACCTCTCGCACGCCATCGACGCTGTGCGCGCCCTCGCGTTGCCGACTGATGTAGTATTCATCACAGGATCCTTATATCTTGTGGGCGAAGCTCGCGCGCTACTCGTAAAATAGGGATCTAAGCATGTCCCCAGGACTGATCCGCGCTCTTCTCATTACCGACCCGTTAATCATCATCGCGACAATTGTCCTCGGCATAATCAATCTCGCCGTCTCGCTGTTCGATGAAGGTGGTCGGAAGCAAGTTGCCATCGCTCAGTTCTGGTCCAAGGTATTAATCAAGATTGCGGGCGTGAGACTGACGATTGAAGGATTGGAAAAGATCGACCCGAATGGGAGCTACGTGTTCGTCGCGAATCATGTTAGTTACATGGATACACCAATCGTCCTCGGTCACATTCCGAACTTCCGCTTTCTGGCAAAGAAGAGCCTCTTTAGCGTGCCATTTCTCGGATATCACTTGAAACGGGCTGGGCACCTGGCAGTTCCTCGCGAGAATCCACGCGAAGCCTTAAAGACGATGGCCGAGGCGGGCAAAATCATTCGAGAGCGTGGTATCTCGGTGTTGATATTCCCAGAGGGTGGTCGCTCGCTTGACGGACTAAAACCGTTCAAGGAAGGCGCGGCATACATAGCAATCAACGGAGGGGTTCCGGTAGTCCCCGTTGCGCTGCAGGGAACGCTGGCAGTGCTGCCGATGCATTCGCTCAACGTACGCCCGGGCAAGGTCGTTATGCGGATCGGAGATCCCATCCCGACAGCGCATCTAACGCCTAAAGATCGTGGCAAACTGACTCTGGAGATGCATGATCGGGTCGCCGAATTATTGGGAGAAGTACCTGCGCAAGTGGCAAAGTCACTTTAGAGGCGAGGGTATAATCACGCGAAGTGATCAAGGTTCAAGAACGAGTACGATTTCATAGCGCAAGAACAGCCGGTTTCCGCGAGTCGGTAATTCGCGACATGAGCCGTCTGGCGATGCAATTTGGAGCGGTGAATCTTGCCCAGGGCTTCCCTGATTTCCCGGCTCCCGAGATCGTGAAGCGCGCAGCGATGCGGGCAATCGACGACGACATCAACCAGTACGCCAACACTTGGGGCGCGAAACCGTTTCGGAACGCGATCGCTCGCAAGTATCAGGATGTATATGGGCTCCAATACGATCCTGAGCGCGAGATCACGGTCTGTTGCGGCGCAACCGAGGGAATGATTGCGTCGTTGATGGCTGTAACGAATCCCGGCGACGAAGTTGTCGTGTTCGAACCGTTTTATGAGAACTATCGGCCGGATGCTCTGCTCTGCGGAGCCGTAAGCCGGCTAGTAACGCTGCATCCGCCACACTGGACGTTCGACCCCATCGAGTTGCGCGCCGCTTTTTCCAACAAAACCAAAGCGATTGTTGTTAATAGCCCCAACAACCCAACGGGACGTGTATTCACACGTCAGGAGTTGGCCTGTATTGCTGAACTCGCACAGGAATTCGACGCGTTCGTACTTACAGATGAGATCTACGAGCACATCCTCTATGACGGCGCCGAACACGTGCCGATGGCTAGTCTGCCGGGCATGAGAGATCGCACGCTCATCGTCAATAGCATGAGTAAAACCTATTCTGTTACCGGTTGGCGCGTTGGCTGGGTTATGGCGCCGGCCGACGTCGCTGATGCCGTTAGAAAGGTGCATGATTTTCTCACCGTCGGCGCAGCGGCGCCGCTTCAACAAGCTGGGGCCGAAGCTCTCAACCTTACAGCCTCGTACTATGCTGATTTGGCGAGCACGTACGCTGCAAAGCGCGATTTGATCCTCGATCAACTGCAATCCGCCGGTTTTGTTTGTTACAAGCCGGCCGGGGCCTACTACATCCTCTGCGACATAACGAATTTTGGTGTTCCCGACGACATAACATTTACGAAGCACTTAATAGAACAGGTAGGCGTCGCGTGCGTACCGGGATCGAGTTTCTTCTCCGATGCAGCGCGAGGACAACAGATCGTTCGGTTCTGCTTTTGCAAAAAAGAAGAAACGCTCGTCGAGGCCGGGGCTCGCTTACGAAGACTGCGCGCCTAAGCGGTCACAGTTCATCCGGCCACTTCTGCGATGTATTGAGGAGAAAGGCCGCATCCATTGCGGTGACGACGACCGCCAAGCCGAGAACCACCTGCGCGGGGCCGTGTTCCGTAAAAAATTCGGTTATACGATTGCTCGATGACTGAGGGAAGAATCGGTAGATTAGCAGAACCGCCAGCGCGGTTGCGCGATAAGCCCAAGTCGTCCGTCGAGCGTTTAGCCGGTCGCGAAGCAAGAGAACGAGAACGGCGGCAAGCGTCGTAACAGAGATACCGAGTAGTAGGGCGCTAGCAAAGATTGGCCCATCGGGTAAGAGAAGATCCCCATGCCATCGATAGTTCAACCAGGCGAGGGCAACCACCAATGCTAAGAGCGTCATCGCGAAGGCTCTGATGACAGCATGCCTCACCAGTGCGAGACGGTCTGAGTATTGTGGATAACCGGCAACCACAATGGGGCCAGCTAGAACTCCAGCGCAGCAGAGGAAAGTAATCAAAAAGACAGGATCAAGCAGCGAGAAACTTCGCCACAACGCGACGTACAGCCCGACAGCAAACATGGCGAGGCACTGGGTTAGGATTGTGCGGCGCGATTCGGAAACTTCCATGCTCAAGTCGGTCTAGCGAACAAATTCAAAACTGCCCGTGTTGTGCGGGCGAGGGTCGGTATGCGCGGTTTTGAGAAGATTGTCCATTTTCGCGACAATTTCCGGGTGCTGCGCGGATACATCGTTCTGCTCGGAAGGATCTGCTTGCAAATTGTAAAGCTCCAGAGCGCCCGCGGGCGCGCTGCGGACTGCCTTCCAATCTCCTAATCGGCCTGCCTGCGTCAGAGTGTCGACCCGCAGGTCGTTCGCCTTACGGTCAAACTGATACTGCTCCCAATACAAGAGTCTGGGCGACATCGTTTTCTTCTCACCGATCAGCACGGGCAGCATTGAGACCCCGTCAAGGCCCGACGGCTGCTTGCCTCCCGCTATTGATGCTGCAGTAGGAAAGAAATCGCAGAATGACCATGGCGCCTCACTTGTGACGCCGGCGCCAACACGGCCCGGCCAGCGAACCAACATGGGAACGCGTAGCCCTCCCTCGTAGATCTGACCTTTATATCCACGAAGCTTGCCGCTGCTGGCGAAGAAGTCATGCGAACGTGCGGAAGGCGCGCCGTTATCGCTCGTGAGAAACACGATCGTATTCTCTGTCAAACCGAGTTCATCCAACAGCTTCATTAAGGCGCCTGCGTGACCGTCAGCCCTTGTCACCATGGCGGCATAGATCTTCTCGGTTTCCGGCCATTGCTGGTCGGCATAGGGTTCCAGATCCGGCGCCTCGTACTTGGCATGTGGCAATGTAGTTGCCAGGTAGAGAAAGAAAGGATTGCGTCGGTTGCGTCGTACGAACTCAAGCGACTTCTCAGCAATAACATCGGCGCTATACTGCGTTCTCCTCCCTGCCTCGTTTCCAGTGAGTGGCGCCTTCCGATCGTTATGCCACAAGTAATCGGTGTAGTAATCGTGCGCATGAATCTGGTGGAGATAGCCGAACGATTCGTCGAATCCTTTGCGACTGGGAACCCCGGTGGAACCTGCGTCGCCCAGTCCCCACTTGCCGAACAGACCGCAGGTGTACCCCGCACTCTTTAGCATCTGCGCTACAGTTCGATCTTCAGGACGAAGCGGAACGGTTCCCGCGTTGGCGCGTACCGAACTATGGCCTGTGTGCAAGCCGGTCATGAGTACACTACGCGACGGCGCGCACACGGATGCTCCGGCATAGCAATTCCTGAAGCGCATCCCTTGCCGGGCGAGAGCGTCGATGTTCGGAGTTCTGATGCGCTTCTGTCCGTAGCAGCCAAGATCGGCGTGGCCCAAGTCGTCCAACATGATCCAGACGATGTTCGGAGGTCCTTTGCGTCGTTCCTGACCGCGTAAACTCAGTGGTAATAGAAACGCGTTCTTCAGCCACTGGCGGCGATCGAAAGCTTGCAAAGCCATATCTATAAGAATACGTTTGGCATCGGGGAATTTCGAGCGCCGGTTCAACAGAGAGATATAACGGAGAAGAGCATTGGAAAGGATATCGGGACAGTTGGCATCGCAACCATTGAGTCAGAACAAGCACCTGCTGAGGTGGGTCGAGAAGATGGCGGACCTTACGACTCCCGCAGCCATCCACTGGGTGGATGGATCGAAGGAAGAGTATGACCGGCTGTGCGGGGAAATGGTCGCCAACGGCACATTCATAAAGCTGAATGATGAGTTGTGGCCGGGATGTTACTATGCCCGTTCTGATGCGAGCGACGTTGCGCGCGTCGAGGATCGAACGTATATCTGTTCGCTCTCGAAAGACAGCGCTGGGCCGACCAACAACTGGGTAAACCCCTTCACAATGCGAAAGAAGCTGAAGGAATTATTCAAGGGTTGCATGCGTGGCCGCACGATGTATGTGCTTCCGTTCAGCATGGGCCCGGTAGGTTCTACGATGTCGCAGATAGGTGTTCAGCTCACGGATTCACCCTACG
>DASQLD010000083.1:0-8126 GCA_035630195.1 Bryobacteraceae bacterium
TGGCGGCGGTCGAGACATCCCTGGAGATCTTGTTGCGCGCGGGATGGCGCAATATTCCGCGTGATCAATTGATTGCCGAGTTCCAAAGAATGGTGGAGTCCGTGAGGCGGTGGTACTTACCTCCGGAACAGCAAGTTGGACAGAGTCTTTATCAAGCAATTATCGGGAAGCTGACGAATTTGCCGGAACCGCCACCAGGGTCGGCATTCCCGCCCTCGACCTTTGTGGCGGAGGAAACCGCTCTGTTGAATCGTCAGCGCGTCGTCCTATCGGAGTCGCAACCAAGCTTGGCCGATGGCCTTCATCAGGACACCTCAGCGCACTTTCTTAGAAGGCTGCCTTAGACTAGGACAGCAGTGCGGCGAAAAAAGGATTCAACATCCGGCCGCTCGGATCCGTCGTTTTCACCCATTTTGAAAATTCGGACCACCGAGAACCGAAGGCGGCTTCGACGTGCTTCCGCTCGACGAACGGACTTTGATTCAAGAGGGGTATACCGTTCCGTTTGTAGGCAAATTCGTTGAACTGGCGTAGAAAGTGATGCCAGGCTTCATTGTCCGTACTAGCGTGAATCGGGTCGATCGAGAAAATATCCCCGTCGTGTGTGTATGACAGGACTGAACTCCGGTCCTGCCGTATGAAGTAGGCTCCCAGCGGCATATTGCAACGGAATCCTGTTGTTTTGAAGTGTTCGTCAGCAAAGCTTAGGTATGCCCGCAACGTTTCCAACCAGCTAGCGCGCGGAAATGCCCAAAAGGTGAACGCATACCGAGCGGACTGACGCGTGCGGCTATAATCGATCGTCTTATCGGGCGAAAGCAGCGTAATGCCACCGAAGAGACGCAGTGTGGAATATAGCAAGTTCGACACGTTCGCCGATCCTTCCTGGGCAGCCTTGCGAAGACGTTTATCTGAAATGAACTGATCGATGAAATGAGCGCCGTGGGCGCCTGTGTGGTTCCACAATCGCCGGCGCACAGCCGCCAGGAGAGAACCAACTATGCGAGGCTCCTCAATAAGCTGCCGCCGCTGGAAGACGGAGGTTCTACCAACCGTCCAACACACCAAGCCTTCGGAGTTATCGAGGAGATCGTTGACTTCTTCCTGTGTGAGTTCATCGACGGGGCGCGGCAGGTACGTGAAATGAACGGCCTCGATCGGCTTGACGCGGAAGGTCACTTCATAGACGACCCCGCAAAGACCGTAGCTCGACCGCATCATACGCAACAATTGAGGATCGTTCTCCTCGGAGGCTTCAGCAAGATCACCTGCCGGAGTTACCCACTTGATGCCCGTGACGTATGAGCTGACCTGGCCGAACTCGATTCCATCGAGTGCGTCTTTGCTGTGACAGCAAGCGGCAGAGCCAAGCGTCATGTTCCCAATTTCGATGTTTGTATGGAATTGCAGACCCTCGTCGCGAAGAGCATCTGACGCCTTGACAAATTGAAGGCCCGCCTGAGCCGTGAACGTGCCGTTCGCTTTATCGATGTTGATAATCCCAATTAAGCCCGCCATGCTGATAATCGTGCCGTCCGATGCAGCGCAGGGGGTTAACGAGTGACAACTTCCCATGGCGCGAACGGGGCTTGGGTAGCGTCCAGTGTCACGTAGGATCGCTTGAATCTCCTCTACTGTCTTTGGTTCAACGAATTGTTTTGGGGAGATAACGATGCTGCCGTCGTAGTTCTTTATCGTTTTGGCCAATGTTCGTCTCCTCGGAATCGAGAAGTATATACCAGTTCCGCCAAGTCGGCGACGGACAGGGACAATAGATTATGAATCGCGTCAGGATAGACAAATGGCTATGGGCGGCTCGATTCTTCAAAACGCGCGCTATCGCTTCGCGAGCATGTGAACTCGGAAGGATCGAATCAAACGGACAACAAGCAAAGCCATCGCGTGAAGTTCGAATCGGGGATATGTTGCGAGTGAAGAATGACGGTGGAGACTTTCAAGTGGAAGTCCTCCAATTGAGTGAGATGCGCGGGCCAGCGGCCGTTGCGCAAACGCTTTACCGGGAGACGGAGGCTAGCCGGGACGCGCGTTTGAAATTAGCCGAAGAGCGCAAGGCGATGCCGGAATACGAAGCCTTGCGCGAAGGCAAGCCATCGAAGCGGGATCGCCGTGAGATCGACCGGTTTCGCGGGAGGGTATGAGCGTTACTTGAGTTTGGAAAAATCCGCCGGATTCATGAAGACGGAGGTAACTTTGTCTACAATGGCCCCGTTCGCTTCTGATTCACCTTTAGCTTTAAGCCACACGGGATCTTTCCGAAAAGCGTCCCAAGACGCCTTCGCAGCTTCACGATCTTTGTGTGCGATCACATAAATCAAAGTCGTCTTCGAGGCCGGCGCATCGGCGGCAACCCAGTAACCGATATTTTGCATACCGTGCTTCTCAAATAACTTCGTCGTATGATCGCGAAATCTGGCTAGCAGGTTCTCAAACTTACCTTCCGGCGAGACGTACGTACGGAGTTCAAAAATTCGATTTTCGGCTTGGAGACTCATAATTGAAAACGTGGCGACCGCCAGGGCTTTCTTCAGCATTCATCAAGTATATGCGCGACGCCCTGCTGAAATAGCGACGGTTCGGTCAACAAGCTGATCACCAGAAATGCTTCGGATTCGAAGTCGAAAAAATAGCCGGGTTGCACCAGTGTTCCTCGCTCTAACAATCCCAGCACCCACGCTTCTTCACTGCGGATACGCGGAGCCTGAAGAATGGCGTACCAACCACCTTCGATGCGGTACAGACGAAACGACGATCCATAGATGGCGGCCCGGAGATACGATAAGTTCGCGCGGGTCCGATCCTTAATCTGCGGCTGCACCGTATTCCGGACGGCGAGTAACTCTGCAGTTGCGCATTGTACCGGCATCCCGACAGAAAGAAATGTGTCGGCGATCCACTCCAATCTTTGCAGAGCGAGTTCATGTCCGGGACCGCTGGCAACGAGCCAACCCAGCTTCATTTGCGGAAGACCGCAGACTTTTGACAACCCGGATAGCGAAAAAGAAAGGCACTCGGCTTGGTCTGCCAATGTTTTTAAAGCGTGCGCCTCCGAGCGGATTTCGTAATCGGAAAACACCTCGTCGCTGATGAGCGCCATACCCCGTGAAGCGCACAGCGCCGCAATTTCTCGATACTCGAAATCCTTCAGATAGGATCCGGTGGGATTGTTGGGATTCACCCAGACGATCGCTCGGGTTCGTTTCGTAATACTTTCACGTAGCGCAGGAATGTCAACAAACCACCCATCTTGATATCGCAGAGAGTAGTGTTTTACCTGAACACACTCGAGTTGGGCGAGCATATCGAAGAGCGGATAGGAGGGTCTCGGTACCAGAATTTCGTCTCCGGGATCGCATAGAAGTTTGAACAAGTAAGCGTACGCTTCACTCGTACTGGCTGTGAGAAGGATGCGGTCAGGATGAATGCGCTCGCGATAGTACTCCGAAATGGCCTCGCGCGCGCTGACTAAACCCCGTGCCGAGGGCTCATATTGAAGAACTCTCTGGTCGGCCAGAAGGGCTGCGAGCGCCGGGTACTGAATACCAGCAGTAGTCGGATTCGATTGTGTCAGATCTAGTATGGGTTTGCCGGCAGCGCGGTGTCGCTCAAGAGCGAGCGAAAGGGTGTTTGGAGGCGCCGTCCATAGCAAACGGTCCGAATACTTCGGAGTCATCGCCCCATTATGCCCTCGCGATCATAGCGTCGTCTCACGGTGAAGCTTGACATAAAGATATGCGGGAAAGTTTCACTTCTATAATGGTGGACGATCCATCCCACAACACACGAATCCACGAAGGAGACCCAAATGCCATTTACACTCCCCCCACTTCCGTATGCCGCGGACGCGCTCGAACCGCATATCGATAAGGCAACGATGGAAATTCACCATGGCAAGCATCACAACGCCTATGTGACTAACTTGAACAAGGCGCTGGAATCGGCGCCAGAGCTTGCCGACAAGAGCATTGAAGAGCTGCTCGCCAATAATTGCGCCATCGTTCCGGAAAGCATCCGGACGGCCGTGCGAAATAACGGAGGCGGACACATTAACCATTCCATGTTCTGGCAGATCATGGGTCCGAATGGCGGAGAAGCGCCGACGGGCGATATCGCAAGCGCAATTACTGGCGCATTCGGAAGCTTCGACGCGTTCAAGGAGAAGGTTAATGCCGCCGGCGCCGGTCGTTTTGGATCCGGCTGGGCCTGGGTGCTGAAGTCCGGCAATTCGATCGAAGTAACGTCGACCGCCAATCAGGACTCGCCGGTGATGGAAGGAAAATTTCCGGTTCTGGGAGTTGACGTCTGGGAGCATGCCTATTACCTGAAATATCAAAATCGACGACCGGATTACCTGGCGGCGTGGTGGAACGTAGTGAATTGGCAGGAAGTCAATCGACGGCTGAAGGAAGGCAAGTAGTCAGTGGCATTGCGGCTTCGCCGCAGCCTACTTTATACTAAGAAGAGAGCAATCCGAACATGATGATTTTGTTGACCATTATTCATGTCCTGGTTTGCGTCTTCCTAGTGATTGTTGTGCTGCTGCAAAGCGGCAAGGCAGCGGACTTGGCTGGCGCATTCGGTGGCATGGGATCCCAAACGGCGTTCGGTCCGAGAGGAGCTGCGACTGTCCTCTCGAAAGCGACAACCATCGCGGCGGGCCTGTTTATGGTCACCTCATTGACGCTGGCAATCCTTGCAACGAAAAACGCAGGTACCGGTTCTTCCGTGCTCGAACGGCAAAGCAATAAGTCGACGACCCAGAAGAGCGCTCCTGCTACGCCCGGTCAACCCGCGCCTGGCCAACCGGCTCCGGCTGGCGTTACTCCGTCCATTCCGCCCCCGGCTGGCGGTCAACCGAGCGTAACGCTTGATTATGGTGGCGGGAATACAAAAACGATGCCGCTCGACTTGAATAAGCTGCCGAAGTTGGATCCGAATGCTCCGCCACCGGCCCCTGCGCCGGCGGCGCCAGCGAAGAAGTAGTACAAGTTAGCCACGACTTTGCGGAGGTGGCGGAATTGGCAGACGCACTAGCTTGAGGTGCTAGCGGGAGTAATCTCGTGGGGGTTCAAGTCCCCCTCTCCGCACCATATCTGAGGCCGCTGTATAAGTTTGATATGGTGGCCTTTGTTGGTTTTGGACTCATGTCCGTTCATTGCCATTCAGTTTGGCCTCCTCTTAATTTGTGACGTACTTTGTGACGAGTTTTCGGCGTGCGCTCGTTTGAGAAATTCCTCTGCCATCTTTCCTGCCTCAAGAGTGTCGCTCTGGTCAGTGATGTTGTAGCGCTCAAAAACCCCACGGGTTCGATGACCTGTGATTTTCATGATTACAGTCTCAGCGACTCCTGCCCGCCTGAGATTCCTAACAGCTGTACGTCGGAGATCATGAAATAAGAGCCCAGGCACTCCCGCCGCCTGACATGCAATGTCCCAACTGGCGCGAAAGTCCTTGATCGGAATCGAGCCACGTGCAAATAGGTGTTCGCTGGTGCGTGGCTGCATCTCGAGGTACGTCCGCATGTCTCCATAGATCGGTACTGCCACCGGCTCGGGTTTCCGATTGGCTTTCTTCCCTTCCATCCAGATACACGACGCCGTAAAATCGACTTGACTCCACTTGATTCGAAGCAATGCACCTTTCCGAAGACCAACGTGATATGCAGTGACGAAAAGGAGCTTCAGTTCTTGTGGCAACTCGGCTAATAGATTACGGTAGTGCTCTGGTTTGAGAAAGCCTTTCCGTGGCTCACCCTCTGTGAGCTTGGGAAAGTATGGAACCCGTCCGACCAGTGGTGGGTCCTGTTGATAACCAAGCTGAAAGGCTCGGTGTAGAAGGCCCAACTCACGGTTCACGGTACTGGGCTTCACTTCCTTAAGACGCTTTTGGATGTACTGTTTTATTTGGGCGCTCGTCAGCTTCGAGGCCTTTACCTCACCGAGGATCGGATTGAGAATCGATTTGACTTTTAGACCCGCAATGTACGCTTGAGCCACAGCCCGAACATCGTAATCTTCCAGCAGCAGTTGTAACAGATCACGGATTCGGACTCGATCCGGCGTCAGGAACTCTCCGGAGGCCAGCTTTCCTTGACGCCGATGCAAAAACGCGAGGGCCTCGTCACGATTCTTCGTTTTGCACGATTCCCGCTTTCTTGCGCCCGCGGCGACATAATTACACCACCACCAGCCATTTCTTAAGTAGATAGATCCCTGACCAAGGGTTCCACGTCTTGTTGTCATTTCACGCAGTCCGTTTGTTTTGCTCTATTATTCGATCAAGATCTTGGCGGTCAAACCGGAGTTTCTTGTCTAACTCAACTGTTGGGATGCGGCCTATATGCACCTTCGCCTTCAGTGCGTCCTTAGTCATCCCCAAGTACGTTGCAGCTTGATCAAGCGTAAGGAGTCGCGGTAGTAGAATGCCGTTATCGCGAAGTCGGCTTGCCACTGCGTCAGCGATGCTGTCGCTATTAAATTCGATGGCCATGAATCACCTTCCCAGACTTTTTAGGGTTTTCCGTTCGGGACGCATCGATCGCCGCGTGACGAAGGATCGCGAGTTCCGGTCGGGTCTGGTTGCTACTGAACGGTTCCTTCCGCACCCTTGCCTGTAACAACATTTGGCTCAACGCCCGGCTCTTTGAGGCATTCCTGACGTATGAGCTCAGCTATCACCAGCCAAAGATCGCCCATCGGTTGTTCAATCTTTTTGAACGCCGAGTCCAACCTGATCCCTTGCTGCTGCGCTATCCAGGCGGAACATACATTCCGGCCGAGTTGCTGGTGATAGGACGATCGACGCAATTCGTCAATCGATTTGTTAATCTGAAACTGAAAGGTTTGCATACTACTACTCCTTTGCGAATGCCAGCTTCCCAAGCTGGACGTCCTTAGAAAACTTCCTGGATTAACTTCCTCTCTTGATTCGGTTTATGCGTTCGACCCCATTGGCGAGAGCCGTACCTGATGACCGAGCGCTTCGAGCCTCTCGACAAGTTTCCTGACGGTCCGAACGGGATTAATACGGTCGAAGTAGTCACCTCCCAATTCCCTGTAGGGAGTATCAGTTTTGAGCACCTGGAAAGCGATGGTCAATAGTTTGTGGCTCGTTGCCACAATCGCTTTAGCCCATCCTCTTCTGGATTTGACACGATGAAAGAACGCACGCAGATAACCCTTTTTGCAGTGTGAAACCGCCCAGGCGGACTGAGTCAAGACGCGGCGCAAAGTCTTGTTGCCCTTTCGGCATCTGCTGCTTTTTTGCTTTCCCGCGCTTTCGTTCTCGCCCGGAACCAGCCCCGCCCAGCTGCAACAATGCGCCGCGTCTGGAAATGCCTGAAGATCAATGCCAAGCTCTGCCAGCAGATGCCAAGCGATCATTCGGTCAATACCCGGTATCGTGACAAGCAGCGCGACCTGGTGAGCGTACGGCTCCATCGCTTTAGCAATTCGCTCTTCGAACGCGGCTACCTCTGTAGTTAGGACCTGGTAATGCTTGTAGTGGGATGCCAGCATGGAACGATGAAAGTCATTGAAGTAGCCTTTCAATGATTCCTTCACCAACTTCTCTTTTTTGCGGACACTCCCTCGCGCCTTCCAACTCAGTCTCTCTGGTGAATCTTCGCCGGCAATCAGGGCCTCCACAATATTGCGTCCGGTGACACCCATCAAGTCAGTGATCACAGAAGACAACTTCAAGCTCGCTGTTTCGAACAGGTCCCGGATTTGATTGTGCACTTCATTCCGCTGTTCCAGCAGCGAAATGCGATGCCGCAACATCATCCGCAACTGTCGCACTTCAGCCGAGGGAACGAAGCTTCCGTCCAGCCTTCCGTCCTGCCGATACTCGGCAATTCTTTGGGCGTCGCGTCCATCGCTCTTGCGCCCGGCCAGTGCCTTGACTTGAGCGGGGTTCACGAGCAGCAAACGAAAACTGTGCTCTTCAAGAACGTTCCAGACTGGTCGCCGCCGGGTCGGAGGTGGCGCACCGAGTTGCCCCAGTGCTGGCCACCGTCCGCCGCTCAAACGTGGTGTGCGGTTTTCCCGCGCCACGCTTTCACGAAGACGCCCGCTTCTGCGATGCAATTGAAGGAATCAGTTTGACCA
>DASQLD010000084.1:0-4400 GCA_035630195.1 Bryobacteraceae bacterium
AGATGCGGACAAATTGTCCGTGCCAGAACTGGCGAAACAAAGATTTACCTTGGCAGACAAAGCTCGGGCCCGAAAGTTGACCTTAAGTGAAATGGAGGGTGGCAGCGCTACGGTATCCAATCTGGGCGCATACGGGATTGATGAGTTTCATCCAATTCTCAATCCTCCCCAGAGTATTATCCTCGCAACAGGTCGCATTGCAAAGCGGCCAGTGGTTATCAATGATGATCTTCACGCGCGGTCCACAGTTCACTTGACGCTTGCCGCAGACCATCGTGTTCTGGATGGCGTGGACGCGGCGGAGTTTCTGGAGCAGATCCGGAATTTGCTTGAAAATCCAAGTGGAACCTTGCTGTGAAATCCCAGCAAGGAGAACCCACACACATTCGAGGGTTGTGACCTCTTTTACCTTTCTTCATACAAGCGCCTCGTATAATGAGGACATTGTTGTTGACAAAATGAAGACCCCCCCTCGAAAAGCCAGTCCGGTTTCAACCAGTCAGAAAGTAGAAAACTTCATACGAAGCGCAATCTACGAAGGGCGGCTGAAACCGCGTGAACGACTTATCGAGGATGACATCGCAAGGCAATTGGGGTGCAGCCGCGGGCCATTACGGGAAGCTGTGCTGCGTCTTGAGCGCGATGGTCTTATTGTGATCACGCCTCGTCGAGGCACCTTCATTCGTGACATCTCGCCGGAAGATGTGGAAGTGCTGTTCAGCATGAGGGGTAAGCTTGAGGGTTTGTGCGTGCGGTACATGCGCGAACAAATGACACCGGAGAAGCAGCACACGCTGGAGAAGGCGCTACACGCAATGAAGGAAGCTGCCGATGCCGGAGACGAAGAGCGATTTTTGCAATGCGATCTGAAGCTTCACCGCGCAATATGGAAGTTTTCCGGAAAACAGCAGCTGTATCAGACGCTTAACTTCGTGATGAACCCCTTGTTCTTCATGATTGCGCGAGCGTACTCCACGAAGTTAAACGCAGTTGACGTGGCATATGCAAACCATGCGAAGTACGTTCAAACAATCTTGACGGTTCC
Organism: Bryobacteraceae bacterium; assembly: GCA_035630195.1. Lineage (GTDB taxonomy): Bacteria > Acidobacteriota > Terriglobia > Bryobacterales > Bryobacteraceae > DASQDN01. The sequence continues at coordinate 1,046 of DASQLD010000084.1, forward strand.
CATTTCACGGGTGGATCGCGAAGTCGAGAAATACTTCAACGGAATCTACCGTGACCTCAACAAAATCGTTTTCCACAAACCGATGCCCTTCGTTCGCATGCTGGATGGACAGGAGAGCGACGAGGCCGTCGGCGACTCTGCTTGATCGACCGCTAGAACGTAAAGTGAGCGCCCAATTGCTGGCGTCTCATTGGGTTTGAGAGACCTCGAATCAGACCGACCACGGATGTGTCAATCCCAGTGTTCGGATTTCCGAGATTCGTACGATTCAGCGCATTGAACGCTTCCCAACGAAGTTCCAGCTTCTTTGTTTCTGTGAAGAAGATGGACTTTGACAGCGCCCAATCGGCAGTCATGAATCCCGGACCGCGAAGGATATTTCTTCCAGAAGTTCCGAATTGATACAAGCCCGGAACTGCGAACGCGGCTTTATCAAACCATCCGTCACGATTAGCGTCCGAACGCGTTCCCACTCCGAGTCTGTCGGGGCGGAGCGTGCAGCAATCGGAGTTCAACGATGCCGTGTTGGACACAGTTGGTGTGAAGGGCGTACCCGACATGAAGGACGTCACACCGGCAAACTGCCAGCCCGCTGTGAGATAGCGCACTGCGCTATTACTCTTGAGAAACGCCTTGCCGGGTCCAAGCGGTAGATCCCAGACGTGACCAACAGTAAAGATCAGAGCGCGGTCGCTATCCTGTGGCGACCGGTCGAGATTGGTATTCCATGGATACATTGCATTATGACCGCCGAAGTCATAAGCACGGCTCCATGTTAGCGCCGTGGTGAAAGAGTACCCTTTTGAGTAACGCTTCTCGCCAGTGACCTGGAGGCCCTGATAGCCGGAACTGCCTTGGTTACTCTGGTTCAACTCCTGAACGTTATAGCCCAAGGCGCCGTAACGGCGACGGGACTGAAACGAACCAGGACCAGGAAGAGCGGCATTGTAGTCGCGACGATAGAATAGATGCCGCGCCGCGTTGCCGACATAAGCAACCGTAACGCTGGAAGAACCACTGAGTTGGCGCTGAATAGCGAAGTTCCACTGGTCAACGGAATTATCGGGATTGTAGCTGTCCGTTCCAAAGCCTGTCGAATCCAGGGGCGTAGGATACTGACCGGGATTGCCCGCGGCTTCCAAAATATCGAATCCGGATACGAATGCCGGTGGGCCCTGCGAAAGTGTGAAGATCGGTGTATAAGGATCGTTCTGCACGATCGTTTGACGCGTCGCATTCGGCCAATCATTTGTGATTGCGCCGAAGTTAGCGCCGGAATAGCCAATGGTAAACGTCCTGGAGAATCCTGTACGAATCACGGTCTTAGAGTTGAGTTGGTAAGCGATTCCGACTCTCGGTCCGAAGTTGCCAAAGTTATTTTTGACGTTAGCCGTGGCGGTCGTATCTCCGTAGTTGCTGATGATCGTGTATACGTTGTCGAAGTTCAGGTTCGCAATGCCGCCCGGGTCAGGAGAAGTCGGATAACCTATGAAGTCCCACCGGAGTCCAAGGTTCAGAGTCAATTTGCGTGTAACGCGCCAAGTGTCTTGCGCATACACTGCAAATCGATTCTGCTTAGCCAACGGCAGGTTTCTCGCATAAATATTGCGGGTGAATCCACCGGGAAGTCCCAGGAGAAAAGTGGCGGTCGAAAGACCGGAACCGGCAACACTCGGACTCGCAGTAATACTCTGCGGAAATCCGTTCGCCACGATGTTACCGACGCCACCGAAGTTGCCCTGTGATGCGGTGTCGAGACGGTCCCGCCATGTCAGATTGAGATCCGAACCGAACTTGAAATTGTGGCTGCCAGTCGCCCAAGTCACGATGGGAACGAAATTGTAGGATCCATAGTTGTCCACGGAATGCGCATGGTAACTATTCCCGAAGCCGAAAGCTCCAACGGGACCGCTAATTGAAAACCCTGCCAGCCCGCCGCAATCTGCGCATGCGTCGTTGAGCCCAGGAATGCCTGCCTCGGCGGACGGCTGAGTATCTCCATCTACGGCATTTCGAAACCATTCAATCATCGTCCAACCGAATCGCATTTCGAACAGGAGGTTTGTGCGAATCACCTTCGTATAGTCGGCGGACAGGCTGTTTTGATTGCCGTCTTCGACTTGGGAACCCGTATATATCGCCTTTGCGAACGCCGGTACTGTCGTGAGGGAGTTGCCCTGTTGACGCGTGTACCGCGCAAAAAAGCGATTGTTCTCATTCAGGTTATAATCGGCGCGAATCGTGCCGAGGTCCTGATTCACCTGTATCGTTTGTGGCGCGAGGAAGTTGTTGTCGGTTCCAGCCTGAGTCGGCGCAGGAAGAAGCCCGAGCAGGTTCCGGGAAACCGGGCTGATCCTCGATTGCGGAATGATGTTACCTGGGAACTGCGTGCGTCCAACTCCCGCGGGTCCTCCGGTAGCCGGGTCAAAAATAGGATTGTTGGTCAGGCTACTGAAGTTGCCTTCTCGAAACGGCTGTATCGGCACTGTCGTTAAGATGTTTCCGCCGGAACGAACTTTTACTCCCTGATAGTGACCAAAGATGAAGAACTTGTTTTCTTTGATCGGTCCACCGATGGTTCCGCCGTATTGGTTGTATACGAAATGACCGGGGCCTCTCGGTTCGGTGAACGGATTTCGGGCGAAGAGAAAATTGTTGCGGAGATAGGAGTATCCAGTTCCGTGCCAGTCGTTGGTGCCGGATTTCGTCGTCATTATCATGACGGCGCCGGACGCCTGGCCGAACTCCACATCGTAGCTATTCGTATTCACCGATAATTCCTGCATGGCATCAGCAGCAGGCACGATCGGAGCTGCTCCTCCCACACCTTCGGTCTCAAGCACGCCATCCAGCAGGTGACCGTTCGTTTGGCTAGGATTTCCATTAACGACCACATTGAAGTTACCCGATCGGGATGCCGTGGGATTGCCTTCCTGCCCGGGAGCCTGGATTACGCCAGGTTGCAGTCTCACCAGCGACAATGGATTGCGCCCGAGACTGGGAAGAGCATGCAGTTCGACCGACGAGACAGTGCCACCAAGCGTTACTTTGTCGCTCTTCAGAAGTTCAGCAGTGGCTTCTACTGAGATACTCTCGCGCACTTCACCGACTGCAAGCGTGAGGTCTATGCGCACAATCGATCCAATTGCCACGACGACATCATTGCGCACCGCTGTACGAAAACCTTCCCTACTAACTGACACACGATAAGTGCCGGAAAGCAGGTTTGGTACTGAGTACAAACCGGACTCATTGCTCGCTGCGGTATATTCAACGCCCGTCAAGATGTTGGTAACGACGATTTTGGCGCCAGGCACAATCGCCCCGCCCGGGTCGGCTACCGATCCCGAAATGG
>DASQLD010000085.1:0-4490 GCA_035630195.1 Bryobacteraceae bacterium
TTTGCTTACTTCAACAACATTCCCGAGCTTGGACGCTACCTCAAATACGGGAATACACCGCCGCTCGTAAAGGCCCCGGTGGCCGAGCAACAGTCTCGCATTCGCGAGTTGGATGCTGTGGTCACACGGTCACAACAGGCGTTTATTGGACTCGATGGGGAACTCCGAAGCGCGCAACGAACCTGGGAGAAATCATTGAAGTCCGGCGCCGATTGGATGCCGGCCAAAGCGCTTGCCGCCCATATTCCCGATGCGGCTTTGACTGGCGATGCGTTTATCGATGCGGGGGATAAGGGAGCATTCGGCTTTTATGACCGGTTCACGGTGTCCGCATGGATTCGCTCTTCTGCTCCGAATGGCGCGATCCTCACGCGTGCCGCCGACGATGCCGATGGCGAAGGCTGGGGGCTCTATCTGATCGATGGAAAGCTCCAGGCCAATCTTATTAAGCGGAGGCTGGATGATTCGATCCGATTGGAGTCAAAGGACACCGTGCCACTTTCGCAATGGCATCACGTCGCGATGTCGTATGACGGCTCGCGCATGGCTAACGGTGTGAAGCTCTATCTGGATGGGAAACCGCTGCAAACGGAAATCATCTTGGATGCGATCAATCAGGACTTCAAGACGAAGGAGCCGCTGCGGGTGGGTGGAGGCGGGGGTCCAGAAATTCGCTTCAAGGGCGAGATTCGGGATGCGCGCGTGTACTCGCGTGAGGCTCCGCAAGAGGAAGTGGAGGTGCTGGCTGTAGGGAGAAAGATTCAAGAGATTGCGTCGTCAAAGACTCGCACTCCTGTGGAGGAACGCAAGCTGCGATCGGCGTTTCTCGATAGCGCCGCGCCAGCGAAGATTACAGCCGCTTATCAGACTGTAGAGAAAGCGCTGGAGGATCGCGCGAATTATCTCGATGGCATTCCGACGGTGATGGTGATGCAGGAAGTGTTACCGCCGAAGGAGACGCATATTCTCTTGCGGGGCGCTTATGACAAGCCCGGAGAGAAGGTGAGTCGGGGAGTGCTGGAGGCGCTGCATCCACTTCCCGCGGGCGCGCCACAGGACCGGCTCGGGTTAGCGAAATGGGTGATCGATCCTGCTAATCCGCTGACCGCTCGTGTCGCAGTGAACAGGTTTTGGCAGTCCCTGTTTGGGACGGGGATTGTTAAGACGGCGGAAGACTTCGGAGCACAGGGGGAATGGCCTTCGCATCCTGAGCTGCTTGATTGGCTGGCGACCGAGTTTGTAAAAACCGGTTGGGATATAAAGGCTATTCACAAGACGATTGTGATGAGCGCTACGTACCGCCAGTCTTCGCGCACGGATGCTGGGGCTCTGGCGAAAGATCCGGAGAATCGATTACTTGCGCGCGGCCCGCGGTTGCGATTGCCGGCCGAGGTTGTTCGAGACGCGGCGCTTGCGAATGCGGGCTTGCTGGTTGAGAAGCAGGGAGGCCCTTCAGTGAAGCCTTATCAACCGGCAGGTGTCTGGAGTGAACTGGGTGGCGGCGATTATGAACGAGACAAAGGCGAAGGCTTGTATCGCCGGAGCTTGTACACCTTCTGGAAGCGGACAGCTCCTCCACCCTACATGTCGAACTTCGATTCTGCTCTGCGCGAAAGCTGCACCGTGCGCGAAGGGCGCACCAACACGCCGCTGCAGGCGTTGAACCTGATGAACGATGTGACGTTCGTTGAAGCAGCTCGCGTGCTGGCGCAGCGTACTTTGAGTTTGCCGGCTACGGATCGCACGCGCCAGATCTTCCGTTTGATTTTGTCGCGCACGCCTGAGGATGGTGAATTGACGAAGCTAAACGAGGCGCTTGCTTACTACAAGGATTACTACGCGAGTCGTACGAAGGATGCAGAGACGTATCTGGCGCAGGGCGATACGCCGGTGGACAAGCGCGTGGCGCCGGCAGAGCTGGCGGCATATACGGCCGTCGCGAGTTTAGTGTTGAATCTGGACGAAGCGGTGACGAAGGAGTAGCTGAAGATGCATTGGACTCGGAGATCATTCCTTGGTACGGCAGCGCTTTCCTCCCTTCTTGGACGTTCTGAGGCGGCCGTCGACGGACTTCCTCACTTCGCTCCGAAGGTTAAGCGCGTTATCTATCTTTTCCAATACGGCGGACCGTCGCAGATAGACCTCTTCGATCCAAAGCCGGTTCTGAAGAAGATGCAAGCCAAGGAACTGCCCGCGTCGATTCGCATGGGGCAGCGTCTGACGGCGATGACTGCGGGACAATCGTCGTTCCCGATTGCTTCGTCGATCTTTGATTTTCAGCAGCACGGGCAAAGCGGAGCGACTGTCAGCAGTTTGCTGCCACATACCGCAAAGGTCGCGGATGACTTGTGCTTCATTCGATCGATGCACACCGAGCAGATCAACCACGACCCGGGGATCACGTTCTTTCAAACCGGTTTCCAGCTTGCAGGGCGCCCAAGCATCGGTTCGTGGATCTCTTATGGCTTGGGCAGTGAAAATCAGGACCTGCCGGCGTTTGTAGTGATGACATCGAAAGGCGGGCCGCTTGGAGACCAGCCGCTGGCTGATCGTTTGTGGAGTAGCGGGTTTTTGCCGACTCGTTATCAGGGTGTGAAGTTTCGCGGCGGTGGCGATCCGGTTTTGTATCTATCGAATCCTGAGGGCTTCGGCAGGGATGCTCGGCGGAGATTTCTGAATGATCTTAATGATCTGAACCAGGCGCACTTGGAGCAGACTGGCGATCCGGAGATCTCGACCCGGATTGCGCAGTATGAGATGGCGTTTCGCATGCAGGCGTCAGTGCCGGATCTGACCGATTTATCGACGGAGCCTGACAGCACGTTCAAGCTCTACGGCGAGGATGCGCGGAAAGGCGGCACGTTCGCGTTCAATTGCTTGTTGGCTCGAAGACTGGCTGAGCGCGGGGTTCGATTTATCCAGCTCTTTCATCGGGGCTGGGATCAACATCAGAAGCTGCCTGAAGCTATCGGGAGTCAATGCCGTCAGACGGATCAGGCGTCTGCGGCTTTAGTGGCGGATCTGAAGCAGCGTGGACTGCTCGATGACACTCTTCTTGTTTGGGGCGGGGAATTCGGCCGAACCGTCTACTGTCAGGGGAAGCTGACAGCAGACGATTACGGTCGAGATCATCACCCGCGCTGTTTTACGATTTGGCTTTCGGGCGCTGGCATTAAGAAGGGCTTCAGTTATGGCGCGACCGACGATTTCAGTTACAACATTACGGAAGACCCGGTTCACGTCCATGATCTACATGCGACGATTCTGCATCTGCTCGGCATTGACCATACGAAGCTAACCTACAAGTTTCAGGGCCGGCATTATCGTCTTACGGACGTTCATGGACGTGTCGTGCGCGAGCTACTTTCATAGCTTCTTTCGTCCTCCTGCCGCTTTCTTTGGGCCTGCTGCTTTCTTTGGGCCTGCTGCTTTCTTTGGGCCTGCGGCTTTCTTCGGCCCTGCGGCTTTCTTCGCGCCTGGCGGGTTGTCCGCTCCCGCGTTGTTCAGCGTGCCTAGGAGTGTCCGCGCGATTGAATCGATAGCCGAGTCGTCTTCAGGCTTGTCAGGCAACTTGAATTCGTTGGCTAAAGCTACAACTATTCCTTCAAATTCTTTATTCGGATAGATCCGCTGAGTGAATTGTTGTGCTTGCGTGCGGATTGGAGCAATCTGGATGTTCCTTTCTTTTCGCATCCACAGCGCGTCTGTAAGAACCTCTGGAACTCTCACAACCAGAAGGTCAGTGGGGACAACCGTCTGCTCGAGTTTCATGATGGCTGCCACCAGGTCTCCGAGTACCTTGCCGCGTGAAAGACCGATCATTCGAGGTGGCGGCCCAATCGCTACATCAGCGGCGACAGGAGCCCCTGAGTGCCACGCAATAAATCGCCACGCGGTTGGTAGTAGATCCTCCCTGGTCAGTTCACTAACTTCGTCCACTCGGAGAGAGCGGATGGGAATCGCGAATGTGGACTCCGAGAGAAGCTTGATCACCGGATCACCTTCGTCCAGGTAATCCCCGATACTGTCTCGCAACGCCTGCTTCACATCCTCTGGAGGCGAGAGGTTTTGTAGTGCCATGTTCAGAATCTCCTTCTAACTTTTCACTCGATAGGTATGGCTCCAGATTCCGCCCCCGTCTGGCCGTCCGGCGCCTTGGTAGGCCTGCTTGAATTCGTCAAACGGAATGATAGAATCCTCATGCCAGGAATCGGAGATTTCCACAAACTCTTTTTTGTCCTTCGTCCATCGATAGCCGGAGATCACCACAAAGTGTCCCTCTCCGTTCGGCCACTGTATCCTTGCGCAAATGGGGATCTTTTTATCGATCAGCTTGCGAATGTCAGAAAAGGCTAATCCACCATCATCGGGTCCAGACTCAAGCCGGTGGACCTTGTCCAAAGCGGCCTCCAGGCGATTTACCTCATTACATTTGTCTGGAACGCCATCCGGCGAACAGCAACTTTCCCCTAGTACCTCTGACGCCAAGG
>DASQLD010000086.1:0-8494 GCA_035630195.1 Bryobacteraceae bacterium
CACGGTAAGCGCGTGCGCTGGAACAACTCAACCAGGAAAGTAGAACTTTAGATGTCGACATTCTCTCGCAGGGATCTCCTCTGGGGCGCAGGCGCCGCGGCCGCTAACCGACCCGCTTACTCCGCCACGACGACGGGCCGCTCTGATATATGCGCGTTCTCGAAGCACTTCCAGTGGACGGACGTGCGCGGAGCAGCAGAGACTGTACGTGATGTTGGATATGAGGCACTGGATCTCACTGTGCGGAAGGCGGGCCACGTTCTACCGGAGCGTGTGGAGGACGATCTTCCGAAGGCTGCAGAAGCGATCAAGGGCGCAGGCGTGAAGCTGGCGATGATCACGACCGATATCGTCGATCCGAAGAGCCCGCATGCCGAAGCTGTTTTAAAAACGGCTGCTGCGCTCGGATTGAAGCACTATCGTTGGGGCGGCTTCCGCTATGATCTGAAGCGAAGTTTGCCCGACCAGCTCGCCGAGTTCAAGCCTCGTGTTAAGGATCTCGCCGCGCTGAATAAGCAGTATGGTCTGACGGCGATGTACCACACGCATTCCGGCGTCACGCAAGTCGGGGCGTCTATGTGGGACCTGTATCTTCTCTTGAAGGATTTTGATACCGATTCGGTATCCGCCAACTACGATGTCGCGCACGCAACGGTCGAGGGAGGCTTCGGTGGATGGATCCACAGCGCGAGTCTGCTCCTGCCTTACACCCGCGGCATCGCCATCAAAGACTTCAAGTGGATTCGCAACGAAAAAGGAGCTTGGGTTCCAGGCTGGTGTGCGCTCGGGGAAGGAATGGTTGACTTCAAGAAGTTCTTTGCGATGTTGAAGCCTATCGGCTTTAGCGGTCCCTTGCAACTCCATATGGAGTATCCCGAGGTAGGAACGGCATCGGTCGGCAAATCCGAGAGCAGCATCCCTAAGGACCAACTCATGGCGATTATGAAGCGAGACTTGACGAAGCTGAAGGAAATGCTGCGGGAGGCTTCTATCCTTTGAGGAGGCGTTTGAGAAGGTTGGTCGCTGCCCTCTCTCCGCTTAGGAACGACCCATCGGTCCAGTGATTCTCCCAGTCACCATAGCGTCCGGCAGCGTGGACACCGGCGGCTTGAAGAAACTCTCGGACGCGGGCGACTGCGGCGCGTCTGTTGTGATCGTAGATTATGTTGGCGAACTCGACATCACGCACGTCGACATTGAGAATCAATGAGCCTGCGGGAATCATACCCACACGGAGAAGATCTTCGACACATTGCGCAGCCACGTTGCTGTGGAGAGGGCGAAATCGCGAATGTACGATTTCAGCCTGCAAGGAACATTGGCCGGGCGGCACATTGAGGCGCGACATTCTATGGGGAAGGTGGACACGAGAACACACAATGTCTCCCTCGTAGAAGTAGGCCCAGGGCGCTTGGATCGGGAGATCTGGAACGTCGAGCATAATACTCACCAGCAGATGCGATGTCCATGCCAGTTCGGCCGCTGCGGCTCGAACTTCTTCAGGCGTATCGCGAATACTCTCGATTAACTGCGGCAGAGGCATCGTCGACACGAGCACATCGTATGTGTCGGTTGTGTCATCGGCAAAACGGACAGTCTTCTCTTTCGAATTGATTTCGGTCACTCGATAGCCGGTGCGAACCATTGGAGCCAGCTTCGTTCGAAGGTCTTTGGTGAACGCCGCAAATCCGCCCTCGGCAGGGTAGCGGAAATGACTCGCATGATAGAAGTCGTCGCCGCGAATTCCGATCGTGCCGTCGACGACTTGGTCTATATCGGGAGCATAGACTCGTGGACCAATCCACTCCGTCGATAGCTGCTCCAGTTCGACCGTCCAGTACTTTCGGATGTAGGGCCGTTGGAAGACTTCCGTTATGCGGTCGCCGAGGTTGGCATAACACCAGTCGGCAAAGTTCTCATGATGGCGGGTATGGCCATTCTGCTGCGCGCGAACCAGATCTACAAGACACTCCGAGCGAAGGGCTTCATCTTCAATGTCGATCAGATTGCATTGAACAGGATGCTGAATCGTGCCGCCACGAAAATGGCACACGGGAGCGCCGGTGTATGTATGAATCCGGCCAGCCGAGCGGTTGAACATCTCGGCAATCCGATCATCGTGTGTAAATGATACGTGAGGGCCGGTATCGAACGTGAATCCATTAATGTGGAAAGAAGCGGCTTTACCCCCGGCGTGCGGCTGAGCCTCGTATAAGACGACGTCAACTTTCCGGGCAAGTTCATTCGCAGCAGCCAGACCAGCAAGACCCGCACCGATAACGATGACTCTCAACCGGCCGCTTCGATCTCCGCAGACACCTGTTCCCATTCAGACATCAAGGCTTCCAGAGACGTACGCTTTGCATCGAGAAGGTTTGTCACTCGTAATGTCTCATCGGTACTCTTGAACTCTGCCAGATCATTCTCGAGTTGCGCAATCTGCGCTTCGTGCCCCGCGATCTGCGATTCCAAGGCAGTACACCGGTCTTTCAGCTTCTGCACCTTCATCGGATTGATGCGCTTTGCCTGCTTGTCCGTAGCCTGCTCCATAGGAGCGGATGTTCCGTTCACCAGCGCGTCCACAGGCGTAGGAATATCCAATGGCTTGCCCGCTTTACGCCAGAGATAATCCTCGTAGTTCCCGGGGAAGATGCGCACTTCACCGTCTTCGATTTCAAATACGCGCGTTGCAAGTTTGTCGATGAAGTAACGGTCGTGCGATACGAAAACAACGGTACCGGTGAAGTCGGCCATTGCCTCTAGCAGCACGTCCTTCGCGCGCATGTCGAGGTGGTTGGTGGGCTCATCGAGAAGAAGGAAGTTCGAAGGCGACAGCAACATCTTCGCCAAAGCGTATCGATTGCGCTCACCGCCAGACAACACGCCGATGCGCTTGAATACGTCGTCCTCGCTAAACAGGAAGCATCCAAGAAGCGTGCGTAATTCCGTCGTTGTCTTTCGAGGCGCATCATTCGAGAGATCGTCGAGCATGCGAGCATCGGTATCAAGCTCCTTGTACTGATCCTGCGCAAAGTAATCGACCTCGACGTTGTGACCAAGCTTGTATTCACCCGACGTCAGCGGCTCGGCTCCGGACAGCAGCTTAATGAGGGTCGACTTCCCTGCTCCGTTTACGCCAACCAGCGCGATCCGGTCTCCCCGCTCGATCACGAAATTAGCTTTCGAAAAAACGTGCTTGGGACCATAGTACTTGGCCACGTTTTGAAACTCGGCTACAATTCGACCGCTCGGCTTGGGCTGGGGAAAAGAGAAGTGAATCGTCTGCTCGTCTGGCGGGATCTCGATGCGCTCGATTTTTTCGAGTTCCTTAATCCGGCTCTGTACTTGCTTTGCTTTCGTGGCCTGTGCACGGAAACGATTGATGAACGCTTCGAGTTGCTCGATCTTCTCGCGCTGATTTTTGTACGCAGCTTCGAGTTGCGCTTTTCGTTCGGTCTTCTGCGCCAGAAACTTTTCATAGTTCCCGGAGTAAAAATAGACCCGCTTGTTCCAGAGCTCGGCCGTCTTCTGGACCGTCACATCGAGGAAGTAGCGATCGTGCGAGATCAGGACATAGGCGAACGGATAACTAGTGAGATATTCCTCCAGCCAGTTGCGCGCTTCGAGATCTAGGTGGTTCGTCGGCTCGTCGAGCAGCAATAGATTGGGCTGTTCCAGCAGGAGCTTTGCCAGCGCAATGCGCATTTGCCAGCCGCCCGAGAACTCTTCCGTACGGCGCGCCCAATCTTCTTTCCGAAAGCCGAGGCCATTCAGCACAGTACCCACCTTGGCCTCGGTCGTGTATCCGTCGCGCGCCCGAAATTCGCTATCGAGCCGGTGAAAGCGATCTGCCACCCTGCTGTATTCCTCACTGGCGGGATCGATCTCGCCCATCCTGTGAGTCAGGAACTCCAACTCGACTTCAATATCTCGCAGATTGGCAAAAACCCCCATGCATTCCTGGAATACGCTCTTGCCGGATAGGGTCAAGCCATCCTGCGGAAGATATCCAGCCGAAACGCCCTTGCCGATCGTGAGCGATCCGTAATCGAGGGATTCCATTCCGCCAAGCACTTTGAGAAGCGTCGACTTCCCTGTGCCGTTCGCGCCGACGAGACCAACACGGTCCTTCGGCGTGATCATCCAGTCCAGATCTTCGAACAGGAGTTTATGTCCGAAGCGTTTACCAGCGCCACTAAACTGAATCATTACTGCAGTCGGACCGCCTTGCCTGCGCGAATATCGGTAGGTTTACTGTTTTCTACTGCAATCTTGCCGTTAACGATCACGAAGTCGAAGCCTTCGGAATACTGGTGTGGAGCTGCAAAAGTTGCCTTATCCGCAACCACGCTGGGATCGAAAAGCACCAGATCGGCAGCCATGTCGGCACGAATGAGCCCGCGCTCCTTCAATCCGAATGTGCGCGCCGGCAACGATGTCATGCGTCTGATCGCGTCCTCGAGCGTAAGCACGTTCTTCTCTCTCACGAATCGCGCGAGGACGCGTGCATTTGTCCCGTAAGAGCGCGGGTGCGGCTGTCCGATTCCAAACTCGCGAATTCCGCCATCGCTCGCAAACGCGGTGTTTGGGTAACGCATGATCCGTTCAACATCTTCGTCGCCCATTGAGTGGTAGACCATCTGTGCCCCGCCCTTCGCGATGATCTCGAGTATTGTGTCGATCTCGCCCCTCAAGGTTTTGGGTTTGCCTTTCATGGCCGCGATTTCGCTGATCGTTTTGCCCTCGTAGGAACGATCCGGCTCGAAGCCTGCGACTGTCGCGTACGAATAGTCCTTTTGACCGATTCCGCTCAACTTCGTTTGCATTTCATCGATGATTCGCGCTTTGCTCGAGGGATCGGCCAGACGCTTCCGAGTCGCATCCGGGCCATCGGCGAGAGCCCAACTTGGCAGCGTGATGCCGAGATTGGTGCTGGAACGATCATACGGATACTGATCAACAACCACATCGACTCCCTCACGACGGTACTTTTCCACTAGCGCGAGCGACTCCGTGCTATTGCCCCATAGACCTTTGTTGTCGATTTTGAAGTGCGACAACTGCACCGGTACGCCCGCGGCCTTACCCGCCGTGACGGCCTCCTCGATCGCCTGCAAAACCTTCGATCCTTCATCGCGCATGTGGCTGGCGTAGACACCACCATGTTTGCCGGCCGCCTTCGCAAGCGCGACGACCTCTTCGGTGTTCGAGTAGGTTCCCGGAAGATAGATCAGTCCAGTCGAAAACCCAACCGCTCCATCACGCATGCCCTGTTCCACAAGAGCTTGCATTTTCTGGATCTCATCATGCGTCGCCAAGCGGTTCGCCGATCCCATCACCTGGCGTCGAACCGAATTGTGGCCTATCAGCGTTCCAACATTCAGTCCCAGCCCCAGCTTTTCGATCTTGGGGAACCACTCTTTAAGATTGACTTCGGACCCGCCACAGTTTCCAGTAATCACGGTGGTTACGCCATCGAGAATGTAATTGTCTCCGCGTGGAACTTTCTCTACTGCGCCTTCAATATGCGTGTGGACATCGATGAACCCGGGAGCAAGGACGCGTCCTGCCGCATCGATGACGCGAAAGCCAGAACGGTCAGTCAGTCTGCCAATGTCGACAATCCGTCCATCGCGAACGCCGACATCGGCGCGGAACCACGGATTACCGGAGCCGTCGATTACCCGAGCGTTGCGGATCAGGATATCGTAATCCGCTGCGGTCGCACTCGCCACCAAGAGGCAGAAGAGTAAAGAGCGAAGCATTTATCTTCATTCTGTCAGACGATTTTGTCAGACGCAGAAGAACGCGAGGGCTTTGGACAAATATTCCTTCATCTCGGTGCGCTTAACGACATCGTCCAGGAAGCCGTGCTGCAGGAGGAACTCACTTCGCTGGAATCCTTCCGGGAGCTTTTGTCGGATGGTCTGCTCGATTACGCGCGGTCCAGCAAATCCAATCAAGGCGCCGGGTTCTGCGATATTCAAGTCGCCGAGCATCGCGAAGCTTGCCGTGACGCCGCCGGTTGTCGGGTCGGTCAAAACGCTGACGTAGGGCACACCTGCCTCGTCCAGGCGCATCAGGGCCGCGCTGATTTTGGCGAGTTGCATCAGGCTTATCGCGCCCTCTTGCATACGCGCGCCCCCGGAGGCCGAGATGATGATAATCGGAGCCTTATGAGCGATCGCGCGTTCGATTGCCCGCGTGATTTTCTCTCCAACTACCGCGCCCATACTGCCGCCGATGAACTTCAACTCCAGCGCGCAAATGTAGACTCTGCGCCCGTTCAGAAGTCCGCCGGCCGAAACGATAGCATCGGGTAGGGCGGTAGCTTCCTTCATCCCTGCGAGCCGATCCTTGTATGGCTTCGAATCGCAGAACTTGAGGGGGTCGGTCGAGGTCATCGACTGGTCGAACTCCTCGTACTGACCGTCGTCGAAGAGCAGTTTCAGGCGAGTAACGGCATCAATTCGAAAGTGGTAGGAGCACTTGGGACAGACCTGCATCCCTTCTTCAAGCGTTTTGCGCCAGATGATCTCGCCGCAGCCGTCGCACTTGATCCACAAGCCTTCGGTTCGCACATGGCGGGTGGTGTCGTCAGTGGGCTCGATTGACTGTTTGTCCCGTTTCCACCAAGTCATGATTGTCGGCTCAATTGACTACGGTATCACGAGAGTCAATCATTACAGTCGTTTGACCGCTTCCTCGACCTGCTTGGCCAGGGCGGCGTAATCGTCTCCTTCGAGGCGAAGGGGTGGTCCGAATTTGACCTCTACCCGACCCGGCCGGGCCATTCGCTCCGTGCGATGCAGAATCTTATCAAGTCCGACGAGACGAACAGGAACCACCGGTACATTCAGCCGTGAAGCCATCATCCCGACGCCCGGCATGAACCGTTGAATCGAGCCATCGTCCGTAATGCGACCTTCGGGGAAGATCACGATGCACCAGCCTTCACTGACGAGTTCTCCACTGTAGCGCAGTGTCTGCCGGGCTCCTGCTTCCCGCTGTGGGAATGGAAAAGCGTTGAAAACGAGGGTGGACAGGTAGTAATTCAGGTTGTTTGTGAACCGCTCACCCAAGGTGTGCCGCTCTGGGTGGAAGTGCGCCTCGAAGAACTCTTTGGACATTGCCGGAGCGAGCCGGTACCGCCACTTTCTTGGAAGCGCTTGCATGAGTGCCGGTATGTCCAGGTGGCTCTGGTGGTTAGGGGCGAAGATGACCGGCGGATCCAGGCCCCGCAGATTCTCCAAGCCTTCGGTGCGCACCCACGTGAAGATGCGCGCAAGTGGCAGAATCCAGAGCGGAAGGTTAATGCGTCGGATTGCATAGGCCCACCTCGACCGGTTCCAGGCGGGGAAATCGACGACGTCCACCGGCAGCGGCGCAGCGGCGATGCCGAGTTTGGTGGGCTCGGAAACCAGCCGCTTAAGATCCTCGACGGTCCGGCATTCGGCGTAGGCGCCTTCATCGATCGTGACACCAAATCGTCTCTCGAGTGCCATCAGCAACTCGACTCGCTCGAGAGAACTAAGACCAAGTTCCTCGAGGGTGGTTGCAGAACGAACCTGACGGCCGGGCGCATACTGAGAGATAACTCCCTCAATATCATCGCTTGATGCAGCTTTTTGGGGAACGTGATTTCCTGTAACCCAGGCGCGCAATTCGCGCCGTTTCAGCTTGCGCGTGCCTTCCGTTCTCGGAAGTTCGCCTTCCGTCCAGACGGAAAAGCCGCGGACTTTCTGGTGATCTTCGAGCTGCGGATTGGCGCGTCGAATCACGTCAGCAGCTTCGGTACCCTCGGTGAGGGCCAGAACCGCATGGACCCGTTCCCGTCCATCATCGGTCACACCGACGACTGCCGAATCACGTACTCCTGGCACTTTATTGAGTACAGCCTCGACATCCTCGGGAAAGATGTTCAGGCCGTCGGCAGTGATGATCATCTCCTTCTTGCGACCGCGAATAGAGAGACGACCGCCCTCGTCGATGCTGCCCACGTCGCCCGTGTGGAACCACCCGCCTTCAAAAGCTTTGGCGGACTCGGAATCGGGGTTGAGATAGCCAGATGTGACGTTGTCTCCACGGACGAGAATTTCGCCATCGTCCGAGATCTTTACTTCAACTCCGGCGATGGGTTTGCCGACGCTGCCTTTTCTCGTGTGAAAGGGATGGTTCAGGGTGACAATCGGCGCGGTCTCGGTCAGTCCATAGCCTTGAATGACCACAAATCCGAGACGTCCCCAGAACTCTTCGAGTTCGGGCGGTAGCGGCGCCGCCCCGACGATGAAGGCCCAGAACTTCCAACCGAGCAGTTTGTGAACGCGTCGATACATCCACCAGCGCTTCAGCCAGTGTGTCCCGGGCGGCGGAACTTCGGCGGCTTCGGGAACCGCACGAAGCACGTATTCGCGCAGAACATCGAGAATCTTCGGTACGCAAACCAGTACCGAAATGCGGCGCGAATGAATCTGCCTGACGATTTCATGAGGGT
>DASQLD010000087.1:0-15173 GCA_035630195.1 Bryobacteraceae bacterium
TGGTATTCCGCATCGTCCAGCTCCATCCGCTTGAACATGTTCTCGGCGTAGAACCCGTAGTGCCCCGACGTCTTCCACAGGTCGGCGCGAGCGACGTGCGGCGTATATACAAGCGAGTACCCTCGCTTGATGTATTCGTCGCGCATCCAGTCCTCAAGCTCTTTTCGAATGATGCCGCCCTTCGGATGGAAGAAGATTAGCCCGGGCCCCGCAAGATCCTGAACGCTGAACAGGTCAAGTTCCTGGCCGAGCTTACGATGGTCGCGCTTCTTTGCCTCTTCAAGACGTTTGAGATACTCATCGAGATCCTTCTGCGAGAAGAATGCGGTCCCGTAAATGCGCTGCATGCGGTGACTGTTCTCGTCGCCTTTCCAATACGCGCCGGACGTTGAGAGGACCTTGAAGGCTTTCAAACGTTTCGTGGAAGGCACGTGTGGGCCGCGGCAGAAGTCGATAAACGTCGGACCAAGTGTGTATTCGGAAAATACTTCACCGGCCTTTTCCTGGATGAGCTCACACTTCATGTATTCGCCCATCTCGGCGTATTTGGCGATTCCATTTAACTTATTCGAAAGCCGGCGTTCGTAAGTTAAATCGCGCTTTTGAATTTCCCACATCTTAGCCTCGATTTTTTCGAGGTCTTCGGGAGTGAATGGCGTTTCGCGCTGAAAATCATAATAGAAGCCAGCTTCCGTCGGCGGGCCGATCCCGAGTTTTGTCTCCGGGAACAGCTCCAGTACGGCAAGCGCCAGTAGGTGTGCGGTCGAGTGGCGATACACCTCTAGGGCTTCGGCGTTCTTAGATGTAAGGATCTGGATTGACGCGTCGCCTTCGAGTGGACGCGTCAAATCGTACATATCGCCATTGACCTTGGCGACGACGGCATCGTCGGCAAGGCGTGAACTGATCGATTTTGCGATATCGAGAGGTGTGGTCCCCTCGGCAACGCTCTGGGAAGACCCATCCGGCAGGGTAACGGTAATACTACTCATTCTATTGGTTTCTCGCCATCGGCTTATTACTGGCAATTCATCGGGATAGCGGAAGTTTCAGCGTATCATGGGAGGGTGAGCGCGGAACAGACTGATGAACTCGCGCTCGTAGACCGTTCGCGGGCGGGTGACGCGAGCGCGTTCAGCGAGCTCGTTGAGCGGTATGAGCGCAAGATCTACCGCTTGGCCAAGCACATCACGCAGAACGATGAAGATGCCGAGGATGTCCTTCAGGAAAGCTTTATGAAGGCGTACACGCACCTGGACTCGTTTCAAGGTGACTCGAAATTCTACACTTGGCTGGTGCGGATCGCCGTCAACGAGGCTTTGATGAAGCTTCGGAAGCGGAAAACTGATCGAACGGTATCGCTGGATGAGCCTCAGGATACCGGGGAAGATCTGGTGGCGCGAGAGATTGCTGTTTGGGATGACGATCCCGAGAAGAAGTATTCGCGCGAAGAGCTTGCCGACATCCTGAACAAGGCTGTGGAGAGTCTGAAACCAAGTTTTCGCACCGTTTTCGTGCTGCGTGACATCGAAGAATTGTCAACAGAAGACACTGCCGAGACGTTGGGAATTTCGGTACCCGCCGTCAAGAGCAGGCTGCTCCGCGCGCGGTTGCAGTTAAGGGAAAGACTCACCCGTTACTTCCGGCGCAAGGGGGACGACGTATTTGCTTACATGTAAGGACTTTTTGAACGAGCTAAGCGAATTTTTGGACGAAAGTCTCGACCCGGCTATCCGGGCTGAGCTCCACAAGCATGTGGAGGAATGTCCAAATTGCTGGGTCATTCTGGATACGACTCAGCGAACGATAAAGGTTTACAAGGGTTTAGAGCCGCAGACGATTCCGCCTGATATCCACTCCCGGTTGATGACCGCGCTGCAGAAGAAGATGGCCGCCGCTCCCAAGTCCTCAAGCTCCAGTCAGTGATGGGATTATTCCAGGGTTACGCGCAATGGCATGTTGATTTTTCTGCCATCGCGGTCTAGCACATCGAAGGGAGCCGCCGACAAAGGCGTGATACGCATTTCCTTTCCTTCGATTTCGACGGACAGGAAATGCAGGACCGGAGCCCATCCTTCCATTTGAGCGCGGTCCATCGAATCTCGTACGTCCCCAGTACGTAATTCTCCTCCCGCGCCACTCACCACGTAGCGGATGTTCCCTGTTTCCCCATTTTTCCGGCTGAACTGAAAGTTGTGCTCGTGACCCGTGAACACAACCTTAACCCCCTCTTTTTTAAAGATGTCGAGAAAATGGGATAGATCGTCCGCCACGGCGGGATGTCTTGGACCGGCATTAAACGGCGGATGGTGAAAGTAGGGAATTTTCCATGGTACTCGAGATCCAGCCATATTCGTTTGCAGCCATTTGTGCTGATCGCTGTCTTTCCGATAGGCAGGCCTAGGTGGTCCGCTTTCACTATTCGTAGTGCTATCGAGCGCAAAAAAATCGACGAGGCCGCCATAGGAAAAGCGATAATATCGCGACGCCGTATGACCTGGAAAAAAGAAATTATCCAGGTAGGCCATCAGATCCCCACGACTCTCCGTTTCATTACCATCGTGATTCCCAAGAGACGGGTAGAACGGAATGCGCCCAATCAATCGTTCGTAGGGACGGAAGAACTTCGAGTCCCAATGCGTATCCTTGTCACCGGTGCTGCTGAATCGCAGCGTAAGACCGATTTGTCCGTACACATTGTCCCCAGTGGTAATCACAAAGCGTACGGGGTTATCGCCAGAAAGCCGCTGAAACTCCTTCAGCATTGCGGCCGCTACGGATCGCTGCGCAGAGTCGCCACTCCCCCAGTCGCCGATCACAAAGAAGCGCAGTTTATCCGATTTCTCCGGCCAGGTACGGACCTGCGACTTCCCAATGGATCGACCCTTCAATAGAACTTCGTAAGGATAATTGGTGTCGGGTTTTAGACCGGTGATCACCGTCCAGTTCTTGTCTGGGACTTCTATCGTCTTCCCGTCAATACGAACCGTGGCGGGGCCGTGGGAAACCGAGCTTCGACCAATAGTGTTTTCGCCAGTGGTTGCCCCCCATGCAATCAGAACCTCGGTCGGACCCACATCACCGACATACGCATAGAATCGCTGCTGCGCATAAGCAGAAGCACAACAGAGCACGAGTGCGAGTAGTGCTTTGTGGCGCGTATCGAATCTTGTCTCGTCTCTATGCCGGGATCCGACCAGTCTGGTGTAAATTTGCATCCGCATGCCTTCGTAAACGATTAGAGTCGCTCGACGCGGTGCGCATCAGTGCATGCGCTTCGTAACTCAATTTACCAGTGTCGCTCGCTTCCTACTATTTTCGTGCTACGTATAAGAGATCAACAAACTTCCTTGTGTCTTCGGTTCGAATCGGAACTAGCCATCGGCTCCCGGTAAGATAAGGGCGCGCAATACCACGAAAGCGTCCCCTCGATCGCACCGTATCGACATTACGCCTTCGACACTGGACTGCCTTGTGGGACGTTCTACAGCGTGCCAATCGACGACTTCGCGAGATAGCTGAAGTTCGTAAGTTTACGGTAGCGAAACTTCAGGGGTTTTTCGCGGGAGACCTGTAAGGACGGAATCCTCACCTTTTTGTTTGATCTCGCTATCAAAGTGGGCAACGATGATATCCCGGCGTCCAAGAATTGCGCTGATCTCCTCCGGACGCAAATACCCACTTAAAGCTTGCGTAAGCTTGGCGCTATTCAGCTCCCGTAAACCGCGCAGTAGCTTGTGGTCCACTCGTCCCGGTAATGCATTTTTCTTCTGCAATGCCACAGTAGTCCGGAAGGCACGGGTGTGGTCGATCATCCAGAGCTTCCAGTCTGGAGTGATTAGAAGATTGCCCTGATTGCGATCGGTGTTGTAGATGAGTTGGTCGAATACGCGAACGATGTTCAAGGCGTCCACCCAGAATTGCGACGCAGGAGGTTTGATCCCTTTGTCACGTCGTTCCATCTCGGTAATCCAGATATTGTCCAGCCACCATGTCATCGATCCGAGCCGGCCGTCTATGTCACGTTCCACGGACATCGGAATGGTGTCTATACCGATCAGCTTGCCCAGACGATACGCTGCGATATTGAACTTGTAGGAGTCGCGAAAGTTCTTCTCGACCGTACCCTCAGCCCCGCGAAAGACTGGCTTGAAGACATCGATACCCTGATACTGCGCGTCGTGGGTCAACTTGCCATCCGAGAGAGTCACCCTCGAGGCGCCGGTAGTTCCGGTGTCGAGTTTCTTGCGATCCACAATTCGAGCCGTTTTGAGAAACGCCTCCATCTCGGCGTCGCTCAGCTTTGGAACCGGTTTTAAAGGAGGAGGAGTACTGTCGGCAGGCTGGGAAGTCGCCTTTTGGCTAGCGACCGCCTCCGTTGCAGGCCGCGCAATCTCCTGAGTAGGCGTCTGAGCACAAATACGGACAACGAAAACTAGTGCGGAAAGTATCGAAACAGGCAGTGCACCCATAATCACCCCTCGGAGCTGAGCTCCGCTGTGGAGACGCGCAACGCCTTGGCAGTGTTTCGGTTACTGTTGCTTAGGAGCGCCGCGCTCTCCCGATTCTCGCGCAAGGCGTACCTTGGCGGAATCGAGCTTCTTCTGCACCTTGGCCACCTCTGTGGCATCTCGCTCGCTGGGAGATGCGCTTTCCCATTCCCTTAGCGAATGCTGCCAATGCGTGATCGCGTCCTTCAGATTTCCCTGTTTGAAGTACACATCACCTAGATGATCGTGAACCGTCGGGTCCTTGGAAAACCGGGCGATCGCAAGCTTTAGATATTCTTCCGCCTTAGCGAGATCCCCCGCCCGGTAGTAGGCCCAACCCAAGCTATCAAGGTACGCTCCGTTGGTCGGCTCAAGTTCGACGGCTTGTTTGATGTAAGTGAGAGCGTCTTGCAGTCGGACATTGCGATCCGCCAGCATATAGCCCAGATAGTTCAGTGCGGATGAGTTCTTAGGATTCAGCTCGAGAACCTTCTTGAACTCGACTTCCGCCGCGTCGAACTTCTTCATCTTTTCGTACATCGCGCCGCGCATGAAAGAGATCGACTCTTTTTCGTCTTTCGACTCAGACAGCTTGTCGGCGGCATCGACGGCCTTGGCCATCTCGGTATAGTTTTTGCCCTTTTCGTAGATCTGCGCCAAGCTAATATAGGTGTCGCGGTCGTTCTTTCCATCCAGCAGCTTCTTGATTTCTGCCGCTGCATCGTCCACGCGCCCGATGTCGGCCAGGATGGAGGCGCGAACCGATGCGAGCATTCGGTCCTCAGGAAATTTTTTCACCGCGGCGTCTGCTTCCTGCAGGGCTTTATCGAAATCCTTTGAGATCCGATGAGTGTCGATCACCTGTGCTGCCGACCGGGACGCAAGCCCATCATCGAGATCGGCAATCTGCCGGAAAGTTGCAATCGCTTCCGGGAATTGCTCAGCGCCGCGGTACATCAGGCCAAGCCGTTCGAGCAACAACGCGCGGTTGCTTTTTTCTCCGCTGCTATACGTCCGTTTCGCAGTTGCCGCCAGGACATCCTTAAGCGCAGTGAGTGCTTCGGCAGATTTGCCCTCAGCTTCTAGGATGTTCACCTCGTTGTACTGCACTTCAAGATTCTTCGGTTCGATGCTAATAGCCTTGTTCGAGGCCTCCCGAGCCTTCACGAAATCTTTCTTCTGCCGGTAAATTTGCGAAATCCGAAGCTGCGATTGCCAGTCTTTCTTGTCCCGTTCGACGATTTCGTTGTAAACATTCAGAGCTTCATCGAAGCGTTCCGCGAGAAGCAAATTCTGAGCATACGCTCGCTTCAAGTCCAGGTTTTCAGGCTGTAATTCAAGGGCACGGCGCAGAGTCTCCGCTGCAAGACCATAATCCCGAAGTTGTTCATATTGGCTTGCCAGCGCCATCAACGTGCGCGGAGACGGATTCTTGTCCGTTAGCCGCTTCAGCAAATCCGAGGATCTCTGGCTATCGCCCAAATCGGCATAAACGACTGCCAAACCGGTCAATGCATCTTCGTGATTCGGATCAGCCTCAAGAACTTTTTTGTAAGCTTTCTCTGCTTCGACAGAGTTCTGTGCAATCTTGTGAAGTCGTCCGAGCATCAGCCAGGTATCGATGTCTTTGGGCTGAATTTCGACGATCTTCGTATACTGTTCGATCGCTTTCCGCAGCATGGTTTCGTCGACCTTCCCCTGTTGGGAGTCGCCAATCATGCGCGTGTAGATGCGGCCTAAAATACGGCGTGAATTCAGATCGGACGGATTCGTCCGCAGCGCCTCTTCGGCGTCCTGTGCCGCTTCCCGAAGTCTGCCCGACTGTACGTACAAATCGGATAGTTCTTCGCTGATGAAAGCCGCGTCCGGGTCCGCCTTCAAAGCGAGACGCAGGTTTTCAATCGCCTTATTGAGGAAATCTCCCTTGTTGCCCGCTTGCTCGGCATACATGTGGCCCAAAGTGTAGTGGTAGTAAGCCGCTGCCTTGTCGACCGGCTTACTGGCAGCCGTCGTTTGGCCTGCCGCTTGACTGGCCGCGATACTAACAGTAAGAATGCCTAAAACCAGGCCGGGGAATCGATTCAGGAACCGAAATGAGGTCATGGGAGACAAAAAGGCGGGGTACCGCAAATCCTCCATACTAGTATAACGCTGCACGCAGGCAAGCGTTTCAAGACGTGCAAGAATAGTCCTTTTCTATGCCCAGAGTCCAGCGAGCGTTATTAAGTGTCACTGATAAAACAGGAATTGCCGACTTTGCCCAGGGTTTGCATCAACTTGGGATCGAGCTCATTTCGACCGGCGGAACTGCCAAGCTCATTCGAAATGCCGGGATTTCCGTCCGCGATATATCTGAAGTCACTGGCTTCCCCGAAATGCTCGACGGAAGAGTCAAAACGCTTCATCCGGTTGTTGCGGCAGGAATTCTTGCCATTCGATCGAACGATGAGCACATGGCTGCGATTCAAACCCATGGGATTGGATTGATCGATATGGTTGTGGTGAATTTGTATGACTTTGCCAAAGTAGCCGCGCGCAAGGATGCACCGCTGGACGAGCTGATCGAAAACATCGACATAGGTGGACCTACCATGATTCGAGCGGCGGCGAAAAACTACCAGGACGTCGCGGTCGTGGTTTCGTCCTCGGATTACGAGACGATCCTGAGCGAACTTCGGAGTTCCGATCATCGACTGAGTCGCGAAACGTGCTGGAGACTTGCCTTGAAGGCTTGGAGCACGACCGCTGCGTATGATCGGGCCGTCAGTGCGCGCTTATCTGAATCGAAATCTCTGGACCTCAATGTTCCTCACGCCGTGGATCTCCGGTACGGGGAGAATCCGCATCAGGCAGCCGCGCTGTATTCGTTCGGAAGCGGAGGTATCGCAGGCGCTAAACAATTACACGGCAAGGAGTTGTCCTACAACAACCTCGTGGATTTGGATGCGGCTTGGCAGCTAGTGCAAGAATTCACCCGACCCGCCGCCGCGATCATAAAACACACCAATCCTTGCGGCTGCGCCGAACAGGAATCGCTGGCTGAGGCTTACCGTAAGGCTTTCGAAGCGGACCCGATCTCAGCCTTTGGAGGAGTCCTAGCCTTCAACAAGCCAATCAACGCGGAGACCGCTACCGAGATCTCGAAGACGTTTATCGAGGCAATAGCAGCTCCCTCCTATTCGCCGGACGCCATCGCGATTCTCGAAGCAAAGAAGAATCTGCGCCTCCTCGAAGTTTCCGAAACGAACCCAGCGCGGGTCATCAAGAGCATTTCCGGCGGCATTTTGACGCAGACTCCCGACACGGCAATTCTAAACCGCGGTGAGGCAAAAGTGGTCACGAAGCGGCATCCAACGGATGAGGAATGGACAGCTCTCGAGTTCGCGTGGAAGGTCGTTAAGCACGTGAAATCGAACGCCATTCTGTATGCGAATGCGGGACAGACAATCAGCGCCGGAGCAGGTCAGATGAGCCGAGTCGATTCGGTCAAAGTCGGCGCGATGAAAGCCATTTTGCCTCTTAAAGGCGCAGTCTTGGCTTCAGACGCGTTCTTTCCGTTTCCGGACGGTCTCGAAGAAGCGGCCCGACACGGAATCACGGCCGCGATTCAGCCCGGCGGCTCGGTCCGTGACGCGGACGTGATCGCCGCAGCGGATCGATTAGGTCTAGCGATGGTGTTCACAGGTTATCGGCATTTTCGTCATTAATCGCGATAACCATCCCTGCGATATCGGTCATAGTTGGCGACTTTGGACGCGGCTTTCCGGCGCTTTTTTGCGGCAAACATCAGCAGCCCAGCCGCCGCAGCTAAGCCGACGCTGGCCGCATACACCGGTGCCGGATCGTGCGGAGCCGGGGGCACATAGAGTACACCATATTCATCCGACCGCGCAGGCGCATTAACGTATCGACCATGGGAGGGCGGTGTGAAATTATCTGCAAAGCGTTGTAATTCCTCGGCAACTCCTTCCCCGGCTAAGGGGAGGCCATGTCCCGCAGCTACCACGTTGGGAGCGAGTTCCGCCATCTTTTCAACGCTGCGCTGCGCCGCGCCCCAGTCTTGTGTGAAGTATCTGGGAGGGTTATAGAATCCTCGCGTCTGCGACATCAGGGTGATCGGGTTTTCCTGGTTCACCGTTGTGAGAGCATCACCGGCTATCAGTGTTCGATCCTTTT
Source organism: Bryobacteraceae bacterium (assembly GCA_035630195.1). GTDB lineage: Bacteria > Acidobacteriota > Terriglobia > Bryobacterales > Bryobacteraceae > DASQDN01. The sequence goes on from DASQLD010000087.1 coordinate 8,667, forward strand.
CGCGGAATAAAGATATATGACCGGCCGTGTGTCCCGGAGTGTGGATCCATTTCCAATCGGGGAATTCGGCGAGCGCCCCGTTTTCAGGCAACGTTCTTAAATGAACCCCAAGATTAATTCCGCCTTTGGGAAAGAACCGCGACATTTGCGCCATAAACCCGCCGACAGTCGGGTCCGGCGGCGGATAGTCCGAGGATCCGTCTAGAAACGGTGTTTCCTTCACATGGGCGTAGACGGGAACGTTCCACTCTCCGAGTAGTTGCGGCAAAGCGCCGACGTGGTCGAAATGCCCGTGCGTAAGTACGATGCACTCGGGAGATTGTCCAAAAGTGTCCATCGCTGCCTGCGTAATACGCATCGCGCCGCCCCGAACACCTGCGTCTACCAGTGCCCACGGGCCGTTCTTTTCACCGATGAAGTAGACATTTGCCATTACGATCGGCACACGCCACACCCCGGGAGCTATCTCACTTGGCGCGCCGCGCCATAACCGGTTCGGATCTACCATGCAGTCCTCCTGACAGGTAGATGCCTATCGCGGCATATCGCGGTGGGTTTCTTTGACCTTGTATCCAGCTTTCGCCAACCGCTTTCGAAACTCAGTTGCCATCATCACCGATCTATGCTGACCGCCTGTGCAGCCAAATGAGATCGTTAGATAGCTTTTGCCCTCGCGTATGTAATGCGGCAGAAGATATTGCAGCAATTCTGAAATCCGGCCGATGAATTCCTGAGTTTGTGGGAAGCTCCTGATGTATCTTGCTACGCCCGGATGACGGCCAGTAAGGGGTTTGAATTGCGGGATGTAGTTCGGATTTGGGAGGAAACGCACGTCAAACACAAGATCCGAATCACTCGGTATCCCGTGACGAAAACCGAAACTTGTAACCTGGATCATGATCCGGCCTTCATCCCGATCACCCTGGAACTTCTCTTTGACGACGTCGCGAAGCTCGTGGACCGTGAACTTTGAGGTATCGATCGTAATGTCAGACAACTTACGAATTGGGGCGAGAGCGACGCGTTCGGTCTCGATGCTTTGCGGTACTGTCGCGTCACCTCCTAGCGGATGGGGCCGGCGTGTTTCACTGAAGCGGCGAACGAGCATGTCGTCCGCCGCTTCAAGAAACATCAGTGTAGTTCGAAGCTCCCGTTTGAGGTTCTTATAAATGGACGGGAACTTCTTGAGTGATTCGCCTTCTCGAATATCAACGACGAGCGCCGCTCGCCGGATCGTGGGCGATACCATCGTCAACTCAGCGAATTTAGGCATGAGCTCGATCGGAAGGTTATCGACGGAGTAAAAGCCCAGATCTTCGAGCACCTTGAGTACGGTACCCTTACCTGAGCCGCTTAGCCCTGTAATGATAACCAGTTCGCGTCGATCCGCTTCAGTTCGAGTTTCCTTTGATAATCGAGCCGCTTGCTTAGCGCTCATCCAAATTAAGTATCAGCACTCAACCAGATCGAAATTGCCGTCCTGGCGTCGGAGAATCACCGCAGGACGATGCGTGGATGAATTGACGTAAACGAGATACGACTCGTTAGCCTCAATTTCGACCAGCGCTTCTTCCGCTGTCATCGGTTTCGTTTCGCCGGGTACGACTCGAAACACCTGGGGACGTCCGTTGGCGTGTTGCGCTTCGGAAGCTGTATTCCGACCGTTGTCAGGCCCGGTCATCACATCCGCTGCGGCGCCTTTTTCCCAACTTTCCCGAGGACCCGTCTTTGTATCGCGACGTTTGTCCCGGACCTTTAGAATCTGCTTCTCCAACTTCTCGATGGCCACGTTGATAGCTGTGAACTGATCGCCGTCAACATGTTCACTAGCAAGCTGGTGGTCTAGAAAGTTCAGCGTGACTTCCGCGCGGTGCTGATTTTTGTGTTGATGCAGAATCATATGCGCGTTTTTTTCGCTCTTTCCACCGCCATCAAGCAGCTTTGAAACCTTCGCGATCTTTGAATCGAGAGTCTTTTGTTGTGTAGGATCTAAAAATTCTTGTTTTCCGGTCCAGGTAATATTCATCAGGAGATGACCTCCACATATCTAGACGCTATGGTAGCGCCTCTGGAGCTATATGATTATTCGCGAACGCGTCTTTGGTGGGTCGAAGGAATCTTCATGTCTTCCCGGTACTTCGCAACTGTCCGGCGGGTGACTTGAATTCCTTCTGATTGCAGACGGGCCGTGATCTGCTCGTCCGTAAGAGGTTGCCGTACGTCTTCCTCTTCAATCATCTTCTTGACTCGTCTCTTCAGGATGAGCAAGGGCGTACCGCCACCCAAAGGTCCCTGCACCGCCTCGGAGAAGAAGTAGCGTAGTTCGAATACGCCTTGCGGCGTATGCGCATACTTGCTGGCGACAGCGCGGCTGACTGTCGAAGGGTGAACGCCGATCTCTTCCGCCACCTCTTTGATCATCATCGGCTTCAATTCATCCAGACCGAGTTCCAAAAATGCCCGTTGTCTTTGCACGATCGATTGGCAGACCTTGAGAATCGTCTGCTTACGCTGCTCGATATTCTTCATCAACTGCAGCGCAGATGCATATTTTTCCTTGACGTAGTTGCGGACTTCCTTACTCGGCTCCTGATCCCGATCGAGCATCCGCCGGTACTGCGAGTTCAAACGCAACTGCGGAATATCCTCGTCATTCAGCTGAATAATGTAGTCGTCGCTGTCTTTTGAGATATAAACGTCGGGCTCGACAGAACGCGCGGCCTGGCCCGAGTAACGTATCCCCGGACGCGGATCGAGGTGCCGAATCATGCTGACCGCAATCTGCACATGCTCAGGCGGGCGGCCGAGTTGCTTGGCGAGCTCCTTGAATTGCTTTGTCTCGAGCAGCTTGATGTGATTGGAGATGATCTGCCAAGCCACACCACCCTTACCGTTCCTGCCTTCGATTTGAATCAACAGACATTCGCGCATGTCCCGAGCGCCCACGCCTGCCGGATCGAGCGTCTGCACGAACTTCAAGGCCGCATCGACAACTTCGACCGTGTGACCTTCACTCTGCGCGATCTCTTCGACGGTGATCGGCAGATATCCGTAGTCGTCGAGATTACCGATAATCGCCATTGCGGCGTCGCGCACGTCTTCGGGCAAAACCTCCATCGCAAGCTGCCGCTGCAGGTGTTCGGCAAGCGTTACGGGCGAAGAAAGGAATGTTTCGAAGGACGGCTTCTCAACCGACTCGCTCGAAGGAGTCTTATACCCGGGATCGAGGTAATCGTCAAAGAACGAGCCGAAATCAATCTCGTCGAACGGGTCGGCGTCCGACTTTACGTCGGCGGCTTCCACTGGGGCCGGAGAGCCGTCTGCCATGGGCGCTTCGACTTCCGGAGAGGAGTAGCCGTCCACGACACCGTTGGTGGACTCGCTCATAGATTGCAACAGCGCCGAATCTGCTGGATCACCCAAGCGCTCGCGCTCCAGAAGCGCCTGAACCTCTTCTGGCGTCATTTCGTCGCCGGCTTCCAAGCTCTCCTCGAGAACAGGGTTTTCGGCCATCTCCTGGTTGATCATGTCTTTCAGCTCTAAGCGATTGAGCTGAAGGACAGTTACCATCTGCACCAGACCGGGAGTCAGGATCTGCTTCTGTGCAACGCGTAGCTGAAGCCTTGGTGAGAGGAGACTCATCTCGCGACCATTTTACCAGAGCAGCATCGGTACGGTATTAAAATTGCAGTTAAACTAACAAGCCTATTTGACAAGTGGATCGATCGCAGCACTGATTGAGGGTAGTGCCAGTCCATTTGGAGTGTTCTCATTCAGTTCTTTCCGAATCATTCCCGTCTTGTCTACCACCACTAGCTGCGGCACATGAAGCTGTGGATTTTGGGGAGTGATGTTCAAATAGGAAGCCGTCATCTGCCCGCAGTCGAACAAAAAGGGATTCGAAAGCTTGTGGGCGGCCATATAACGCTTGACCGTGTCCAGGTTATCGGCTCCCGCCGTCACGACGGATAGGATTTGCACCTTATCGCCATACTTGGCTTTAACCTGTTCGAGCGTTTGCGTCAGCGTCTGACATTTGGGACAGTCAGTCCTCATGAAATCGAAGAGGACAACTTTGCCTCGGTAATCCTGCAGATCGTGCTGTTTCTGATTGATGTCAGGAAGGGAAAACCCGGGCGCCCGCCGTCCCAATGCCAGCTGAGCAGAGGCGGACGACAAAGAGAACGCTGCAAGTAAAACGATGGCAAACTTCATATCTTTCCCACCGTAACATGCCAGTTCCTTCTAAACACCCGCGCCGCGACTCGACAAGTAGCGGCGAAAGCGATCGATCGCTGGCTCAAGAACGGATCGTTCTGCGGCGTAGCAGAGTCGGACCGATCCCTCTCCTCCGGCCCCGAACGCCACTCCGGGCGCGAGACCGACCTTGGTAGTCAACAGCACGTCCTTGCACAACGCAAAGCTATCTCTCAATCCCTCAATCTTCGGAAATAGATAGAACCCGCCCTCCGGCGCCGGTACGCTTACACCGGAAATCGACGTTAACGCATTGAAACAGTATTCCCGATTCGAACGCAACCGTGATACCAATTCTTCAATGAAGGGTTGCCTTGCTGTAGGGCCGCTTCCCCTGCGCGTTGGGATACGCTCGGCGCATGCGAAACGGTGAATTTTGAAATGAGCTGCGCGCGAACAAAGATCAGGACGGGAGACGAGCCACCGAAGACGCCAGCCCGTCATGCACCATGCTTTTGAAAAAGACTGAGCAATCAATACCGCATCATCGGGTTCGGCGATGCGCAGTAGGGAAGGAGCAATCGCTCCCTCGCGATAGCACAGCCGATCATAGACTTCATCGGATAACAGCCATAGATTATGCCGTCGCGCAAACTCCAAGATCTTGCTCTGTTCGTCAAGCGTAGCGACCCATCCGAGAGGATTCGACGGCTTCTAGCGACGAAGTTTATTGTGAAGCGTCCGTCTTTCATCGCATTCGGAATCTCGATCGGAGTCGGTTGCACATGCGGACAATCGCCGAGCCGTTTGGCCAAGCAGGCGTCAGGATGATCGCTTCGTCACCGGGATCGAGAACAGCGAATGCCTGCATTTAGCGCTTGGACTCCAGAGGCAGTGACGACAAATCAGTTTGCAGGATCGAGAGCGACGCCATGGACCCTCTCGTAGTAAGCGCTGAGGGCGTGACGTAAAGACGGGAGCCCCGCATTTTCCGTGTAGTACGTGAAACCATCCGCCAGCGCCTGTATCGCCGCAGACCTGATGAAATCGGGCGTTGGTATATTCGATTCGCCGAAGTAGAGCTTCTAAACGCCTTCCGATGGACAGGGCGAGTTCAGCAATTTCGCGAATACGAGAATGCGGAACTCGCAAAGCCGAGGCGGCTAGCCCCGGCATTGCCTAGGAACGAGCGGCTGCGGGTGTTTCGATCTGCACGATGGGCGTTGGATACTCGCCCGTGTAACACGAATAGCAATAGCGATTCTTTTCGTCAGCGACAGCGTGGCTGAGTGCTTCTCGCGAGAGATAGCCTAGGGAATCGGCCTCAACAAATCGACGAATCTCTTCGACCGAATGATTCGCCGCAATTAGCTCCTGCTTCGATGGTGTATCGACGCCGTAGTAACAAGGCGAAACGGTTGGCGGGCACGATATGCGGAGGTGAACTTCACGCGCTCCGGCGTTTCGGACCATGCGCACCAGCTTGCGGCTGGTGGTTCCCCGCACCAGCGAATCATCGACGAGAATCACTCTTTTACCCGCAAGCAAATGCTTGACGGGGTTGAGCTTCAATTTCACACCGAAATCGCGAATCGCTTGCGAGGGCTCAATAAATGTTCGCCCGACGTAGTGATTCCGAATTAATCCGTGGCCGAATGGAATGCCGGATTCTGAAGAATAGCCGAGGGCCGCAGCTACACCTGAGTCAGGAACAGGGACAACAATGTCGGCATCGACCGGATACTCCTGCGCCAGCAGCCGACCCATCAAATCGCGGGATTCCTGGACCGAACGGCCAAACACAGTAGAATCGGGCCGCGAGAAATACACGTGTTCGAATACGCATTGGGAAGCGGCTTTGCGCGGCGCGTAACGTTCCCGTACAACTCCCTTGGGACCGACGATCACCATTTCGCCAGGCTCGACGTCGTTCATATATACGGCGTCAATTAAATCGAACGCGCAGGTTTCGGAAGCAAACACGTATGCGTGTCGGCCATCGGACTGCTCGAGTTGACCCATTGCCAACGGGCGGAACCCGTGTGGATCGCGAGCTACGATGATGTGGTCCTGAGCGAGAAAGACGAGAGAAAACGCGCCTTCGAGTTGCAAGAGAGCTTCACGCAAAGCGGCGGCAAGCGTGCGTTCGCGAGACCTTGCGACGAGGTGCAAAATCACCTCCGTATCGCTGGAGGCTTGAAAGATCGAACCGTCGCTTTCGAGTTCCCTGCGCAAGTCGGCCGCGTTCGTGATATTGCCGTTGTGCGCGACCGCGATCTTGCCCTTATTGCAATCCACCGAAAACGGCTG
>DASQLD010000088.1:0-5931 GCA_035630195.1 Bryobacteraceae bacterium
AGAACTTCGTAATTGAAAACCTGTCCGGGTCGGTTGACGCGCGGAAAATACGGCAGGATCTTCTGTGACTGGGAAGTGATCCTGTTCGAAGGGATGATGTTGCCGGGAAACGGCTCTTGCGTTACCGGGTCGAGAATAGGCGTGGTGACGGGCGCGCCTGCAGACGTACGGCTCAGATCTCCTGTCCGCTGCTCGTCGGTTGGTAGCGTAAATCGCCCGAACTGTTCTTGCCGGATGCGAACGCCCTCGTAATTCGAAAAGAAGAATGTGCGGTCTTTGCCGTTATAGATTCTTGGAATATAGACGGGTCCACCAATCGTGCCGCCGAACTGGTTTTGCCGCAGTTTGGGTTTGCTGGTCGGGAAGAAGCCACGCGCATCCATCTTGTCATTGCGCAGGAAATCGAACGCCGTGCCGTGAAAGTTGTTGGTACCCGACTTAGTCACGATATTGATGTTGGCGCCGGACTGAAATCCGAACTCAGCGGAATAAGCCCCTGTCTGTAACTTGAACTCCTGAATTGCATCGATTGACGGATTGAAGGAATTCCAGTTGTAGAATCCGATGTTCATCGTGGCGCCGTCCAGATTCCATTCGTTGTCGGTGTCACGGGCTCCATGGGCCCACACTGCGATACCGCCTGCCAGCAGATTTTGCAGTGTTGCCCCTCCCGGCACTCCGCTTTGGACATTCGGAGTGAGCAAGGCAAGCGCATTGAAGTTCCGTCCATTCAGCGGCAACTCCACCACCCGTTTGTTGTCGATTACGTCCCCAAAAACAGCATCTTCGGTGTTCACGATCGGAACTACGGCGCTGACGTTTACTGACTCTGTCACGCTGCCCGTTTGTAGCGTCACATCGAGGCGCGCGCGCTGACCCACCTGCAGAGTGATGCCCTCATTCATCTCTGTACGGAAGCCTGTGGCCGAGACAGTGACTTCGTACTGGCCGATCGGCAGGTTGGTCAGGATGTAGTTACCGTCAGGATCCGACTCGACTTCACGCACCTGGTTGGTCGCCACCGCTTTCGCTTTGACGCTGGCCTTAGGAACTACAGCGCCGGAAGCATCTTGAACCGTGCCGACAATACTCGCCGTGGTGGTCTGTGCTTGGACGATTACGGAAGCCAAGAAAGAAACGAACCCAATGAGGAACCGAAGCATATGCCCTCCCAGGCTACAAGTGGTATGCTGTGGAGCAATGCTACAAGCATACCGGTCTGCTTGTCAATCAGAGGCATGAATAGCACAAGCATTCCACTGCAACTCCGATCCGTGTTGATCGAGGAAATCGAACGCGGCGTCTACGGCGACGAGGGAAAACTCCCGTCGGAACGCGCCTTAGCGGATCGTTTTTCGGTATCACGTACGTCAGTGCGCGAGTGCCTGAATACTTTGGTGAAGGACCGGCTGCTGGTTCGTGTCGTCGGTAAAGGAACCTTTGTTGCCGGCGCCAACATACCGGTATCCTCTGCCGATACACTTGTGAACGATCTTGCCTTTCTCATCGGCGAGAACATCTTTCAGTTCGTCCAGCCCGGATACAACCGAATCTTGATCGGAGCGGAACAAGCGTGCCGGCAGCAGGGCTATCGCCTCCTATTTCATTCTGTGACGGACGAGGAAACCAAACTCGCGCTGTCGCCAGGGCAAGGGATCCGCGGATGCCTCGTCGCTGGAGGCTTGCGTAAAAAATCACTGGAGCGAATCCTGGACTGGGGTGTGCCTGTGGTTCTTACGGATCTCATCGTCGACGGCAATACAAGTGCCGTCGGTCCGGACTACGCAAGCGGAACCCGTCAGGCTCTCGAGCACCTGGTCAGCCTCGGCCATCGGGACGTCGGCTTCGTGGGATTCCCCAACTCGGAGAAGTACCAGACTTTCTGGCAAAGGCTGGAGCAACTCGATCTTCGGTACAACCCGCACTGGGTGCAGTTTCTACAATTACCGGACGTCGAGCCGGGTATTCTCGCGGGGTATCATGCGATGCAGGCGATGCTCGCAGGCGGGTCACTGCCGACAGCCTTGCTGGCGACGAACGATTTAGTGGCGATGGGCGTCATCGAAGCGCTAAAGATGGCGGGCATCCAGGTACCTGCGCAGGTCAGTGTTATAGGGTATGACGATCTGGGGAGGGACCAGAATCCGCCACTGACAACGATTCGGTCGTACCCCGAAGAAGTCGGTCGTATCGCCGCGAAGATGTTGATGGAAGAATTGGACGGAGAGCCGTCACAGAATCGGGTAGCCGTGCCGACCAAACTGGTAGCGCGCGGATCGACTGCGCCTCCGGGGCAAAGAAGGATTAGCTAGGTGAAAGCAAAGTGGGATCAGTCGCGGGCAATGCTGGAGCGATCGCGTAAGTCGCTGGCCGGCGGTGTGAGCAGTCCTTTTCGGGCGAAGGCCCCGGTACCGCTTTTCTTCGAAAACGGAAAAGGAGCGCGCCTGTGGGACGTGGATGGAAACGAGTACATCGACTATCAGCTTGCCTGGGGTCCGATGATTCTTGGCTACAGCCATCCGGCGATGGTGGCGAAGCTTCGCGAACAAGTTGAAAAGCCTCTGAGTTTCGGAGCGCAGCACGAACTGGAAATCACGGTCGCCGAAAAGATTCAGGCCATGGTTCCCTGCGCGGAACTCGTCGCCTTCACTTCCAGCGGCAGCGAGACGGTCCAGTTGGCGCACCGGCTCGCACGAGCCTGCACCGGACGACCAAAGATCCTCAAGTTTGAAGGGCACTATCACGGATGGATGGACGGCGCCCTGCACAGCTACAAGCCGCAGGCCGCGGAAACCGGACCCATTCAGGAACCCCTCACCGTACCCGGGTCGCGAGGACAGGTGGCGAATGCATCGGAGAACGTGGTGGTGGCCCCTTGGAACCGGCTCGACGTTCTCTCTCAAATTCTGGAAGCTCACCAGGGAGAGATCGCCGGTATTTTCCTAGAGCCCGTCCTGTGCAACAGCGGCTGTTTGATGCCGGAGCCAGGCTATTTGGAAGGTGTGCAGGAACTGGCTCGCAAGCACGGCTGCCTTCTTGTCTTCGATGAAGTTATTACAGGCTTCCGTATTAATCCTGGTGGAGCCCAGAAGCAGTTCGGCGTCACTCCGGATCTCGCTACCTTCGGCAAAGCAGTGGGTGGCGGCGTGCCGCTCAGCGTAGTCGCGGGCAGGGCGGACATCATGGAGCAGATGTTTCATGGCGGGGTAGTGTTCGGCGGTACCTTCAACGGCAATCCTCTCTCTTTGGCTGGGGCCGCGGTTTGCCTGGAAGAACTCAGCCGCGACGATGGGGCCGCGCTCTGCCATGCCAATCGCATGGGTGAAAAACTGAAACTAGGCATTGGCGAGATAGCGCAACGACGGGGAATACCGCTGCATGTGACGGGATTCGGCACTGCCTTTTATCTGCACTTCACTTCCCTGCCCTCTCTGCGCGACTATCGTGATACTCTGGCCGATGATCGCGACCTGCTTCAACGGTTCCTCTTTGCGGCTCTCTCGGAGGGCGTGATTCTGGTACCCGATGGAAGAATGTATGTCTCCACAGCCCACACCGAGTCTGATGTGGCGGAGACTCTGCAAAAACTGGAAAGTGCTTTCGCGCAGCTTTAATCTGTTCCTCTCCTGCGGTGTCCTCCTTCACGGCGCGGAGAAGGTAGATTTCGCTCGCGATGTTCAGCCGATCCTGCATACACGCTGCGCCGGATGCCACGGAGGCGACAAGCTGCAGGGTGGTCTTTCCGTCTCGACGCGGACGGCATTGCTGAAAAAAGCTGTCATTCCTGGCTCAAGCGCAAAGAGTCCACTAATTGCCCGCCTGACCGCTACTGGACCGGGCCGCATGCCGCTCGGTCAGGCGCCACTCGGCGATCGTGAAATCGGGGTTCTCCGATCCTGGATCGATGAAGGAGCCGAGTGGCATGCGGACACGTCAATAGAGCCCCGCCGCCCCAAGGTTCCAGCGAACGGGCACACGCATCCGATCGACGCCTTCGTCGCTCGCTACGCCAAAGCGAAAGGAATATCCGTTGTCCCGCCAGCCTCCGACGCTACCTTCCTTCGACGGGCTTGGCTGGACCTCACCGGATTGCTGCCGTCTCCTGAAGAACAAGATTCTTTTCGGCGGGATCGCCGTTCTACAAAGCGAACACAATTAATCGATCGGCTGCTACATGAGGACCGCAAATATGCCGAGCACTGGATCACTCTGTGGAACGATTTGCTCCGTAACGAAGATGGCGTAGCCTATCCGGGCGAGACTCGGGAATGGATCACCGATTGGCTCCTGAATGCGCTTGAGACCAACATGCCTTATGACCTGATGGTCCGGTCTCTGCTAAATCCTCAAGAGAAGGGCGCCCCACGCGGATTTCTCGCCGGCATCAATTGGGGCGGTGATGTGAGCGCGAGCCAATCCGTGCCGATGCAGGCTGCACAAAACAGCGCACAGGTGTTTCTCGGGGCGAACCTGAAATGCGCCTCCTGCCACGACAGCTTTGTCAGCCGCTGGAAACTCGCCGACGTGTTTTCCCTCGCGGCATTCTTCGCCGACAGGCCATTGGAAATGGCACGCTGTGAAGTAAAGACCGGCAAGACGGCCACACCCGCCTTTCTGTTCCCCGAGCTCGAACAGGAAGAGATGTCGCTTTCCGCTCGTGCACGTGCCGCGGCTCTGTTCACCTCGAGTAAAAACGGGCGATTCGCACGCACAATCGTGAACCGGTATTGGCGTGCGCTTATGGGCCGCGGACTGGTGGAGCCGGTAGACGATTTGGACGCTCCGTCGTGGGATCGGGATCTCCTCGACTGGCTGGCAGCAGACTTCGCGGACCATGGGTACGATCTGCGGTTTCTGCTGCGACGCATCATGACATCCAGGACGTATCAGGCGATGGCGGTGGATGAGGATCCGCCGAAAGACGCCGCATTCGTCTTTCGCGGTCCGCTAACCCGGCGCCTCACGGCGGAGCAGTTCATGGATGCCATCGGCGCCGTCACCGGCGAATGGAAGGTATACGATCGACTCGACGGCAAACCGGCAACGTACGAACGGCAATGGCGGTTCCGTTCCGACCGGATGACTCGCGCGCTGGGCCGTCCCGACAGAAGCCAAGTCATCACCACGCGCACTGACGAATCCACCACGCTGCAGGCTCTCGAACTGGTGAATGGCGAAGTATTCGCCGACCAGTTAATGCGCGGGGCACAGCGCCTCATGTCCGGTCCTCCCCAGCATCCTCAAAGCATATTCGATAGTGGAATGGTGCGCGCCAAACCTGTTAACGTCGACATCGACATTCAGAGCGCGAGCCGTTTGTGGCTCGTCATGCAGGACCTTGGATCATACGATCCTCCGAAGGTGGTCGCGCGATGGCTGAATGCCGAACTGATTGGCCCGAACGGCAGCACGCGCCTTACCGATTTCGCCGGCACGCCATTTTGGAAGACTTCCTTCGATATCGGCGGACGTGGCTTCACCCGTTTCCGGGCCACCGTGGCTGTCGATGAAGCGAGCCTTCGGCCGGAAACCACCGGCAAGGTGCGATTTTTCGTATTCACAGAGGAGCCCGATAGCGCACATCTGGTTCGCGTTGACGACAGCACGCCATCGCCTATACCTCCACGTCTCGCCGGCAATACACTTGTGAGCCGCCTTTTCCGCCATATGCTGAGCCGTGATCCAGGGCCAGCCGAAAGCCGGAAGGCTTCCGCACTAATGGAGGAAGGAGCAGAAGGCCTGGAAGACCTGCTGTGGGTTCTCTTTCTCTCACCGGAGTTCCAGTTGATCCGATGACGCGCCGACACTTTCTTCATCGCTCAGGCACCCTCACGGCAGCAACGCTCGCCGGCGGTTGCCCGGAACAACTCTGGAGCCAGGAGAAACCCCGCCCGATACCGACGGCTGACACGGTCATCCTACTGTGGATGG
>DASQLD010000089.1:0-5372 GCA_035630195.1 Bryobacteraceae bacterium
CAGGAACCTACCCGTAAAAGACAAGATCGTCATCGTTTTGCGATATGAACCGAAGAGTTTTCGAAAAGCCGAGGCAGGGAAGAAGTCGAACTACACGCCTCATGCGCACTTGGTGAATAAGGCGATCAATGCCCGCAATCACGGAGCTAGCGCTGTCGTCCTCGTCAATGCGGAAGGGGAAAAAGATGACCTTATTGAGTTCGGCCGGATTGCCGGACCCGAGAATGCCCGCATCCCGATCGTTCAGGTGAAGCGCTCAGTTGTCGATGAATGGCTGAAGCCGGTAGGGCAGACGTTATCGCGGCTTCAGGACAAGATCGAATCGGAGAAAGCCCCCGCGTCAATCACGCTGCCGGACAATTTCAAACTCTCCCTACAAGTTGACATTGAGCGTCCGGAGACGACGGTGCAAAATGTGCTCGGCTTCCTGCCTGGAAAATCGAAGGAATACATCGTTATCGGCGCCCATTACGATCACATTGGATATGGTCAATACAGCTCAATGGCTCCTGACCAATCGGGAAAAGTTCATCCCGGCGCGGACGACAATGCTTCGGGTACAGCAGGTCTGCTGGAGCTGGCGCGCATCTTCTCTGAAAGGCGATCAGAACTCGATCGGGGAATACTTTTTGCGGCATTCGCAGGAGAGGAGGTTGGCTTGATTGGTTCCGCCAATTGGGTTGAGAAGCCGACACTCCCTCTGCACAATGCTGTGGCCATGATGAACATGGACATGATCGGGCGTGTTAACGGTGCAAAGCTGTTCGTGGGCGGTGTCGGGTCGGGATCGACATTCGACGGGATCTTGAAGGATGTTCTCCGAAAGTATGACTTCAAAGTCGAGCAGAGCTTCAAGAGTTCATCTTCGAGTGATCATGCTTCCTTTGTCGATAAGAATATCCCGTCTCTTTTCTTCTTTTCTGGTTTGCACAGCGATTATCACAAGCCCACAGATACTTGGAACAAGATTGATACCGCCGCTTCGTCGAAGGTAGTGAATGTTGTTGCTGATGTTGTTTCCAGCTTGCTTCCTGCCAATGTGCCGCGACCTCAATTCGTCAACCCGTCCCGCCGCCGCGACGCCGACCGATACTTCGGTATAACACCGGACTACAAACAGGTGTCGAAGGGTCTGCGTATCGATGCTATTGCTTCCGGATCCCCCGCGGCGGCGGCTGGCTTGCAGTCGGACGACCTGATCGTCTTCATCGACTCTAATCCCATCAACGATTCGTTCGATTTCGCATACGCCTTGACGGGGAGGAAGGCCGGTGATGTTGTGCGCCTACAGTTGCTGCGTAACGGCAAGCAGGTGACTAGCGAGGTCACGCTTACGTAACTCAACGTTCGACCCTGTATGCGCGTCATCGGAGGAGGAGGCGTGGAATCGTCCACTCTGTGAAAACCTGTGTTGCGGGCTTGTTGGTGTGCTACACGCTGAGTGGCGCGGGCCTCCGTGGAACTGTCGTCGAGAATCAAACTGGAAAATCACTTTCCCGAGCATTCGTTGCGTTGCAGCCGGTAATCGGAACAAACGGCGTTCCGGTGTCGATGCGCACGAACAATCACGGAGCCTTCTCTTTCCAGAATCTCTCGGCAGGCGCATATGTGCTGAAGGTAACCAGGCGGGGCTTCGTTCCAACTGAGTACGGACAGAAACGTTGGGATTCAGCAGGAGTGCCAATCGTCCTCGGAACTGAAGATTCGCCATTCGTAACGATTCGCTTGCCGCGCTATGGAGCGATCACGGGAACGGTTGTCGACGAGAATGACGTCGGACTGTCTGATCACGACGTAATTGCTTATCGAGCGACACAACCTCCTCGTATGGCGGCTCGCGGCACAAGTGATGAGCGAGGCGTTTACCGAATATTCGGCTTGGAGCCTGGCAACTACGTCGTTCGCAGTGCGGGCAAGAAGGATGAAGACACGGAGTATGTGCCGACATTTTCGCGCGAAACGCAGCGTTATGAAGAGGCTCGTCCGTTGCAGGTCTATCTCGATGAGGATGCCAAGGGCGCCGATGTTCGACCACTGCAGGGTAGGCTTTTCAATCTGTCCGGAGTCGCTCAGCCTACGCTTCCTGAGGCAGGTCCAATCACCGTCGTTCTTGCTTCCGACACCGGCCGCATAAAAGTGCAGGGACCGGCATTTCGATTCGAATCGTTAGCGCCGGGTCACTACGAGCTGTATGCGGAAGCAACAGCAAATTCGAGGCAGGGCCCGAAGGTACAGGCAGCATACAGGCAATTAAGCATTTTCTCTCCTCCCTCACCCGTAGATCTGTCGCTTCAGCCGGTCCAGGAGACACGCGTTGAATTTGTGGCAGGACCCGATGGCTCCCCTAAGGAGATTTTGGTGCGACGAAAGGATCACTCCGGTGTGGAACAGGCGCAACTCCTCAAATTGAATTCAGATCGTGTGCTTTTGCCGCCGGGTCGATGGGAAGTGATGGCATCTCCTCCCGCGGGATACTACGTGTCCGGCTTCTTGGGCCCCACGCGCGGTGTCCAGGGTAGAGCGCGTCCCGATCGATGGAACGAGATCTCGCTAAGCGGCGCATATTCGAGTCTGCGATTCACGCTCGAAACAGGACGGCATCGATCCACGGTTCTGTCAAATCTTCAGGAGAAATCGTCGCCGGGGCCCCTGTCTATCTCGAGACATACGATCCAGGCACTCGTCAGCGGATCGACGAACTGCGGTCCACCCGCACGGATATGCGTGGGTCGTATCGGTTTGACAGTTTGCCACCCGGTGTCTATCGCGTGATGTCTACCTTTGAATATCAGCAGCCGGATGAATCGGTAATGAGTAACGCATCGGCTCCCTCGCTGCGCGTGGAGACGAATTCCAGTCCGAAAGTGGATCTCGATCTGTACGTGATTCGGTAGCGGCGAAAGGCTCTGTTAGCCTCAGGAAGTGCGAAGTCTGTTGGCTGTTTTACTGCTCTTGGGATCACTGAGTTCATTTGCTCAGATCCCTGTAGTGCGGGAAGACGGCGTGCTCAACGGAGCCAGCTTTGCGCTCTCTGGCCAGCCAGGTCACGCTGTGGCTCCTGGGTCTCTGGTATCCATCTTCGGCGACCAGTTCGCGGCGGGCTCGGAAGAAGCGAGCAGTATTCCATTGCCGATTTCCCTACAGGGCGTCCGCGTCACCTTCAATGACAAGCCGGCGCCGGTTCTTTTCGTTTCGGCGAATCAGATCAACGCGCAGCTTCCGTGGGATGTGGCGAGTTTCACGCCCTCCGGGACCACGCAGGTCGTCACAGTCGTCGTCACGCGTGGCGGACTCCCATCCGGACCGATGAATGTCATATTGCAGCAATATTCGCCGGGCGTATTTGCATTTTCTAATCGATATGCCAACGCTGTTAACGCAACGGATTCGACCGTCGCTCAACCGGAGGGCAGTATCCCTGGATTGATAACGCGGCCCGTATCGGTCGGCGAAGCCATCGTCATTTACGCCAATGGGCTCGGTCCCATCGACACACCCGTTCCTACGGGTGATCTCGGAGCGGTACCAATCATCCGAACCACAATGACTCCTACCGTCTTGATTGGTGGAGTTGAAGCCCAGGTGCTGTTTTCTGGATTAGCGCCTCAGTTCGTCGGCGTGAATCAGTTGAATGTCGTCGTGCCCGTGAACTCGCCTGTCTGCGATGCGGTTCCTTTGCAGATCAGCACTGGCGGCATCACAACGTCCGATGCCATTACGATTGCAGTTCGCCGGTAGTTTATTACGTCCCGAACCATAGGTAACAATGACCCAAACGCGAAAACGAGACAGCGGAAAGTTGGAAGATGGCGCTCGACGTGGTCCTCTGGACAGGAGCACATGGAGGACGAAAGACTACCATCCTCCTGTCACCGTGTGATAGAGTCCTCCAACATGAGGGCATTGCCTAAGAATTGCGTGTTTGCGCTGGTTCTTTCCGCTATTTCCTGTGCGGCGGAGACCGTGGTTTTACGTAATTTCACTCTTATTGACGGTACGGGAAAGGCTGCTGTTCCGGACGCAGCGCTTGTTATTACGGACGGCAAGATTCAATACGCCGGTCCGGCCTCGGGTATCAAGGCGCCCGCCGGAGCGATGAACACGGACCTGAAAGGCCGTTACGTCATGCCGGGGATCATCAATCTTCATGGGCACGTGGGAAACGTTCTCGGTTTAGTTCAGGACCCGAAGAATTACACAAGGGCGAACGCCGAGAACAATCTGAAAACCTATGCTTCGTATGGCGTGACCTCGGTTGTCAGCATGGGTACCGACGCCGATGTTGCTTTTCAGATCCGGTCTGAGCAGCGTGCGGGGCGTCCGACATACACGCGAATTTATACGGCGGGCAAAGGGTTCACCGGGAAGTCCGGCTACCCTACATCTGCGCCCGGGATGAAAGGCGTACCCTTTGAGGTTGAGAACGCGACTGATGTGAAAAAGGCGGTGGCGTGGCTGAAAGACAAGAAAGTCGACCTCGTAAAAATTTGGGTCGACGATCACTTCGGCAAGGATACGAAGATTCCAATGAACTTGTCGCGGACGATCATCGAGGAGTCGCACAAGAACGGGCTCAGGGTTGCGGCTCACATTTTCTATCTGGAGGATGCGAAGGGGCTCGTCGAAGGCGGACTCGACGCCCTTGCGCATAGTATCCGCGATAAGCCCGTGGACGATGCTACGATCGCGGCGATGAAGCGAAAAGGTTCCTGGCAGATCGCTGCGACGTTCACGCGCGAGATGTCGGCATTTGCCTTTGCGACTCCTCCCGTGTGGCTGGACGACCCGTTTTTCAAACGCTCCGTGACACCCGATGTAATTAAGACGCTGAAGTCGCCAGGGCAGAAGGCTGTTCCCGCGGATGCACGATTTCAGTCCGCGCTCGATGTGGCCAAAAAGAATCTCAAGCGGCTTGTGGACGCGGGTGTGAAGTGCGGCTTCGGCACGGATACCGGCCCTCCCGGACGCTTCCCCGGTTACTTTGAGCACGTCGAGATGCAATACATGGCGGAGGCCGGTCTGACACCGGCGCAAATCATACAGATGGCAACGAAGAACTCGGCTGAATTTCTTGCCGCTAAGGATCTCGGCACGCTTGAAGCTGGCAAATGGGCTGATCTGATCGTCCTAGTCCGAAATCCTCTCGAGGATATTCGGAATACTCGCTCCATCGAGAGCGTAATGATTGCTGGTCGGAAGGTGAACTGATGATAAAGCCTCTACTCTCGTTTGCAGGCGTCGCAACTTTGCTGTGCTTCTGGGCTTCGGCACAGCAGCCGAAAGAAACGCCTAGCTGGGCTCCTAAGTATGAACCTGCGAAGTATACGAATGGGCACAAGCCGCATACGAAGCTTGCCGATCTGCTTGCTAAA
>DASQLD010000090.1:0-3039 GCA_035630195.1 Bryobacteraceae bacterium
GAGATCCCGTTGCGCCTCGGCTTGGGCCGTCAGTGATAAGGTTTCCGCCATCACCCGCTCCTGGTCCGCTTGCGCTTTAGCGACGGCAGCCGCCCTCACTGCTTCCGCACGTTTGATCGCCGTATCGCGCTCAGCTTCTGCTGTCGCGACATCGGCGTCTCGCTGGACACGCGCAATATCGGGACGTCCCATATTTGCGATGAACTCGTTCTTATCCCGAACTTCTTTAATCGTGAACGAAATCACTTCGAGGCCCATCTTGTTCAAGTCAGGCGCACAGTTCGAGCGCATGCGATCGGCTACCATCTCGGGCTCCTTGACGATTTCCTCCACCGTAAGCTGGCCGATGATGCCGCGCAAATGACCTTCCATCACGAGGCGAATGAAGCCTTCGCGTTCCTGCGGCGTCTTCGTTAAAAACTGTTCCGCAGATGTCTGAATGGATTCAGGGTCGGACTTCACTTTCAACTGCGCCACGGCTTCAACTGTCACGGCTACGCCTTGTCGCGTGTAGAGGTCTTTCTCCGGCGCGACATCAAATGACATCAGTTCGAGCGACAGCAGCTTCCAGTTCTCGACGACGGGAAAGATCACCGATCCACGACCCTTAATGATGCGGGTTCCGCGAAAGCCATAGATAACCAGAGCTTCGTGAGGACCTGCCTTGCGATACAGACTGGCGAACATCGCCATCAGAAACATGACGGTCAAGACCATCAGTCCCGCTATGACGAATACACCTAAAGAGGCATCCATGATTGAATTCCTTATCTGGTGAGATTCTCCTAAGGCCGTTCTCACCCCACGGCCATTTGAAAAGCCTTATGCGTTTGCCAACTCGTCCCAGCGACGCACATAGGCAATACCCTCGCTGTAACGGGTGACGACGACCTCGACTCCCGCCGAAATCGCCGCCCCATCCTCGCTTCGAATCGCGACTGATCTTCGTACGCCATTCTGCGAAAAGATAATCTCTCCTGTACCGCCTTCGCGCACACTGGCACTCACGGTTCCCAGCACGCCGATCATGTCGAATGCAGCCGGGTCAAGATTCTGTTCGCCGCGCATCAACACCTTGCTGACGAACCAGAACACAATTGATCCTCCGAAGAGTCCCGCAACAGTTGCCACAGCGAGAGCAGTCAAAAACCAGAGACGGTAGTAACTCGTCGCCAGATACCCTGTGCCGCCAAACCACGCGAGAAAGGCTGCGATCGTGCCCATGTTGAATACAGACAGTTGCGATCGCCCGTCGTGCGCGTCATGAACCGAGCCCCCGCCGTCGTGTTGTCCTACGTGGTGCCCGACGTGGGAATGGTGTCCATGAGCACCGCTCGCGTCGATATGTCCGCCGTGACTGCCGTGCATATCAAGATGCAGATGTCCCGAGATCAAGGCGGCGAAACTGAAGAGAAACCCAAAGACGAAACAGAATAAATAGAATTCTGACCACGTCATTGTTCTTGCCCTCCTTGATCAGTTTTCACAGACGGACTGAGCGCCTGCAGGAGGCGGTCAGCGAGCGATGGCATCTCTAAAATTGCGCTGAGTAAGATCAAACATTTCCGAGAATCTTCATTCCGGGCGACACGCAAAAGCGCGCTGCTTACCGGAGCATCGCGAGAAAATCTCTCGGCTCCGTTGATTAACCACAAATCTAACGAGTCTTCTCCGACGCGCGCGTCCGATACCAGCTCCGTGTGAAAACCTTCGGGATCGTTCACCAGATACCCCGGATGCACGTTAAAAAAACGGGAAAGCATCATGCGGGTTCCGTCCGTCAAGTGCCGGCGCGCCCCGTTCTCGACTTGCGACAGATAAGCTTGGCTGATCGAGGCTCCTTGTTCTTCTCGAATCGCCGCGACTACTTCCTGCTGCGTCATAGCGCGGCCGATGCCGCGAAGGGTTCCTTCGACCTCACGGAGGTACCGAACTTTTTCACCGAGTGTCAAAGCAATATTGCAACCTGCTATACCTATATAGCAATCTGTTATAAAAGACAATAAAAATCGTACCCTAGTAAGTCCCTAAATTGTCTTCACCGTTAGTATCTATTGTAATTTTCAGGACGTGACAGTAAATGCCGCTGAAATGCGCCTAACCATTCGGAAATGTCGCAACCGCCTCAGTTGATGCAGCGAGATTAGATAACTACGAATTGCGTAGATCTGCTCTTAGTGCGACGTAATCTAGACTTTAAGGGGATTTAAGCAGCGCAGCCCAGGTATGGCGTTCGATAGGATTCGCGTACTCCTTGTAGAAGATAATCCCGGTGACGCGCGGCTTCTCCGCGAAGTCGTCAAGGACGCCGAAGGCGCCCACATCCAGCTCACTCACGTTGACACTTTGTCAAAGGCGTTAGGGCGTCTCGATGCCGACCAGTTTGATGTCGTGATGCTGGACCTGTCGCTTCCGGATGCTGACGGTCTCGAAACACTCCTTCGTACCCATGCGCAGGCTCCGAGTGTTCCGATCGTGGTTTTGACAGGCCTCGATGACGAAGGTCTCGCAATTCGGGCGGTCCGCGAGGGAGCTCAGGATTATCTCGTGAAAGGGCAGGTGACTGGACAACTCCTTGTCCGCGCCATGCGCTACGCCACCGAGCGCAAGCGAGCCGTCGAAGCGCTCCAGCGAAGCGAGGAATATTTCCGCTCCCTCATTGAAAATGCGCTTGATATCATCACCGTGCTGGATGTGGACGGGAGCGTGCGGTACGGCAGCCCGTCCTTCGAGCGTGTGCTTGGTTACCCTCAAGGTGCGTTGACTCGAGAGAATCTTTTCCGCCTGATTCATCCTGAAGATCGCGATCGGGTCCGGGAAATTCTGGAAGCCGGCACGCAAAATCCAGGCGCCACGCAGTCAATCGAGTTTCGGGTTCTCCACAGGAAGGGATCCTGGCGCGTGCTGGAAGCGATTGGAAAGCGCTTTGAAGTCGAATCCACTGTAGCCGGCTATGTCCTGAACTCGCGCGATATCACGGAACGAAAGCGATCCGAAGAAGCGGTTCGGCAGGCCAACGAAACGCTTCGGGCTGTCATT
>DASQLD010000091.1:0-2457 GCA_035630195.1 Bryobacteraceae bacterium
CCTTTTATCGACGCGAGGCAAACCGATATCCGCTGCTCGCGGCGGACGCTGATCGCCAACAGGCGAAGCAGTTCGCCGCAAGGCAGCCGAATGCGACGACTTGGCTGACGATCTGGGAGTCGCCGGCTGTACTCGCTCCGATCAACCGACGCCACATTGCTTGGCCTTTATTGCGCGGAGGTTTGCGGTAGCCATGCACGTGCGCGTCGTTTCCGCCCTCTTCCTCTGCCTTGTGGCATTCTCGGTGCAAGCCGCGGAAGTCACGCCGGCCACCATCAACGATGCGCAGTGGCGCAGCTCGTCGCACGACGAGGCGCTTCTGATTAAGGCTCAGATACTCCTCGATCGCGCTCACTTCTCGCCCGGAGAGATCGATGGCCGTGCCGGTGAGAACTACAAAAAGGCGCTGACCGCTTTTGCCCAGGAGCACGGGATCGAAAGCAAGGGGGACATGACGGAGCGGCTTTGGAAGCAGCTCTCTGCGGCCTCCCAGGAGCCCGTCGTTGGCAAATACACCCTGTCGGACAAGAACGTAGAAGGACCGTTTCTCGACAAGGTGCCGACCAAGCTGGACGATATGAAGGGACTGAAGACTCTTGCGTATGGAAGTGCGCGCGAACGCATTGCCGAGCGGTTTCATATGAGCGAGGCGTTGCTGTCCAAGCTCAATCCCGGTCAAAAGTTCGAACGCGCCGGGGACGAGATCACAGTGGCGCAAGTCGCAGACAAATCGGAGCGCACAAAAGCAGCGCGGCTTGAGGTTGATAAGACGGCACAAACCTTGAAGGCATTCGACAAAGACAAGAAGCTGATCGCGTTCTATCCGATCACCGCGGGAAGCGCGGAGAAGCCAGCACCGAGTGGCGAGTTGAAAGTTCGGAACGTCGCCCGCAATCCCACCTACCGCTACAATCCCGACTACGAGTTCAAAGGCGTTCGCTCGAAGGAGTCATTTACAATCGGTCCCGGCCCAAACAATCCAGTTGGGCTCGTATGGATCGCCCTGCCGGGGGAGGGCTACGGCATTCACGGTACACCGGAACCGTCAAAGATCAGTAAGACCGACTCGCACGGCTGCATCCGACTGACGAATTGGGATGCTCTGCACCTCGCTAATCTCGTTTCTAAAGGCACGCCCGTGACATTCCTTGGAGACGAGTCCAAGAAGAGGAGGTCCGTGAAGAAGCGCCATCGCCGCTGAGTGAAACCATCAAGCAACAGGGTCGTTGAAGTCTCACCAGAGGAGGCTTCAGATGGCTATGCAGCAATCACACAATCTCATCGGAAGCGATCGCGTTGAAGGCACCGCAGTCTATGGCGCTGATCGCCAAAGGATCGGCAGTATCGAACGCGTGATGATCGACAAGTTATCCGGGAAAGTTGCCTACGCGGTGCTTGGCTATGGCGGCTTTCTCGGGATCGGCGACGATCACTATCCGACACCCTGGTCCAGCCTGAAGTACGACACCTCGCTTGGCGGGTATCGCGTGGACATCACCAAGGATCAGCTCGACCGCGCTCCCAAGTACGCCAATGACAACGACTGGACCTGGTCGCGCGATGAAGATCAAAGGGTCCACGACTATTACAAGGCGGCGCCTTACTGGTGAGCCCAAGGCTCAACTAAGCAACGAACGCCGCGATGCGGATTGCACAGATCGCACCGCTCGCCGAGAGCGTGCCGCCGAAGCTTTACGGCGGCACGGAGCGGGCGGTCCATTGGTTGACCGAGGAGTTAGTCGCCCTTGGTCATGATGTCACTCTGTTTGCGAGTGGTGATTCCAAGACGATCGCAAAACTGATGCCGGACTCCCCCAAGCCCTCAGGCTGGGGCGGCCGCGTATGGACCCTATAACTGCCCAGGCGCTGCTTCTTGAGGCCGTTGCGCGTCGACATAACCAGTTCGACGTTCTCCACTTTCACATCGACTGGCTTCAGTTACCGCTGTTCAGTCGAATGCCAACACGGTTTCTCACGACCTTTCATGGACGTCTGGATCTGCCAGGTCTGAAGGCGATCACAGCTCAATTCCCGGGCGCCGCTTTCGTCGCCATCTCAAACAATCAGCGTGAACCGTTACCTGGATTGCGTTGGCTGAACACGATCTATCATGGCTTACCCGAGCAATCCCTGCGAGCTTCGACACAGCCGGGGCACTATCTGGCTTTTCTCGGCCGATTGACCGCTGAGAAAGGACCGGAGGATGCCATCCGCATTGCAAAGGCTGTGGGTATGCCGCTTCGCATCGCGGCGAAAATTCCGCGCGGAGAGCAGCGGTACTTCAAAGAGCGATTAAACCCGCTCATCGATGGAAAACAGATTCATTTGGTTGGTGAAGTGGACGACACCAGGAAACAGGACTTCCTGTCTCAGGCCGCCGCGCTACTATTTCCGATCGATTGGCCGGAGCCGTTTGGCTTGGTGATGATTGAGGCCATGGCCTGCGGCACTCCTGTC
>DASQLD010000092.1:0-3550 GCA_035630195.1 Bryobacteraceae bacterium
AGACGGTCTTCATCCTGTCGCCAATCCTGCTGTCGATTCGGAAGGCAATATTTTCGTCACGTTCAGTGGCTCGCGCGGCCAGAAGACGCCGGTTTCGGTTTTTAAGATCGACGCCAGCTACACCGCGCGGCCGTTCATCACGGACCTGATGAACGCTACTGGACTTGCCTTCGATCGTGAAGGCATTCTCTATATCTCTAGCCGCAGCGAAGGCTCAGTTTATCAAGCGACGGCTAACGGAAATCTTTCCGTTTTCGTCGAAGGCATGGGAATCGGAACCGGTTTAGCATTCGATCGAGACGACAATCTTTACGTCGGGGATCGTAGCGGAACCATCTTCAAGATCAGTCGGACGCGGCAGATATACGTCTTCGCTACAGTGGAGCCTTCGATTGCGGCGTATCATCTGGCATTCGGTCTTGATGATTACTTGTACGTAACCGGTCCCACCACGTCCAGCTTTGACTGCGTCCATCGTATCTCCCCTGACGGCGCGGTTGAGAACTACTATCGGGGCTTGGGCAGACCGCAGGGTCTCGCATTCGATGCCGAAGGCAGATTGTATGCGGCAGCTTCGCTTGCTGGCCGGCGAGGCATTGTGCGCATCGACAAGGAACGTAACGCAGAGTTGTTCTTATCTGGACCGAACATCGTCGGCCTGGCCTTCACACCCTCGCGAGCCCTGGCAATCGCCACGTCCAACGCTCTTTATCGAGTCGACGTCAACATCGCCGGTCAGCCGCTTCCCTGATGAACGCCACCATCATTGCGGTCGGTTCGGAGATGCTGACGCCGGACAAGACCGACACGAACTCTCTTTTCCTGACAGATCAACTCAACACTATCGGTATCGAAGTCGTTGAGAAATACATCGTCGGGGACGATCGGCTTCGTTTGGCAAATCTCCTCGTTCATGCCATCGGACACTCGGAGGTCATCTTCATCACTGGCGGACTTGGCCCGACAGAAGACGATGTCACGCGTGATTCGGTGTCAACCGCGCTTGGGCGGGCACAGTCTTTTTCCGAAACGATTCGTGCGGCTATCGAGGAACGCTTCCGGCGTCTTAACCGCCGCATGGTTGAGGTGAACCTTCGACAAGCTCAAGTGGTCGACGGTGCGGAGATTCTTCCGAACGACCGAGGAACCGCGCCCGGGCTTTGGCTTCGAGTCGATGGCCGAGTCATTGCGATGCTGCCCGGCCCTCCCAAGGAAATGAAGGCAATGTTCGAACAGCAGTGTTTGCCTCGACTGCTGACGGATCTACCGCCCATGGTGATTCGCACTCGCTTCTTCCGCGTCGCTGGCATGCCGGAATCCGATCTCGATCAGCTCATAGCGCCGGTTTATACGCGTTATACCAATCCTGTGACGACGATCCTCGCCGCTCCATCGGACATTCAGATCCATCTGCGCGCCCGGTGCGGGACAGAAGAAGAGGCAGAGGCTCTATTGACCGAACTCGGGGATCAGTTGGTACCGCTCATTGGAGATCGCCTCTACACCTGTATAGGTGAGCCCCTCGAAGCATGTGTCGGAGCGATGCTGAAGGCGCGCGGAGAAACGTTGAGTGTCGCGGAAAGCTGCACTGGGGGAACGCTTGCCGGACGCATCACCGAAACTCCGGGTAGTTCCGCCTATTTCAAGGGTGGATTCCTCACTTACAGCAGCGAGGCGAAGACTTCCCTCCTCGGCATTCCGGAAGGAGCACACCCCGTCTCCGAATCGACAGCTCGCGCGATGGCCGACGGCGCGCGCGCTCGAATGGATACAAACTGGGCGATTGCAATCACGGGTGAAGCCGGACCCGCCACGGAAACCGACGTCTCTGCCGGAACGGTATTCATCGGAATCGCGGGGCCGCCCGGTACCGATGTGAATCGCTATCACTTCCTAGGGGATCGTTCGCGGGTACGAGTGATGGCAGTTCAAACAGCTCTCGACGCTCTGCGCCTTCGACTGCGATAGCCTTGAATGAATGCGTACGCAATTTGCATTCGGTAAGACCGGAATAGCGCTCGACCTGCCGGAAGGTTTTGACTACAAGGTACTCGAAGCTCGGTCGGCATCTCCTCTTCCTGACCAATTGGGCGCGATTGAAGCCGCGATGGATGATCCAATCGCGGGTGCGGCATTGAGCGCGCTCGCCAAAGGAAAGAAGACGGTCGCGATCTCGGTTTGCGACATAACCCGGCCGGCGCCCAATAAAGTGGTCTTGCCGCCACTCCTCAAACGACTCCACGGGGCTGGTATTCGGCGCGAAGACGTCACGATCCTGATCGCGACGGGACTTCACAGACTCGCCACGGCCAAGGAGTTGGACGAGATCCTATCGCCGGAAATCGCCGCCGCATACCCCATCGTGAATCACAATGCGCGCGAACTTTCTGAGCATCGGTTCCTGGGAACTACGAAGTCAGGTACGCCAGTGTACGTTGCCGAAGCCTTCGTAGCGGCCGATATCCACATTACCCTCGGATTCATTGAGCCGCACTTAATGGCAGGCTTTTCCGGCGCGCGCAAACTGGTCGCGCCGGGCCTCGCTGCGCAAGAGACGATCAAGGTTCTACACAGCCCGAAATTCATGCGCGATCCGAAAGCGGTCGAGGGCTCTATCGAAGGAAATCCGCTTCACCGTGAATTGCTCGAGATCGCCCAGATGGCAGGTCATCACTTCATGGTGGACGTGGCGCTGACACGTGACCGCCAGATCGCCGCAGTTTTCGCGGGAGAACCTGTCCCAGCGCATGCCGAGGGCATGAAGTTCGTTTCGAAGGTGATGCTGGAGCAGCTACCTGCTCCCGTCGACGCGGTTGTCACGAGCTGCGCAGGGTACCCCTTAGATCTGACGTTCTATCAGGCGATCAAGGGCATTACCGCTGCCCAGCACATCGTAAAGAAGGGCGGCCGCATCCTTCTCATCGCCGAGTGCCAGGAAGGACCGGGCGCGGCAGAGTTCTGCGAAATGCTCAAGAAAGTCGATTCCGGCTCCAGCTTCCTCGACCTCATCAAAGAAGCCCCGGTCGTTGTTGACCAGTGGCAACTTGAGAAGCTCGCGCTGGTCACTCAAAAGGCCGAGATCCTTTTCTACACACCCGGTCTGCCCGGTGAATTCCACAAGACGTTGTGGGGAGCCATCTTCTCCAACATCGACGAGGCTGTCCAGGCACTGATTCAGGGCC
The DNA here is from genome assembly GCA_035630195.1 of Bryobacteraceae bacterium. GTDB lineage: Bacteria > Acidobacteriota > Terriglobia > Bryobacterales > Bryobacteraceae > DASQDN01. The sequence continues at coordinate 3,183 of DASQLD010000092.1, forward strand.
TCCCGACGAATGCTACCGTCGCGCTCATGCCGGAAGGACCTTACGTGTTGGCAAAAGCTAGCGCGGCTGCGTAAGCTTTTCGAGGTCTGCGGTCTCTCCGAACTTATAGCCTTTAAGATTTGGTTCGGTATGCCGAAGCAGACCCGTCAGGACCGCTCCCGGGCCGACCTCGACGAATGACGTAACTCCTCCGTTCGCAAGGCGCCGGATGGTTTGCGTCCACAAGACCGAATTCGGAATCTGCTGGTAAAGGCCCTCTCGCGCGTCGGCTCCGTTCCGTATCTCCTTGGCTTGCCAGTTGTTAACCAACGGCGCCTCGAGATCAGCGAAATGGACCGAGTCAAGTTCGTTTCGCATTTTGCGCTGAG
>DASQLD010000093.1:0-11414 GCA_035630195.1 Bryobacteraceae bacterium
AATAATGCCCTAGTGTCGATACCGCAACACCCTGGCTTTGGCAGAAAGCCCGCCGCGTCACATGCCCGCGATCATCCTAGCGCCGAAGCAACTCCGCTATTTCTTCCTCAGTCCGCTTCTGTGCCATGCCGCTATCTCAACGGCTTCGCCTTACTCGATCAATGCGGGTTGCTCGGACGCTTACAGATGACCGCCACAGACGTGGCTGCGTAAGCGCGTCTTTTCCGTTCTGAAGTCATACTGCTGCATTGTGAAGCTCCTCCTCTCGAGCCCAACATTTGCGAGCCATAGACACTAGGGTTACAACAATCGCTTGACCGCTTTCTGACGACTGAATACGACGGACATCAATGTGTCCCGTCTGGTACGAATCGGCGATCCCTGACGACAAAGTCGTTCGCTATGTGGCCGGAGAAAGGTCGACCTGATCATGATGCCAACTCATGGCCATGATGTTGAAAGTGTCCGCTTGGCCGTAAAGTTGGCAGCTTTTGTTGGCGCGCAATTAGTAGTTGCGCATGCCAAGCCGGCGATAGAAGGTCTGGCGGACTTCAGACTGCGGCTGGAGTATCGGCCATCTCTCGATGCGGCGCAGGCAATATTGCAAGGTTCAGCGGAGAGTCGGCTAAATCGCACAACGCCGGCCTAGTAGTGATTGGGCGGGCGCCATGCACTACTTGGTCGCTTAGAACCCGCGACTACGGCATCATCAGCGAGTGTGAGTGCCCCCTCCTGAGCCAATAACTCCCGGCTCAAAAGCAGATCAACGTGTTAGTGAACTGCCGATTTCCACGATGAAGTCCGTGCCGCCCGACGCAAGCCGCTGTATTGAATCACAATCGATATAGGGTAAAACTGGTGTCACGATGGAGTGTCTATGCCCAGGTTCAAGCACATTCTGTTCCCGGTCGATTTCTCGAAGCGGTGCCAAGCGGCAAAACCCTTCGTAGCATCAATGGTTCAGCGTTTCAATGCAAGGTTAACGCTGCTCCATGTGATCAATATGCCGGCGGGTTGGTATGGGGGTATCGACTCGCCGTATCCTGTGATGTTCGATATTCCCGCGATGTTGAAAGAGGGACGAAAAAAGCTTCAGGAGTTTTTCGATGCCGCGCCAGGCACGGATATCACTTACTCAGTCGAACATGGCGACCCCGCAACTCTGATTACCTCGGTCAGTCATACGAACGACGTGGATCTGATCGTGATGCCGACACATGGCTATGGTAAGTTCCGCATTCTTCTCCTTGGTTCCGTTGCGGCAAAGGTGCTCCACGACACCCGCTGTGCTGTCTGGACGGCTGCCCATACCGAGGATCCACTACAGGCCACGCATATCGACTGCAGAAGTATGATTTGCGCAGTGGACTTGGACCAGGAGTATGTAGCGCTGATCCGCTATGCGGAAGATCTTGCGAAGGAGTACGACGCGGAACTGCGATTGGTTCATGCTGTCACTGCCACCGAGGCCAGTTCAGACGTAGAGAACGACAACGAGACTCGAACGAACCTGCTCGAGTCGGCAAGCCAGCAGATCCAGGCGCTTCAGGCTAAGGCGGGGACGAACCTAGAAATATTCGTGGATGGCGGACCGGTATCGACTGTGATCGAAACAGCGGCCTTGCGCTACAGCGCGGATCTGGTCGTGATCGGCAGAGGAAAACTTCACGAGAAGTTTGGCCGGCTTCGTACGCACGAATACTCGGTCATCCGTGACTCACCGTGCCCGGTTCTGAGCGTCTAGAGATTAGATGATCTTGATCGCGATTCTTTTGATGCTTCCAGACCTGAAAACCGTTGCGAAAGTGGATCTTCAGAAGTACAGCGGAGCATGGTATGAAATCGCTCGTTTGCCAAACAAATTTCAGAAAGATTGTGCCGGCGATGTAACAGCCAACTACACGCTGAATGGCGACGGAAGCATTCAGATTGTCAACCGATGCCGCGAAGCAGGAAAGTCGAAGCTGAAAGAAGCGGAAGGCGCCGGGCGAGTTGCCAAGGAAGACAATGGGAGCAATTCGGTTCTTGAAGTTCGCTTCGCTCCGGCAATTCTCTCATTCCTTGAAGGCGTCTGGGGTGACTACCGAATCATTGCGCTAGACGATAAGTATCAGTACGCGGTAGTCGGCAGCAATGACCGGAAATACCTGTGGGTACTGAGCCGCTCGAAAACGCTTAGTGACGATATCTATCGAAAACTGCTCACCGATGCTTCCAAACAAGGCTTCAAGACCGATCGGGTAGAACGCACTCCACAGAATTAAAGAGTGCGTTCGCCGTAATGTGCTTATAGGTCGACCAGGCGTTTATCCGTATCGCCGAACCGATCGAGCTGCACACCCATCCTGTCCATCAACGACAGATAAAGGCTGCAGGCGCGGCGATTATCTTCGCCCTTGTCGAGATAGTCGAGATTGCGTCCCGGCGTTAAGCCACCGCCGCGACCAGCGAGGATCATCGGCATTTGATCAGCACTGTGAGCGTCGCCATCGAACAGGTTCGAACAGAACAGCATCATCGAGTTGTCGAGAAGCGACGTACCGCCTTCATCGATCTGCTTCATGCGATTGACTATGTAGGCGAACTGCTGGACGTGGAATTGATTCGTCTTCAAGTACATCGCCTCAGCCGCAGGAGCCTTGCCGTTGTGCGTGAGGTCGAGGTGCAAGCTGCCTTGGACGCCCTCGAGGAACTTGAAGTTCATCTGCGAGAGATCGTTGTTGAGCATCAACGTAATGATGCGCGTCTTGTCCATCTGGAACGCAAGCACCACCAAGTCCAGCATCAACTTCATGTGATCCGGAACGTTTTGCGGCAAATCGTCGGCAGGACGCGGCATGTCCGGCTTCGTCAGAGTTGGCCGCCAGCCTTCGATACGCTCTTCTCGAGACGCGCGGTCGATCCGGGTCTCGATGCTGCGGATCGATTCGAGGTACTCGTCGAGCTTATGACGATCACCGCGACTGATCTTCGGCTGCAATTCGTGTGTTTCTTTCAACACCGCGTCGAGGATGCTGCGATCGATCTTCCGTCCCTTCCCGTCCCCGACAAGAAGGTCGAACGTACGCGCAGGATAGATCTCTTTGGTAGCCGGCTTCGTGGGAGTCGCCCATGAGATGGCCGAGCCGTAAATCATCGAAACGCCGTCTTCAAGACGAAGTTCGTTCGGCTCGATGCCGAGCGCAAGGCTTGGCACTGGTGTCTGGTTTCCGATCTGCTGCGCGAGGATCTGGTCGAAGGACGTTCCGACGCGAATGTCCGCGGGATCGAGACTAACCGTGGCGCCCGATAACAAGTTCGGCATGCGGCCGAGGTGCGGGCTAGACGAGAGAACGGCCTGCTTGTTGAAGAGTCCGCGCAGGAAGGTCATATCCTCGCGGAACGGCTTCATCGGTTCCAGAACCGGGCCGAGCTCCATTGAGGCGCCGCTGCCTTTCGCCCACCAATGAATAGGCTCGACACCATTGGAGAAGTAGATGGTCGCAAAACGAGTAGGCGGTTTGTTCGAAACGGCCTTGGCGGCAGGCTTGGCGCCTTCCGCGCCCAGGAGAGGAAGGGATTCCATCCAGGGTAGCGCCAGCGCTACACCTGCGCCGCGCAAAAAATGACGGCGCGAACTCCGGGATGCTTTGCTCGCTTCAGTGATCTTCATAGTCCACCTACTTTATTATCTGCATTCTTTATATCAGTAGTCTTGGCGGTCGCCGCTTGTGACTTTGGAGATTGTGGCTTGGGCGGCTGACTAATAACTTCCCGTTCACGCCGGTACCGGAACTGCTTGCTTGAAACGATCTCAGTGGCGAGCTGCGAGAAGGTAATATTGTTCCCCTTCTCCGTCAACTGGTCGATCAACGGTTGATCGGAGGCAAGAACTGTGCGCCCGAGCGCGTATCCAAGTAGCTTGTAGGACATGGTCTTGAGAACTTGCTGCTCTTCCTTCTTCAAGTATTCGAGGAGACCGTCGACCCCTGAAATCGGCGTCTTGTCAGCCAGCGTGCTCGAATCGTGGACCGGTTTGCCATCGGAATAGCTGTCTCGCCAGCGTCCGATCGCATCGTATCGCTCGAGGGGGAAGCCCATCGGGTCGATACGTGTGTGACAGCTCGCACACGACGGGTTCCTCTGATGCGCAATCAGCTTCTCAAACAGTGTCAATCCACCGAATGCTTTCTCGTCAGCCGGAAGCGATCCTGCGTCAGCTGGCGGCGGAGGTGTTGGTGTCCCTAGGACGCGTCGCAAAACCCAATCACCGCGCTTGACAGGACTGGTTCGAAGTGGAGCCGATGTTGCGGTCAGCACAGCGCCCAGACGCAGCAAACCACCGCGCTGGAACTCGTTGGCGCCTTCAACCAGAACGGGCTTATCGGACTTGATTTCCTTCTTCACACCATAGTGTTTTGCCAAAGTTTTATTGAGGAACGCATAGTCTGCGAAAAGCAGGTCACGCACCGGCTTGTCTTGGCGGACGATGTATTCAAAGAACGATACGGCTTCGTCGTACATAGCCGATTTGACTTCGTCGGTGAACTCTGGGAAGCGTGTCGTATCGACACCGCGGTACTGATCGAAGCGGTAGAAACCCAGCCATTGACCGAAAAACTCAGTCGAAAAGCGGCGAGCCTTCTCGTCGGCAAGCATGCGTTTCACTTGTCGCTCAAGCTGGTCCGGCTTGCTCAATTCGCCGGCTTTCGCGGCGCGCCAGAGCTCGTCGTCCGGCGCCGAGGACCAGAGGAAATAGCTCAACCGGCTTGCCATCTCCCAATCGGACAGAGGCCTGGTGCCGGATACTTTGGCGGGCTGCTCTAACCGGTAGAGGAAGGCCGGCGAAACGAGGACGCGTGTCAGCAGGGATCGTATGGCTTTTGGATGATCGAGCTCGGGTCCTTGTCGCAACGATGTGTAAAAATTCCGGAGCCGGTTCTTCTCGGCTTCGGTTAAGGGACGCCGCCAGGCCTTGGCGGCGAATGCAATGACGTCCTCTACATGACCGGCGCGAGCGGCCCGCTGGGTCGCTACCGTTGCCTTGTACTCTGCGAGAAGCGGACGGATATAGTTCCGCGGCTCCTCTGGCATTGCCTGGACATCCGCTTCATTCAGTTCGGCGATGCTTTTCTTCTTCAGATCAACCTTGAATTTGTCGGCGACAAATCGGACCCTCGCATCGTGGTATTCGAATGAGGCGAGCAGGTCAGACCACGCCTGCTCCAGCTTCGTGCGCGTCGCGTCGTCGAGCATCTTCTCGACCAGGAAGTTGTCACCCCGGTAATACTTCACTTTGTAGTGATAGTAATCGCGCTCAGGCTGGTTATACGTGTTGTTGAAAGGGGCCGGAATTGGATCGTTGTCGGAAGGGGTCGGCTCGCTATGGGATACCTGCGGAAGATTCGCAGCGAACTCGAATACCCGGTTCTTCCACGCCTGATATCCAGGACTTTTCGGATCGCCTAAGAGGGCCCACGTGGGTCGGCCTCGAACTTCCTCCGCGCCGGTGATCGTCAAGCGCGCAACAGCGTCGTGATTCTGTCCGGGTCCCATCGTGGCTTCGACTTGAAACTCCAGACCGCCCGTTTCTTCCGTCACCGGGATGTCGAGGACCAGTGGAGCATCGCCCAAAGTGGCAAAGTCGTCGAGGCCGATTTCCGCTCCGTCGGGAAGCTTGCCAAAATTCAGTTTCGCTACGGTCGCCTCATCGAGTACGGAGCGGAGGGGTTTCAGCGGCGTATCCGGCAGAGGTCGAGTCTGGGAGCCGGCCACGGCGGGTTGCTGCTGGGTCTGATTCGTCCCCGGACGGCGTTCGAAGTTTCGGGTCCGCACGCCGGCGTTCTTCCAGATGACGACATGCTTGTCCTTGGCGGCAGGATTCACTGAGACGGCAGTCAGTACGATTCGCGCGGTCTTTTGCTTGCGGCCTCGAGCAAAGAATCGTAGCCGGTGAGAATCCTTGGCCTGCAGTGTCGTGTCGGAGATAACCAAGGCTCGCTCGTCACCGGCGCCGCCGGCTGCTAAACTACCGGCAGCAAAGAGGAAGCGGGGCCAATTGATAAGCGCCATCTGCATTTCCTGACAGGCGGCGCGCACCGAGGCTTGGGTTCGCTCGGTAATGGCGCCTTCTGGAGATGGCAGCTTTTTCCACTGAGTAACGACTTGGTCGGTCGGATAGCTTGGGTTCGTTTGGTTAACTACGGACCAGATATGTTGCGCAAATCGGCCAGTGAGTCCTTCGCGGACCGCAAGTTGGTCGAGGGTGACGTTCGGCTCACCGAGCGCTCCGCGATGCTGAAAACGCCAAGCGGCATAAAACGCCTTACCGTACTTGTCGAGTCCGTATGGCTTTCCGCCTTCACCGGCGGCTGCGCGGAATCCGTGAGTCGTGTAGATTTCCTGGATGCGATTAATGGCCGAGAGCTCGAACCCGCTCTTGCCGGGGTCCGAGTAGAACGTGATAGGACCGGCGCCGATGACGGCATAATTGGCGACGCGCTTGGCGGCATCGAGGTACCGCTCAAGGTTCGCGTCCTGCATAAACTGCACATCGCCGAAGTTCGTAAAGCCTTCGCCACCAACGGAATCGCTGGCAAAATCGCGGTCAAATTTCAGGTCCAGACCGGTCAAATCCCGAATGGTGTATGTATACTCTCCGCTGGTCAGCCGGCGCATCGTCACGGCGCCAGGGTCTCCGGCATGCTTTTGGATGTACTCGTCAAGCTTGGCGCGAATCCACGTCACGGCCTCGGCGCGTTTGGCGTCGCTCGGTTGAGGAAGCTTCGCCGGCGGCATGGCCTTCTGCTCAAGCGCGCTAGCAATCCTTTCCCAATGCTGGAAGTTCTCGCCGAGGGATTTTTGTGAGGACAACTGCTCCAGATTGATGCCGGCTTTCGCCGTACCTTTGCCATGGCATCCGTAGCAGTACTGCTTGAAGGTGAGCGTCGCGCCGGTCGCGGGAGCCGGCTCAGCCGCTTGGAGCAAACTCGCCGAAGCGATTAGTAGAGCAAGCGCGGCTGGGCGCCCAATCCATGAAACTTGCATGTCTGTAATAAGGATACTCGTTTTTTTTAAGGCGCAGATGGCCGTCGCTCGGTTACGGCTAACACCCTACGGTATCAACATTACAGGAGCCTGCCAAAACGATACTCTTCCGCCATTTGGGTCGAGTACTGTCACCTGACACCGGTACTCGCCTTCCGGGAGTTGGTCGAGCGGAAAGCGAAATCTGAGCGGCACAGTTCGGAGGCGGTTCGAGGATCCTTCCGACACAGCGACTGGGGCCGTTTCGAAGGCTTTGCGGCCGCCGTTATAGAGCGTCACAAAAGCCACCACCGGCCGCTGGGGCTCGGCGCCGGCCTGGTATGCCTGGAGGAACACGTACATATCGCGACTCCGGCTGAATACGCGAGTGACGCTAGGGACAAGTTTCTCTCCTTCTTCGACGAGAGGGCTCAAGTTCTGAACCCGAAGTTTGTCTTTGTCTTTCCCCGCGGTGTACAGCGCATCTAAAAGTTCAACTTTCTGGCTGCTGAGGACGACGGAGCTGATCGGGACTCTCTGCTTTTCTTTTTCGAGATTAGGGATTACGAACGTTCGGATGTAAGTCCCAATCCGGCCGGTTACTGCGTCGCGAGCTAAGAACTTCAGTGTGTAAGTCCCTGGCAACAGGGTGAAGCCCGCATCGTAGGTGATGGGGCGGCGCGCCAGTTCGGTAGCGACTTCTCCGCTCAGTTTGATGTCGACCTTGTCGCGGAGATTGGCAACGGTCGCATTTCCCTCCTTGATCTCACCGACGAAGTCGATCACGGTCCGTTCCGCGCCGCGCCTCTTGGCGAGAGCGAGTTCACTGCCTGGAATCTTGACCGCCACCGGGACAAAGTACTCGACACTGTTCAACTGAAAGTAGTTCACTTCGAGCGCGATGGTCAGTTCGGTAATCGGATCGCCCAACATGAGCGCATCTTCAAGTTGACGTTCTTGGTCAGCCGAGTTGAACTTGCTGAACACTTTGCCTGCATAGTAGCCCTGTCGGTAATCTAAGTCGGCAGCGATGTCGTTCTTGAGTGTAATTTTGAGTCTTCGGAACTTACCGTCGAAAGCTGGATTCGTTGTGTAGTAGCCGACCAGATAATAGCTTGACGTGGATCGCTGGGCTTCAACGATGCCTCGGGTCAGATCGTTAAAGTCGAGAAGCGCTTTCCCTCCAGTATCGGCTGCCAAGGCATAGAGCGTGTCCTGCGATCGGCGAATGTTGGAGGCGGAGGCCAATGCGGAGGCTCCGGTATACATACCAATTCCGCCCGGTGAGCCTTTCGTGGCATCCCCAAGGGGGGCTTGCGCCATCAGTCCACGAGCGTCGATCGGCCAGAAGGAAACTCCCGCACGCACGGCCGCATTGACGGTCGCATTCAATTGCGCGTGATTATCGACTCCGTTTAACCGCAGTCCGCTGGCGAAGTAGACAAGCGTTTTCTTCTCACTGAGCCGGCCGAGCATCTTCGTGGCAGTCTGGAGCGCCGCCAGTTGCCGGTCCGTGTTGAAGAGATTGAACTCGCCGTCGTTCTGACCGAAGGCGGCCCCGGTATCAGAAGCGCTTGCGTCATCGGGGACTGCTTCGAATCCCTGTTCCTCGCCGACGATCAAAGTTTGCAGAATGTTCAGCAACAGGCTTCGATCGTCGGTGAAATCCTGCAGGACTTGTACATAGCCACTCGCGAACATCATCACGGCCACTAGATCGGATGAGGTCATTTGGGTTCGTACGAATTTTTGGGCTGCAGTCAGAGCGCGGGCTTGATCGGGGGCAGGCATCGCCGTCATGTCGAAATACAGCGCCATCAACCGCCGATCTTTGTATCGCAAATCGCCGGGCGTTTCGGGAGCGATGCGGGTGCGAGCGATCTTAGGGAACGGGACGGCCGAAGCGCTGAAGGCGGCTGGTTGTGTGGCGCCTTCCGGAAGCTTTTGGTATTCCACAAAGGCGATCATTTGCGGCTTCCCGTCTTCATTGACGACGAAGTCCTCCTTCGTGAGGCCTTCGATCGGAGCGCCTTTCTTATTCTTGACCGAGACGCTTTCGACGACGAGTTGCGTGTCGGAGCGAAACGTAATGCTGTTATCCTGAGCGCACACTATCGAAGCCGTCAAGATGAGTGCGCAGAGCTTACTCATCCCTAGAACCTCAGCCTGATCGTTGTCTGAAGGCTGCGCATGGGATTCGTTGTGCTGGGCAGGCCGAACTGTGCGCTGGTGACGGTGGTTACCCAACTCGGGAAGACCGGATGATTAAGAGCATTCGTACTATCAACACGAAAATCCCAATTGAACCGATCTCCCAGTCGGAATGTCCGCCCGATCGAAGCATTAAACGAGAATTGCGATGGTCCAGTGATGGAGTTTCTTCCGGCGTTGCCCCATCGTCCTGGCGCGGGGGCGGTGTAGGAACCCGCCTTCAAAACGTCGCCGCCGATATAGTCGGGCCGCACGCTTCCCGTGGCCCCTGTGCCGTTGACTACGGAAGGGAAGATCGGAGTGAGCGGGAGACCGGTACCCGCAGTGATCTGCGAACTGAATGTCCACTCCTTGAGGAAGCTGCGCATGTTGACGGTTGTGTATTGAATCAACACATTCGCGAGGTGACGTTGATCGAAGTTTGAGAGAGCGCGCTCGGCTGTAAGATCCAGCCAATTCTGGGCCGTCAATACACCACCTTGATTTCGCCCGCCGACTGCGGCGTTGTCAATCGATTTGGCATAGGTGTACTGCAAAGTCGTAGTGAAACCGCGGCTCAGTCTGCGCCTCAATTCAAGCTGTCCGGCATGGCGAATCGAACTGCCGTTGGACGTGAGATACGTAAAGCCGCTTGGGCACGAAGAGCAGGGGTAGAGGGCGCCGGCGGGAAACGTATTCGGGAGAAATTGCTGCTGCGCTCGTGTTCCTTTGATGCCAAGGTAGGTACCGATAAGGACAAGGCTGGCGGGGAGTTCGTTTTGTATAGATAGCTGCCAGTTTTGCGAATAGCCGATTTGAAAGTCAGGATCGATCCCGAAAGTGTTGCGCAAGCTGGAAAGTGGAGCATAGAAGCCGTTCGCAAGGGTAAGAGGGTTCTCAGGACTGTTTTGGACTCTTAGGCTGTTCGATAGTGGCGATTGCTGCGCCATCTGCATCGCGATCGGGTGATATACAGAAGTGTCGTAATAGATGCCATAGCCACCACGAACCACCATCGACGAAGCAGCGAAGGGACGCACGCAAATCCGAGACGCGGCGCTAGATTGTTTCTGTCGGGCGAGATCAGCGCGTTCGAAGTATCGGAAGCGATGATCGGTATTACCGCAGAGAAGCTCGAGCCGACATCAAGATTCACGAGACGGCCATAGAGCTCAGTGATAGGCGATGCATATTCCCAACGCAGCCCGAAGTTTAAGGTAAGTCCCGCCGAAGACGCCAATCATCGTTGATGTAGGCGTCGGTTGAAGTCCCACGCAAGTATTTGTCCGCGTTGCCGAATGCAATCGAACTCGCATCGGGAATGCCTAGTAGAAATCCCGCGAAATCGGACCCTGCCGAAGCGCCTGTAAATGTAAACATTCCGCGGGGGTCTTCCTGTGATAGCACGTTGAACTGCTGCCACCGGAGTGCTCCTCCAAACAAGAATGTATGCCGGCCCCGACCCCATCCAGCGTCTACGGATACACCGGTCGTTTGATTGGCAGTGCGCGAATATTGCGCGTCAGTAAGCGCTGCAATGCCACTCGAGAATGACAGGGCGGGGGGTCCCCAGTTCACAGCATCCTGGTTATTGCCGGCAATACCGGCTTCGCCTGAGACATTCGCACGATTTGCAAAGTAAGGAGTGGTGAGTGACGAGAGACGGCTGAACTGCATGCCAAAAACAGCGTAGAGACGCGGCTGAAATGTATGAAGCCAACTCAGGCCCGAATTGATGCCGGTGCTATCGGTCACGTCGAGGAAGTTGAAGATGTTCGGATTGTCTATGCGCGTGCTTTGATACGAGAGGTTTCCCGAGAGTTGATTCTTCTGCGACAATCGCTGATTCCCGCGGAGTTGAAGGCTGTCCTGATGTGTCGCTCCGATCACCGGAATCTGATAGTTGTAGCGCTCGTGAGCGAAATTCGGAAGCGGGTAGAGGTCAAGCAGCGACTTGGCTTGGGGACTGATTCGGCTGGCAGGAATCGTGTTGTTCGGAAAGGACCCGCCGGTTTGCGGATCATAGATCACAGGCCGGTTCGAGAAGTCTCCATTTCGCTCGGCTGTTGTGGGCATCAGCCCCGTTCGCGTGCTGGCATCGCTGTTGCGTGTCCACTGATAGTTCAAAGTCATGTTAGGTCCATTCCGCAATAGCCGCGGAATGCGTAAAGGTCCGCTCAGCGCCAAAACCCCCTGCAGCCGGTTGTACTGCGGTCTCG
>DASQLD010000094.1:0-2884 GCA_035630195.1 Bryobacteraceae bacterium
GACGCGTGCAGTATTATCGTTCACACAGGATGGTGTATGGATCAACTGACGAGAAGGAACTTGCTGGCCGCCGGTGTCGCCGCAGCCGTAGCTCCGGGCATGGCGAAAGCTAAGCCGCTGGAGCCGCTCTCTCCCGGGATCAAGATCTCAATGCAGGTAAATGAGAAGGTCAGCGACGAGGATCTGACCTGGGTGAAACAGATGGGCATTGAGTATCTCAACGTGCAGACGGGGAAAGACCGGGGGACGTTCGAGAACTTCCAGGCAATCAAGAGCCGCGTTGAAGCCGCCGGCCTGAAAGTCTGGAACATCTCCAACAACGATAACCGGAATATCGAGGAGATCACACTCAACCTTCCGGGACGCGACGAGAAGATCGCGTGGCTCAAGCAATATATACGCGATACCGGAAAAGCCGGGATCGGCTACATCACCTATGCGCATATGGCGAACGGGATCTGGTCGAGCCCAAATGACACAACACGCGCCGGCGCAAGAGCCCGAGCCTTCAAGCTGGAAACCGCGAAGGGCTACTGGAGCGGCAAGGTTTATGAAGCGCCGCTAACGCACGGCCGCAAGTACTCGAAAGAGGAGTTGTGGGATAACTACACGTACTTCATCCGCCAGATCGCGCCGGTGGCCGAGGAAGCGGGCGTGAGGATCGGGATTCATCCGGATGATCCGCCGGTCCCGGAGCTCGGCGGAATTCCACGACACATGTTCGGGACCTTCGATGGCTACGTGAAGGCTCTCGAGATTGCCAACTCACCAAATATCGGCGTGTGCCTATGCTGCGGAACGTGGATGGAAGGCGGGAAAGCAACAGGCAAAGATGTCTATGAGGCTGTCCGAGGCTTCGCCAAGATGGGCAAGCTCTGGAAGATACATTTCCGAAACGTGACGGCGCCGATCCCGTATTTCGTCGAGACCTACATCGACAACGGGTACACCGACATGTGGAAGCTGATGAAGACGCTGGTCGAGGTCGACTTTCGGGGCAATCTCATTGCCGACCATGTCCCGGAGATGGCTGGTGGCCGAAATAACAACTGGTCGTACAGTATGGGTTATCTCCGCGCCCTCTATGCTGCCGCACAGGACGGAAAGTCTCGCAAGTGATGTCGTCAGGGCAACCGATCGTGAGCGCTGGTGAATGAGTGAATTTTCCAGATTGCTCTGGCGTCAACAGGCGACACGGCGTTCCCGTCGTAGTCTTCCCCGCCCCAGCAGTTGCGCTGGGACGGTATGGGCCGCGGCCCATACCGGTTGCAAACGCGCGACGTTCTTCGAACTGATCCGGTCCAACGCATACGCTCAGAGCAACAATCGTCGGGCTTGTCAGGATTTAGTGATTCGACGACTTATGCTATCGCAAGTAAGTTCATTGCCACCACTATCTCGCCTGCCAAACAATTTCATTCAAAAATGCGATACCTTTGACACGCAGCGTATTTGAATTCGGAATTGATATTCCGATTGAAAGGGAGCTTACGATGATCGTCAAATGCTTCGCGATCGCGTGTGTTTTTTCTGCATGCGCTTTCGGACAAGGCAATCTTGGTGGGCTGACGGGTCGGGTCAGCGATAGTTCGGGAGCTTCCATTCCCGATGTCTCTATCCAGATACGCAATGTTGAAACAGGCCAAGAGACGAAGGCAGGAACAAGCTCCGATGGAGCGTTTTTAGCGTCAAGTCTCGCTCCCGGATTCTACCGTGTGGCTGTCTCGAAGGTGGGTTTTCGCACGGCGGTGCGAGAGTCTGTGCTGGTGAGCACGGCAACGGTCACGACGGTCGATTTCACTCTGGATCTCGGTTCCACCACTGAATCCGTCACTGTTGCCGGCAGCGATGTGCAACTTCAGACGACATCCGCCGAAATCGGCACGGTGTTGCCGACCAAAGCGATTCTCGATCTTCCGATTTCCATGGGTGGAGCAGCAACAACGGGTGCTACAGGGCGCCGGCAAATTGAAAACTTCATGTTTCTGACTCCTGGCGTCACTGGCACGCAATGGAATAAGTCCATCAATGGAGCTCCGGGTTTTAGCCAGCAAGTTCTTATCGATGGCATCGATATGCAGAATATTGGCGCCCCGGGATTTATCGCAGAGGCTAGTCCGCCTTACGAGGCGGTCGAAGAATTTAAAGTTCAGAACACGCTATACCCGGCAGAGTTCGGCGGCGGATTCGGAGTGATGAATTTCACCATGCGATCCGGCACAAATTCGTTCCACGGAGGACTTTTCGAGTTCTTCCGCAATGAAGCTCTCGATGCGCGCACGTTCTTTGGCGGTAGTCAAAAGGCCCTTCTCCGGCAGAATGAGTTCGGCGGCACTTTCGGTGGCCCGGTGGTACTGCCAAAGTACAACGGACGTGACAAAACATTTTTCTTCTTCGCTTACTCGCGGTTCGAACTGCGTGGCGGCGTTCCTGTGGGCGCGTTCGTAACACTTCCAACTGCTCTGCAGCGCACGGGCAACTTCTCAGACTATCCCTTCCCCATTTATGATCCGGCTACTACGACTTCCGACGGGCGCGGAGCCTTTCAGCGCGATCCTTTTCCAAATAACCAGATTCCTGTGTCGCGCTTCAGCGGAGTTGCACAGCGAGTCCTTCCGTTGATACCGCTTCCGGATACACCTGCTTTTTTCAACAACTATCTCAGCCGTCAAAACCAACCCAGTACTGACAATGATTGGAGTGTAAAGGTCGATCATCAGATTACGAGCGATCAACGACTTTCCGGCGCCTATTGGTGGGTGCGCGGCGAGACAACGATCAATGGGCCGGTAGCGGGAGAACTAAATCCCGGTTTTCGGGTTACGCCCACTACTGCTAGCGGTCTGCGCCTAAATCACTCGTATACGATCACGCCTACACTTTT
>DASQLD010000095.1:0-13734 GCA_035630195.1 Bryobacteraceae bacterium
TTGGCCCGCCGTTCAGTTCATCTACATGACCGCCCTTGCCTATTTCGGCTCCCTGATTGCTTACCAGGTTCTTACTCGCTGGTTCGCTTAAACCTAACGAGGCAGCTTCGTACGATAGAAAGAATGCGTCCCGTTTGCGCCGGAATCTTCTGGATAGCTCTTTCCACTTCTTTGAACGCATCCTGGGACTTGGGCAAAGACCTCAACACCTCACTGAACGAACACACTCATGATCAACTGCAAACCGTGTTTGAGGCTCGCTCACGCTACGAATACCGCCCAGGACAAGGTTTCGGTACGGAACCGGATCTATCGGCTGAGTTCGTTCGTTTTCGCTTTGGTTTACGTTATAAACCGGTTTCGTGGTTTCGGGTTACGGCAGTCGCGATGGATGCGCGGGCGCCCTGGTACGGAACACCGGCTCCCAGCAGCGCTCGAGATCCGTTGGACCTGCATGAGTTGCAGGTCGAAATACGATCTGAGTCCAAACTCGGCTTCGGCGCAAACGTGGGTCGCCAAGCGGTGAATCTTGGGGATACTCGTCTGATTGGGTCACCACAGTGGGCGTACGTTCCTCGAATGTACGATGGAGCGCGTGTGTACTGGCGCGGCTCGCGAATCCGTCTTGAGGGATTGTTTCTATCGCCCGTCAAGTTGATACCAGGTTGGAACAAGCCGGCGCTGAGTGAGCATGTCGTGGGCACATACAACTCCGTCTCATTGATCAAAGGAGCGACGGTCGAGTTGTACGATCTCCATCGACGCCTGAACGCAAATGTCCGCAACAACTCCTACGGCGCGCATCTGTTTGGGCCCTTACCCCGTGCTTTCCGCTACAATCTGGAAGCGATTCTGCAGACAGGCCACATCGGAGTCCTTCCGCATCGGGCAAACGCCTGGTCACTGCAACTCGGCAAGCGACTATCGGTCGCGGACAAGCCGATCGATCTGAGCGTCGAATACAAATACGCGTCTGGAGGAAGCCGTGCTGATAGGAGCGGAACATTCGATCAACTCTATCCGGCTGCACATGACAAGCTGGGACACATCGACCTTCTCGGATGGCGCAATACACGCAATTGGAAAGCGCTGGCAGTCACGAATGTGACGAAATCCGTTACGTTGAATTTCATGTACGACAACACGTGGCTTGCGGATCGGCGCGATGCGCTGTACAACCTTCAGGGCAGGCCGATCGCCCGTTCCGCGTCAGGCACGGCCGGTAGTCACATCGGTCAGGAAGCAGATATTTTCGGCGCTTACAAACGTTCGGGCCTCACACTCGGCGCGGGATACGGCTACTTTTTCATCGGGGAGTTTGTCCGTCGGATGACTCCGGGAACAAGTCCCCATTACGCTTACGTCTTCCAAAGCTACACGTTCTAAATGTCATATCGAAACGATAAAGATCGCCTTCAGGCCGAAGCATGGATTGGCGATGCCGTCCTCTGTCTTTGGGCTCGGCTTCACATCTTGAAGGACGCCGGTGTTGTCGACGGTCCAAAATGCATTCGTATGACCAGCAATCATTTTCTGGCTGCGTTCGGAAATCCGACTGTGGTCGAAGCCGAACTTGGCCGTGTTTATAAGACAGAAGGGGAAGCCGCGGCATTTCAATGGATAGAAGAACGTCTCGCCCCTACGTTTTCACGACAGGAAGAGAATCGGCGCAAGCGTTTGGGAATCGGTCGTGTAGAGGATAAGGCTTAGTTCGGCCTTTTCCGGACAGGCGCCTCGCCCACCCGATATCCCTTACGAGCTCTCACTTCGGCGCGTGGGTACCGAAGTTTGGCAGACGGCGTCAGCTCCACCGTAATCTGTCGGTACCCAGGTGTACCCGAATCGGGCATGTTGTAGTGGATGCTGTAGCGCGTACGAATTCGCTCGATCATACGACTGAAAGCCTCACCCGCTCGATCCGCCTTGACCGCTTCGCCACCGGTTTGCTCCGAGATGGTAAAGACGTCGGGCGGCGTAAAGTCTGAGTTGAGCGTCCGTCCCTTCGACAGCGGGCTGGGACGATTGCCTTTGCCAACGACAATCGCATTCATCACTGCGCTTGAAGAATGCAGCGACGCGATTACCGGTTCATCGGGACTCTTGTAGTTGAGCCCAAGGTTGTCTGTCAGGACCAGGAGCGCTTTGCGGCCTGCATCTCCGGCTTTGTCCTGCATATAGTCAGCCGCAGCCAGAAGAGCATCGTTGATATTCGTTGCTGTCCCAACGCTCTCGTCCGCTGCTGCAAGCCGGATCTCCGATGCCACCTCGTTCATATCGTCAGTAAACTCTTTGCGTACGTGCGATTCGCGTGCGAACACCATGACAGCGACGCGATCACTCGGGCGCAAGAATCGTAACGCCTGCCGAGCGACATCGGCAACTTGTTCCACGTGCTTGCGCATGCTTCCGCTCACATCCAGTAGCAGCAGCAGCGAGAGTGGCTCCTTTTCTCGGCCGAAGTATACGATCTGCTGCGGCCGATCCTCTTCGCGGACAGTGAAATCGCGCCCGGTCAGATCGGTAATCACGTTTCCGTCCTGAATCACTTGCGCATCTACACGGACATTTGCGACACCGGACTTGAAAGTCACATCGCTGTTTTCCTGAGCCTTGGCGATCGATACTAGGAGAAGCAGCAAGGTGAGACAAATCATTGCCGGCACAGCCGGCCATATCGACCACGGGAAAACGGCGCTTGTGCGCGCCCTTACCGGCATCGATACGGATCGGCTGGATGAAGAGAAACGTCGGGGTATATCCATAGATATCGGTTTTGCGCACTTAGATCTTTCGGATCTTCGTGTCGCACTTATAGACGTTCCTGGGCATGAAAAGTTCATCAAAAACATGCTGGCAGGCGTAACCGGTATTGATTTTGTTCTATTTACGGTGGCTGCGAACGAATCGATTAAACCTCAAACGCGGGAACATTTTGACATCTGCCGCCTTCTTGGTATTCAGTCCGGGATAGTAGCGCTGACCAAATGCGATCTTGTCGACGAAGATACTCTGGGTGTAGCCAGACTTGAGATCGAGGATTTCGTTAAGAATTCATTTCTTCAGAACGCGCCCATAATTCCCGTGAGCAGTGTCACCGGAGCTGGGCTGGATACATTGCGGGCTGCGATGACCCGCATTGCCCGCGCACGTGCTTCGCGTGATGCAACCCAGTTCTTCCGCATGCCCGTCGATCGTTCTTTTCTGATGCCGGGTTTCGGTTCAATCGTGACAGGCACCGTGCTCTCAGGCGCCGTCCGTCTCGAAGATGAGCTCGAACTTTATCCGTCGGGAGAATCGGTTCGTGTCCGCGGCATCCAGGTGCAAACTGAGGAAGTTGAAACGGCCGTGGCGGGACAGCGAGCCGCTCTCAACATTACAGGCGCAGCAGCGGAGAAACTTACCCGCGGTTCGACACTCGGTTCGAAAAGGATCTTTGCGGCGACTACGATGATCGATGGTCTGCTCGATCTGTTGCCTTCAGCTAAGCCACTGAAGAACGGTTCGCCTGTACATTTCCACGCCGGCACGGCCGAGGCGCCCGGCGAAGTCCGCACCTTGGAGAACATCCCTGTTGTCGAGCCGGGAGCGAAGGCAATGGTCCGTATCGTTCTCAAGAAGCCCATGCTCCTGCTACCCAGTGATCGTTTCATCATTCGCATGTTCTCTCCGGTTGTAACGATTGGCGGCGGCGAAGTCCTCGATTGCGATCCTCCACGCCGCTTATCGCGAGCTAAGCTCCTCGCGAGAGCTCACAAGATAGCGAGTTCGTCGTTATCCGAGCGTTTGTCCTTTCTGGTTTCGGAGGCTCCAGAGGGGATTCCGATCTCTCACTTGGCGGGCCGATCCGGATTGCGTCCGGAAAAGATACTGGCTTCCTTGCCACCGGAGACGCATCGTTTCGACGGCTGGTTGATGCACGACACAATCGCGAAAGCGCGACTGTCGCGCTGGAAGGATCATCTCGCGGCGTTTCACAAGGCTAAACCTCTCCTACGCGGGATAGGAAAGGAAGAATTGCGCCGTGATTTGGCCAAGGCGCCGATGCGCACATTCGAAGCATTATTAGCGCTCGATAAGCAATTCGTCCTAGAAGGCGAGTTTGTGCGGCTCGCTAGTCACAAGCTGGCAATGCAGGACGAGGAGCGCGAAGCATCCTTACGAATTGAGGCTGCGTTTGAGAAAGCGGGTTTGCAAGCTCCAGTCCTATCGGAGGTTCTCGCCGCCTGCGGAGTCGATCAAACGCGCGCGCGAACTCTGCTGCAGATGCTCTTGCGTAGCGGAAGTCTAGTCCGATTTTCTGAGGACCTGATATTGCATAACACGGCGGCAAGATCTCTCAAACAAACTTTAGCGACTCGCAAAGGACAGCGATTTTCTGTCGGTGATTTCAAAGATTGGACAGGCGTCTCACGCAAGTATGCCATCCCATTGCTCGAGTGGCTTGACCGCGAACGTATAACGCGCCGGGATGGCGACGCGCGGATCGTCATCTGAACGCTCGCTATACTCATCTTCGTGCCCTACTCTGTCACGCTCATACCCGGAGATGGAATTGGACCTGAGGTCGCAGACGCTACCGTTCGCGCAGTAGATGCGACAGGCGTGCCGATTCACTGGAAACGCGTTGAACTGACCGCCAGCATTATCGAAAGCTCCGGCCAAAGTCTTCCAAGTCACGTGATCGAATCCTTGGATGTCACGAGGGTTGGATTGAAGGGACCGGTCGCAACCCCCGTCGCCGGCGGCTTTCAGAGCGTGAATGTCGCCCTTCGCAAGAAGATGGACCTTTACGCAAATGTTCGACCGGTGCGTACCCTTCCCGGCGTGAAGACGCGGTACATGGATGTCGCGATAGATATGGTAATCTTCCGCGAGAATACGGAAGATGTCTATTCAGGGTTGGAACACGAGATCATTCCGGATGTCGTTGAAAGTCTGAAGATCATCACCAGGCGTGCATCCATTCGCATCGCCGAGGCCGCCTTTGCTTTCGCCATCAACGGACGCAAGCGTGTAACTGCCGTTCACAAGGCAAACATCATGAAGCTGAGCGACGGCCTATTCCTGCGATGCTGCCGAGAAGTCGCTGCGCGCCACCCGGAAATTGAATACAAAGAGTTGATCGTCGACAACGCTGCGATGCAGCTAGTTATGCGGCCGGAAACGTTCGACATCCTTTTATTGCCGAACCTATATGGGGATATTGTCTCGGACCTGGCGGCCGGCCTGGTCGGAGGGCTCGGCATCGTCCCGGGCGCCAACATGGGCGAGAATCACGCGGTTTTCGAAGCAGTTCATGGAAGTGCTCCCGACATCGCCGGAAAGGGTTTAGCCAACCCCACCGCGCTGATGCTGTCTGCTGTCATGATGCTTCGCCATCTAGGCGAAGTCGAGGCATCCATCCGTCTACAGACAGCAATAGAGAATGTTTATCGCGAGGCGAAAACGCTCACCTCAGACGTCGGCGGAAAGGCATCGACCACTGAATTTACCGATGCCGTGTGCGCTGCTCTGAAGAGCTGACGTTAACGCCAGAGCAACTCTAGCTCATATACATCTGATCCGCCATCGCTATCGTTGATCTCGACGATTGCCGTGTAGTTGTTATTAGCGGAAGGACGTTGCACGACATTTACCTCACCGCGTCCTCTTAGCCTATTGACACTGACATCGACGTTGCGTCTCGGTACCGCGCTTCCGAATGCGGCCTGCTCGCCGTATACTTCAGCTCCGGTGACCCTCTGCGCGTAAGCTTGATTGCCACGGAAGCTAACTCGTACACGACCGTCGACCTGGCCGGTCCATCGCGCTCCACCCGGGACGCCTTGTTCCGGATTATTGCCGTACGTACTGCCGGGGGACAGGATTCCGCCGACGCTCTGATCTCCGAGACCAGCCTGATCCCAGGAAAGCGTGAAACTATAAGCGCCTGCTCCCGCTTGCGGATCGAGAACATGAATTTTGGCAGTGTAGTTATTACGGTCATCAGGCTGTTCGGCAAGCTCGACTTGGCCTCGGCCTTGCACTTCCTGCAGGGTTACCTGAACGGGACGTTTCGGAAGTGGATTACTTATGTCTGACTGCTGATTGTACACAGATCGGCCGCGGACCGCTGTATTCAGCACTTGACGGCCTCGGATCAAAATGAACACTTCGTTATCAACTTCCCCCGACCATCGCGCGAGCCCGGAGGAGTTAGCGGGCGCCCGATCGTTCGTGCGGCTCCGCGTTTGATAACCGTCTCGATCATAGCGACCGGAATCGGGATTACCCGCAGTGCGGTTGTCAGCCCAGTAAAAATCAAGTGCCACTGGTTCCGCTCGGCGACCACTTGTTGAGACTTCTACGGTAGCGGTAAAGTTGTTGTTTCGTCGCGGCTGCTCGATCACGCGCACCCTCGCGGTTCCTCTTGCGCGGTTCTCTACTTCGATGCGGTCGTTGATTGCCGGAAGAGGCGTGATAAAACGTTGGCTTATCTGGGAAACGTTGCCGTCACGGGTGTCAACATCAATTCGGTCCCCCTGTATACGAAGGACGGCCACGCCCTCGACGGAGCCTTCCCACGTGAGTGCCGGTCTATGGTCCGCCTGCGCCAGCGTGGCGGTCATTAAAAGTACGGTTCCAACAAGTGCGTTCCTCATAACACTTGTTTGACGCCGATTTTCGATAGAAGATCACGGTGTTGTACGTCAAATTAACGAATGCTAACGGAACAGCCTCACCGACGATTGAATCCTTTAACACGCGAATGGGTGCTGGTTTCACCCCATCGCACCCAGCGGCCGTGGCAAGGGCAGGTCGAAAAAAGCCCACAACCTACGCCGATTCACTACGATCCCACGTGTTATCTCTGTCCCGGCAACGCCCGGGCCGGTGGAGTCGAGAATCCGAATTACGAAACAACCTTCGTTTTCGAAAACGACTTCGCTGCACTTAAACCCGCGATTCAGGTATTCGATTACGATCGAGAAGGCCTGCTTGTCGCCAAATCCGAGCCGGGCATCTGTCGCGTCGTCTGCTTTCTACCTGACCACAGCCTGACGGTGGCGCGCATGAAGGTCGAAGAAATACGCCGAGTGATTGACACTTGGACGGACCAATATCTCGAACTTGGCGCCCACTCGACAATAAACTCCGTTCAGATCTTCGAGAACCGTGGCGAAATGATGGGCGCTAGCAACCCACATCCCCATTGCCAGATCTGGTCGAACGAAACGCTACCGAACGAGCATGGGAAGGAATTGGGTTCGTTTCGCGATTACCGCGCTCATCGTGCGCGCTGCCTGCTTTGTGAATACATAAACGTGGAGGAATCCGAGCGCAGCCGCATTGTATGTGAGAACGACGCTTTTCTAGCGGTCGTCCCCTTCTGGGCCGGATGGCCGTTTGAAACGCTAGTGATGTCGAAACGCCATTTCGGGAGTTTCGAGCAGATGGACGATGCCGAGAAGAACGCGCTGGCAAGCCTGATGAAGCGTCTCACCACGCGCTACGACAACCTGTTCGAAACCTCGTTTCCATACACCATGGGTTTCCACCAACGACCGACGGACGGTCAGGCTCACGACGAATGGCACTTTCACGCTCACTACTACCCTCCGCTGCTTCGTTCGGCCACGGTACGTAAGTTCATGGTCGGTTACGAGCTTCTGGCGACCCCGCAGCGCGACATTACTCCGGAATCGGCTGCCCAGCGCTTGACCGAACTGAGTGAAGAACACTACCTTGGCATTGAAGTATAATTGGGTGGCGAAGTGTCGCAACTTCGCCCAAACCCATAACTTAAGAGGAAGATGAGCAAAGAAGATTGTATTGAAGTGACGGGGACCGTAGTCGAGAAGTTCCCGAGTGGTTTGTTCAGTGTTCAGCTTGACGCCGACCGCACCGTTCTAGCCCACCTGGCCGGCAAACTTCGCCGCAACCGCATCCGGGTACTCGCCGGGGACCGCGTGACGATGGAGCTTTCCCCTTACGATCTCACCAAGGGCCGAATTACTTATCGTCATAAATAGCACGCTTTTCAGCCGGCGTGAAAAGCGCCGTTCACGAGTGTCGGAAATTTTTCTTTAAGCCCAGTTAACCCCCTCCTTTTCATCGTTTTGGCGTAATTGCGCCAACCCAGTCCTTACGATATCCGCAGTGTTTCTCCGAATTTGGTTTTTATACTTGAGCCAAGGAGATCGGCGTGATTTTAAGCAACTCGCAGCCGCCACGAAAAATGAAGAAGAATAATAGCGGAGCTACGGAGATATTGACGAAACTGGCAGGCAAGGTGATCGGACAGCCGCAAGCGTTGTCTTCGATTGTTCCCTTCGTGCATATGTATAATGCGGGGCTGTCACCCGAAGGCCGCCCAGTCGGCGTCTTTTTGCTGCTCGGCCCCACCGGAACAGGCAAGACCCGCACTGTAGAGGCGCTCGCAGAAGTCCTTCATGGTTCTCGCAAACACATGGTCCGCGTGGATTGCGGCGAGTATCAGTTGGATCATGAAGTCGCAAAGCTTATTGGCGCCCCTCCCGGCTATCTTGGACATCGCGAGACGCATCCGATCCTTACACAATCGAAGCTTGCCGCGGTCACCAGCGAAAAGAGCAGCCTGTCGATCATCCTCTTCGATGAAATCGAAAAGGCAGCGCCATCCTTGAATCGTCTTCTACTTGGTGTGTTGGACAAAGCCTCTTTGCGGCTCGGCGACAATAATGTCGTGAACTTCGAGCGGTCCTTGATCTTCCTTACCAGCAACCTGGGCGCGCACGGCATGATGAAAGAACTTTCTCCGGGCTTCGGCTTCGCCTCCGATCCCAACAGAGCGCCCGAGGCAGGACGTCTGGAGAACATCGCAATGGCCGCCGTTAGACGCAACTTCTCGCCGGAGTTCGTGAATCGAATCGACGCCGCGGTTACTTACCAACCGTTGTCGACGGACACATTGACCGAGATCCTCGCACAGCAACTGAATGAATTGCAGAACCACATCGAGAATCGTTTGGGTTCCAGAGGATTCCGGCTGACCGTAACCGCCAGGGGCCGGGATTTCCTGTTGAAGGAAGGTTCTTCAGCAGAGTACGGCGCACGCGAGCTGAAACGCGCCATTCATCAAAAACTGACTCAGCCGCTTGCTGAGCTGGTCGTACTTGGGAGAGTCAAGCCGGGTGGGTCCGTTCGAGTCGATTACGACGAGAAGGTTGGCGAGCTGCGTTTGAAAGCAGCCGCCTAGCTTAGCTAAACTGGCTATCTGCCGGTTTGTTGAAACCAGACGGTCTCCGCAAAGCTGCGGTTCTCTTTGAAGAACAATTCCAATCGGAACCGCACTTCCGGGGCGATATTGGGATACATCGCAGTCCCGTTGCGCAGTTCTGCGAAACCAAGCTTTACTTCTTTGCTATTGGGGCCTTCCGTCACCGTCAGCATGCCGTACATCGCTGCCTGGATCGCGGCCGAGTCGCGATTCCACTTAACCATCAAGCTGTTATCCGACGGCGAAACCTGCAGCTGAACAGAATACACATCCGCAGCTTGTCTTCCGCCGAAAGTCAGCGAATTGGCTGACCGCGCGCCAGCGTATTCATAACCACAAGCGGCCCCAAAAGCCAGCAACGCAAGGCTGAACGCCACCCAGGCAAGCCGCCGGCTCCACCCGGAGGATTCCTGGACGATGTGCTCGGCGAAAATCGGTCTCTCATACCGCAGAGGCGTTGGTTTCTCGGCCATCTTTGGCTTGTTCGCCACCACGACTTCGGTTTGTGAAGGTGGTGGATCGGGCGCGGGCACGGGCTCCGCCGCTTGAACGGGAGCAGATCCGCCGCGAGCTTTTTGTCGACCAGTAAACGTAAACTTGATCGGGGAGGAATCCGTTGCGAGCGCGCCTTTGTCTTGTAGAAAGATGGCTGCATCCGCTGCGCGGGTCGCGTATGGCTTGATGAGGAGCGCAACATCGATGGGATCTCGAAAGAACGCACGGAAAATCGCGGCGTCGTTTTCATCGAATGCAAACCCGTCGCGCGTGTGACTACGGAAGTAACCTACTGCGTAAAGCTCATGTTCGAGAGATGGCTGCCGGCGGGCAACTGCTTCCTTGAACTGTTGCCAGTCATTCGCCGAAAGCACGTAAGACGGTCCGGAGGCATACTCGCACGGAGAGACTTCAAAATCCTGGATATGAAGCACGGGCGGATTGGCTCGACGATCGATCTTTCCTATCAGCAGGCCGCCCGTTTCGGTTCCGCGTCTGCGAGTAACTCCGAAACCCCGCATCACTTCGATGTTGATGCGCTCAATGACGCTGTGGTCCAACCGAATCTCCAGCGGCTTACCCGGAGGCGTCCAACTCAGAAATGTATTTACCTGTTCCGCCGACACTGCCCCATTATGGTAACGTGAGCGGTTCTTTATTTCTTGTCGCAACACCCATCGGTAATCTTGAAGACATCACATTTCGAGCAGTCCGCACCCTTAAGGAAGTTGACCTGATCGCCTGCGAGGATACACGGCATACCCGTCGGCTGCTCGACCATTACGGGATAGAAAAGCCTGCCATCAGTTATCACGATCACAATGAAACCGATCGGGCGCGCTCTTTGGTGGAGCGTCTGCTCGCAGGATCGAATATCGCTGTCGTCTCGGATGCGGGAACGCCGCTAATCTCAGATCCCGGTTATCGACTGGTCACTGCAGCGGTGGAAGCCGGGATTCGTGTGATCCCGATTCCCGGGCCTTCGGCTATCCTCGCCGCTCTGACGGCCTCAGGTCTCACGGTGGATTCGTTCTATTTCGGTGGGTTCGTTTCGCAAAAACAGTCTGCGCGATGCAAGTTGTTCGAGGCATTGGCCGATCTGGATTGCTCGCTGGTGTTTTACGAAGCGCCGCACCGCATTCTTGAAACGTTGCGTGATATCTCCGAGATCTACGGCAACCGGCAGATCGTCCTTACGCGCGAGTTGACAAAGATCCACGAGGAGTTCCTTCGCGGAACGGCTTTGGCTTTGCTTCGTAATCTGAGTGAGCGAGAATCAATCAAGGGAGAGATGACGATCGTGATCGGCAAGCCTTTGCCCCCGGCCCCTGATGACCGCCCCGTTCGAGAGGTGTTCGAAGGTTTTCTGTCTCAGGGACTGTCGAGGATGGACGCGATCAAGGCCACGGCGCGTCATCGAGGCGTGTCGAAACGAGAGATCTATGCCGCGCTCGAAACCTGAAGTTCGAAGCATCATAGCCGTCCTCTGCCTGGCGATCATTTTGCTTGCGGCGTGGTATCCGGCCGCATGTGTCGCGATTCTCCTACCAATCGTCATCTGGATTGGGTTCGTTTGGTCAGGGCGGGATGTCCGCCGAACCGTCAATCCACATCCCCAACTCGTACCTTTCCTAGCCATTCTTCCTTCCCGCGCTCCTCCGGCTCTGCTGTAGTTTCCAAACGGCCATTTGGGCAAGCAAGAAAATAACCTAATACGTTTGCTTAGTCTTCTCGCTGACCCTTGTGCGCCTCGTAGTAATTCCGCAGCACGGCGTTCATTCGGGACAGGTGGCCGGAGCCCCGCGACTTGAACCAGGTGAGCACGTCGGGATCGACGCGCAGGTGAATGGACTGTTTCGGGTTACGGATCGGAATCACGAGTTGGGCTTCGGTCCAGTCGAAGCTGCCGACGGGGAAACTGTCGGGATCAGACGCGGCGTTGCGCTCGATCTCCTCGTCCGTCATCGCGTCCAGGCGAGCCCAGTCAGTCAAGTCTTCGAGGACTGGATCGCCCAAGCGCACGGTTGTAATCCGCTCTTTCTTCGCGGCTAGCGGACCGCGCCGAGATGACCCGGCGTTTGCTGCCTCGCCAGCTCGCGACGACTGCGAGGATGCGGCCTTCGACTTCGCCGAAGGCGAGAGCTCGGATTTCTCGGCGGTAGAAGCGGAGGACTTCCACTGTCGGCTTTTCCCAGATCGTGCGGGCGATGTCGAAGTCGATGCCGTGCTTCTTGAGGTTACTTTGTCTTTTGTTTTCATGTAGCACCTACTGTGTACACATGTTCGCAGAGCGAGGCAGCCAACTTTAGGAGGATACGTGTCTAAGAAAAATCATGTTCTTAGAAAGTTGGTCCTGTGCGTTTCCCTGATCTTCGGAGCGATGATCGGTATTCCGATGCGCCCGGACAGGGTCGAGGAAACGCTCCGAAACATGAATCGGGTCAGGATCCAGCAAGCCGTTTCAACGACTCGGTATAAGGGGCGCGTGCCACGCCGCGCTCGGTTATGATTCCGCTCACGTAGCGATTCGGGGTGACATCGAAAGCCGGGTTGCAAACCGCCGTTCCATCGGGAGCGATCGCAACTCCACCTACGTGTGTCACCTCTTTCGACGACCTCTCTTCGATTGGAATCTGATCACCTGTCGACAACGTCAGGTCGAGTGTCGATACCGGCGCCGCCACGTAGAACGGCACGTTGTTCTCTTTCGCCAAGACCGCCACAGAGTACGTTCCGATCTTATTGGCGACATCGCCGTTCGCCGCAATACGATCCGCGCCGACGACAACGCAACCGATACGTCCGGACTTTAGAAAGTGCCCGGCCATGTTGTCCGTAATCAGAGTGGCGGAGATATTATCCTGCTGCAATTCCCATACGGTCAGGCGTGAGCCTTGCATAAACGGTCTGGTTTCGTCAGCAAACACGTCGATGTTCTTGCCCGCTTCCACCGCTGCGCGGATCACGCCAAGCGCTGTGCCGTATCCTGCCGTTGCCAGCGCGCCGGCATTGCAGTGCGTTAGCACGGTTTTACCGTCCGGGACGAGATCTGCGCCGTGGCGTCCGATCGCCTGATTGATAGCGATGTCCTCGAGATAAATCTGCTTGGCTTCGCGGATGAGTGTCCCCCGAATCTCTTCAATCGGCCGATTCTTCACTTGGCCGTAGAGATTCTTCATACGGTCGATAGCCCAAAAAAGATTCACCGCCGTCGGCCGTGTGCCGGCCAATGTTGAGCAGATCGTTTCGAAGCTGCCGTGCAGATTGTCGGCCTTCAACGCGCCGATCGCAACACCCATCGCAGCCGCGACTCCGATTGCCGGGGCGCCGCGAATGATCATCGATCGAATCGCCTCGGCCACCTGTTCGTAGTCCGTGCAAGTAACGAACACTTCTTCGCGGGGCAGACGCGTCTGGTCGATCATGACAACGCCGTCGTCGGTCCACTGAATTGTTTCCACCATTTGTTAGAGAGCGCTTCTTCCTATGAGATATCCCACAACGAGTACTGTGTTGTACCCGCAATGCATGATGATTGCGGCGCCGGTCGTCCGTGTTCGCAGTCTCCACCATCCGAACGCCGAACCGGCGATCAGGATCATCGCGATGTGCTGCCAGGACCAAGCATATTGTGGGCCATGCATAATCGCAAACGGCGCCGCGGAGAATAGAACCCCCGCAATCATTCCTACCGAACGGACAGCGACCGGCTGCAACAATCCTCGAAAGAACAGTTCTTCGAACACCGGCCCGACCGAAACCGCAAACACTGCGATCCAACGCGCAGCCGAGAGGTCTTTCATCAACTCCATCATTGGTGAGGAGACGTCGGGAATGCGCAGGGCAGCCGCGATCAACAACACCGATACGGCAACAACAATGCCGGCGCTGAACGATGACCAGATGTCCCCCGCCCGCACTCCCAAACGCAAAGATTTAAGAAACGGTCGCTCATACTTCCATCGAAACAACAGCGCGATAGGTATCAGCATCGCCGCCTG
>DASQLD010000096.1:0-15340 GCA_035630195.1 Bryobacteraceae bacterium
TTCTTCGCCGAGCCGCATCAGGTTCATGCCGAGTTGGGCGCGCGCCGACTGCAAGTTAGGATCGAGTTCGAGCGCTTTCTTATAGGCGGCAATGCCTTCTTCATAACGGCGGTTGAGCACCAGAATGTGGCCAGCCAACGACCAGGCATCCCCGTAGACGGGATTGATCGCGTTGATGCGCACTTCCCACTCGCTCGGCTTCTTGTCCTCGAGAAGATCGATCGCCAAGCGGACGGCCATTGCGTCGAGGGCGTCGGGCGCCATCTTCATCGCCTTATCGGCAAGCTCGATCGCCTTAGCCTCGTTGCTGTCTTCCAAAGCAAGTTTGGCGAGAAGCTCTTGCGCCTCGACGAGTTTTGGATCGAGTTGAAGCGCCTGCTCGGCAAACTCAACTGCCTGCTTATCGAAGCCGTCCGAAGCGATCAAGGCAATGCCGAGTGTTGCGCCGGCGTGCTTTGGTTGGATTTCGAGGGCTTCCTTGAAAAGCGTCTGCGCTTCCGGCGGGTTGAAGCGCTCTAAAAAGAGACGTCCCCAACGGACACGCAGATCGGCATTCGTGGGTTGCTGCGCTACAGCTACCTTGAACTGGTCGTTGGCTGCTTTGTATTCGCGGAGTCCCCACAACCCTTCCGCGCGAGCTGCCGCGCTGTTGCTTGCAGCCAGCTTCTTGAAGCAGGCGTTGGCTTCGTTTCGTTTCCCGCGCCGCTCAAGTGTCCGGCAACTTTCGCCCGGATCGGCGGCGAGAGCCGAGAACGCAAGCAACAGCAGAGCGACACAAAACTTCATTTATCGATCTCCGCCTGTGTGCGCGCCAGTTCGAGCAGGAGAGTTTGAAGTTCGCGCTTGTACTGGTCCGTGGGCATCGCTGCCTTCTGGAACTTCAGCTTATCGATGTCGGTCTCGAGTTGTTCCCGCTTGGTCAGGAGCGCCCGTTTGGCCGGGTCGGCTGCGGCCTTTTGGATGGAGCCGATGCGCAGCAGCGCAAACCGGCCGGCATTCATGGGACCGTTGGAGTCGCCTCCATCGAGCATCGCGTGTTCGGTCGCGAGACGTTTGTTCGTTTCGTAAAATTGTTTGGTCTTCAACTCCGCGAATTTAAACGCTTCGAGTGCGCTAATCACTTCGTTCTTGTCGGTGTCGGCAGCCGCGTCGCGCAAGGCCTCGATCCAGTAACGCGGAAAGACCGTCGCATTTTTCTCGGTGCCGGATTTGGTCGCTGTGATGACGGTGCGATTCTGGCGCACCAGCGCGTGTTGCGAACCGCCGCTCGCGCTGGTCGCATTGACGACAAGTTGTTTGCCGGCCTTTACGCGATCCAGAAGAGTGGCCAGTTCAATGGCCGTCATGTCGGGACCGGGAAGATTCACCTTATACTCCGTGCCATCAAACGTGCCGTGCCCGAACATGACCAGGACAAGCGAGTCTTCGCTCTTGGCTTCTCTTGTTGTTCTTTCCAGGGCGGCTCGCAGGCTGGCGCGCGTGGCCTTTGCGCCCATCAGTGTTTCAACGTGCGTTTCAGGAGTTTCGCGCAGCGTCTTGTCGAGATCCTGGGCCCAGGTAGCGAATCGCTGCTCGTAATCCGGCTCTCCCCCTAGTCCGGAGACTACGATGCAATGTGTTGTCGCGCCGGCTGATAAAACCGCAGCCAGCGTCAGCACCGCAACTTTCATACAAGGCCCCATCTCCGGCGTAATAGCCACTCAGTAGACCGAAGCAATAGAGCGCCAATGAAGAAGATCGGCATATCCCAGAGGTCGCGCGTCTCTTTGACGGAAATACCCGCCTCTGAGTATGAGATCTCAGCCGGGATCTTTGCGGCTTGATCAGGAGTGTAGTATTTGCCCTGCGTTTCAGACGCTAACTTCTCCAGTAACTCGCGGTTCTGTTGCACCCGGAAATTTTCGGAGACACCGTCCTCGCGACGGAACGACACGACGTCGCGTCCAACTTCCTCAGGTCCACGGTAGGCGATCGTTTCAACAACATACGAGCCAGGTCGGACGGCTGCATACTCGGCGGTATAAATTCCGGGAGTTCCGGGATCGGGGCGGAGCGCAATCTTATCGTTCGTGTTCTCAGGACCGATGACAGTAGCTTCGATTCGTCCGTCGGTCAACGGCAAATAGCTCTTGTCGCGGGCATCGACGCGAATCGCAATGCGATTCTCATCGGCGAAAACCGTCTTTGGCACGGATGAAATCACCTTTCCATGCGTCCCGGAGACCAGCCAGCGTAGCATCTGCTGCCAGAACATTTCATGCGTTTTGTCTTCGAGCGGCTGCTGCATTTGCCAGCGCCACGAACCTGCGGTGGCAAAGACGGCCGTCCGTCCACGTCCATAGTTCTGCGTCACCAATAAAGGATGACGACCGCGACTCGTCGGGAGTAACTCTGCTAGAACAACCGCTCCAGCCTTGGGTGTTCCGGCTTCGTGATAATTCTGCAGGTAGGGCAGTTTCTTCCAGCGGTCGGCGTTGCGCGCGGAATCGTCATCGAGACGGCAAAGAAGACTGTCGCGGCCGGCGGCGGTGAGCTCTACAGTCGCGGGATCGCGATGAAAGCCGTCTTTCCGGTTCGGAAGGTTGACGGGCAGAAGATCATTCAACGCAGATTTCTCCCATCCGCCATCGCCCAGACCAGACCGACCACCAAGCCACAACAACCCTCCGCCGCGCCGATCGACAAACTGCTTCAGCAATTCCTGCTGAGTCGGAGTGAAGTAGTTTGCCTCGACACCTCCGATGATCACCGCTTGAAACTTAAAGAGTTCATCCACGGTTGCAGGGAAACCCTGCTCCAATTCGGACGCGGTTTCCACTTGTTGACGGTACGTCTTATTTTGAGTCGTACGCAGCATCGAGGTTAGTTGTAATGCCTGATCTTCCTCAATTGCACGGCGAATGAACTTGTACTCCCACTTCGGCTCACCTTCTATATAGAGGATTCGAGGTTTGGTCGACTCCGCCGAAACGAGCCGGGTGACGGAGTTGTTGTTTGGATTCTCCTCGCCATCTAGAGGTTCAAGGGTCATCTGCAGATTCTTGATGCCTGCGGCGCCGGCGTTGAAGACAACAGCTTCCGTCTGCTCTTTGCCATCCGCTTTCAACGTGAATTCGCGCGTCGCGACGGCCTTGCCGTTCTCACGAATGTTGATCCGCGCTCTTCGGTTTTCATATCCGAAGCTCTTGAGCGTGATCTGGGCTGAGAGCCGCGAATCAGCGAGTACCCGCGTAGGCAACTGTGCATCGACCATTTCGATGTCGCGTTCGATCTTCTCCCGGCCGATACCAACAGTGTGAATCGGAATACGGTGACGTCGAACTTCGCTAAGAGTCGTCAGGTCGATGCCGCCCGAATTGTCGGCTCCGTCGCTTAACAGAACGACAGCGCCGATCGGCAGACTGCCAGCCTCGGCGGTGACTTGCTTCAGCGCTTCTCCGATGCGGGTGGCCGGTGCCTGGGCAGTGAGCTGGTTAGGAGAATCCATCCTCTCCAATCCTGCGCCGGAACGGTAAAGTCTTACTTGAAATTTTTTGTCTAAATCTTTTATTTTGCTGAGTGTTTGAAGAACAACATCGCGACGGACCACACCGTTGTCCGCGAGACTCATGCTGCGGGAATCGTCGGCGATGACGGCGACTATGTTTTGTTGCGGCCGCAGCGTCGAAACGCTAAGGGCCGGCTGCCAGAGCATCAACAAAAGCATGCCGAGCGTGGCGGTCTGTAGCCCCCACACGACGAACGGCCGCGCATCGAAACGGCGATTGCGAACAATCGGCCAAGCGAACGCTCCAGCTCCGATCAACAACAATACTCCGAGCAGCCACAGAGGCCACCGACCCAGAAGAACGACTTCTCCGCGGGAGAACGCTTCGATCGGATACTTAAAGAAGAGTTCAAACATTAGTGCGTCATCGAATAAATGATGTAGTTGATTCCGATTTTGTACGCCATGGAGGCGTATTTTTCCGGATAGTTCGGGTGATCAGCCCATTCCCACGCATCGCCGAGATCCATGTTGTGGCAGATGGCAACCATGATCCGGCCCTTGTCGTCGTAAATCCCGCGCCATTTTCCTTCGACGCCATCGTACTCGTAAGTTCTGCCTGTCCCGAACGTTACGACACCGGGTACCTGGAAGCGCTCATCGAGATCGTATAGTACGTGAAAGATTTCGTCTTTGCTGTCGATGTCCACCACCGGCCGATCGGGGAAGACCTTTCGCATACTTTCCATGAACACTTCCCACTCGAAGGTTCCATGGAAGTCGTCGGTCATCAGAAAGCCGCCGCGCAGTAGATAGTCGCGCAGTTTCTGCGCTTGCGCGTCGGTTAACTCCCAATGGCCGGGTTCGACAACATACGTCCATGGGAAGTTGTAAATCTCGTCATTATCCGATTCGAGGTTGACTAACTGTTCGACAGAGCGGGTGTGGATCCTCGTCAATCGGCGCACACCTTGTACGAACTGGCGGTCGGCTTTCGGATAATCGATGGTCCAGTTTCCGCGCAAGTTCCAGATGCGATCGGAACTTCGGCCGTAGGAAGGATATTGCAGACGGGCGAAGGCGTATTCTGTCTTTTCGTCGGCGTCGGCTGGCGTGACAGGGTCTCTGTCTTCGTCGTACCACCAGGGCCGGCTACGCTGAAAACCGTACACAACGCTCCACAGGCTTAACAGTAAGAACAGTGAAATCGTAATCGAACGCACACTCATCACGACACCGCCCGTGGTGGCTTCAGCATAGCATAGACGTTTATCAAGACGTGCCCGCCTGGTGGTTCGTTGTGCCTGTCTCTCAAAAGATGTATATTCCTTAAGATATTCTAATGCTTTCTGGTCCTCTACGCCTTTGGTACCCTGAATTCAATATGATGACGCGCCAGGAAGCGATAGACCTTTTTGCCAGTGATGATCTCATCGGCCTCGGAATGGCCGCTGACGCCCTCCGTCGCACGCTTCACCCTGAGCGCGTCGTCACCTATATCATCGACCGCAACATCAACTACACCAATTTCTGTACGGAGTATTGCAGCTTCTGCGCGTTCTACCGACCTATGGGTCACAAGGAAGGCTATGTTCTTCCAAAAGAGGTCATCTTCGATAAGATCCAGGAGACGATCGACCTGGGCGGTACAGGGCTGCTGATGCAGGGCGGTTTGCATCCCGATTTGAAGATCGATTGGTATGAGGATCTGTTCCGGTCGATAAAGCAACGATTTACGATTCACCTGCACTGCCTGTCGGCCCCTGAGATCACCAACATAGCGGAGGTCAGCGGCCTTTCGTTGCGAGACACAATCGCTCGGCTGCGCGATGCAGGTCTCGATTCCATCCCCGGTGGCGGCGCGGAGATTCTCGATGACGCGGTACGGCACCGGATCAGCCGCTTGAAGTGCGGAACCAATGAGTGGATGGACGTCCACCGTACCGCGCATCACCTGGGTATGCGGACGACCGCCACAATGATGTTCGGCTGCGGCGAAACGATCGAGCAGCGGATGAATCACTTTGACCTTATACGTAATCTGCAAGAGGAAACGGGTGGATTTACGGCTTTCATCCCCTGGACCTTCCAGCGTGAGAACACCTCATTAGGCCGTTTCGTCAAGGAAGAAGCGACTGCCGTCGAATATTTGAAGACGCTTGCGATCTCACGGTTGTACTTGCGCAATTTCCTGAACGTTCAATCTTCCTGGGTCACCCAGGGCTTGAAGACCTGTCAGGTAGGTCTGAAGTTTGGCGGCAATGACGTGGGTAGCACGATGATCGAAGAGAACGTGGTTTCGCAAGCCGGAGCGCGCAACCATGCCACAGAGGAAGACCTTCGCAGGCTGATTCGTGACGCCGGGTTTGTTCCGAAGCAGCGTGACACTCTCTATCGCGCGTATTTCCTGAACTAGCGCAATTCGCCCGCCTTCTCGAGTTGCATGGGAGGGACTCTCAGAACTACTAATATAGAGAGGACCAACATGCTCATGACCCGATGTCTGCTGACAGTTGCCTTCTTAGCTGGAAACCTCGCCGCAAACTGGCCTCAATGGCGCGGCCCTTTGTCGAACGGCAGTACGACGACGGCAAAAGACTTGCCAGTTCAGTGGTCTCAGGAGCAAAACGTCCTCTGGCGGACGAAGACACCAAGCTGGAGCGCCGCAACACCTATCGTCTGGAATGACACCGTTTTCATCACCTCTGCTGAAGAGGGCTTTGTACAGCTCGGCCAGCGCGGTGGGGAAGAGAATGCCAAGGACAAAATTTTCCTCATCGCCGTGAACCGCAAGGACGGAACAATCCGGTGGCGCAATCAGATTGATGCAGGGAATCGTCTGTATCGCAAGCAGAATTCTGCCTCGCCATCGCCGATTACCGATGGTAAGCACGTTTGGATCATGACAGGCAACGGCAAGCTGCTCTGCTTCACATTTGCGGGAAAGGAAGTTTGGAAGCGCGACATCCAAGCGGAGTACGGGCAGTTTGGCTTGAACCACGGTTATGCGTCGACGCCTTTACTTCATGGCGATCGCCTGTACGTACAGGTGTTGCACGGCATGAAGACGGACGACCCATCCTATATTTTCGCGGCTGATAAGAACACGGGCAAGACAATTTGGAAAGTCGAACGTCCGACCGATGCGAAATCGGAATCGCCGGACAATTACGGGACTCCGCAGCTTGCGACTGTCGATGGAAAACTTCAGTTGATCATCTCGGGCGCCGATTATGCAACGGGTCATGATCTGGCAACCGGAAAAGAGCTGTGGAGGATCGGCGGCTTCAACCCTACAGACAATGGCTTCAACCGCACCATTGCCTCGTCGGTGGTGATCGGTAGCGATGTATATACCACGAGTACGCGCGGCCGTCCGTTCATTGCATTTAAGGCTGGCGGATCCGGGACGATCACGGGCAAGAACGAAATTTGGACTAACAATCTCGGCGCCGACGTTCCGACACCCACGACAGACGGCAAGTACATCTATGTGCTGAACGACATCGGCATCATGCACTGCTTGGACGCCAAGACCGGGAAGCCCGTCTACGAAGGTCAACGTATCGAGCGCGGAACTTATAGCTCTTCGCCATTGCTGGCGGATGGAAAGATTTATTCCATCAATGAAGAAGGAACCACCACGGTCATCAAGGCCGGTCCTACGTTTGAAATTCTCGGAGTGAGCAAACTCGAGAATAATACGTTGGCGAGTCCGGTGGCGGTGGATAATCAGCTCTTCATACGGACCGCAGACTATCTTTATTGCATTCAGAAGAAGTAGAGATAGAATACTCGCGTGAACCGCAGATCATTCCTTGGCGCCACAGCCGGCGCGGCGCTTACTTGTCCGTCGAGCGCGGCGACGAAAATTCCTATCATTGATTGCCATATCCACTTGTTCGACACGGCGCGTCCCCAGGGCGTGCCGTGGCCTGAAAAGAAAAACACTGCGCTGTATAAGCCGGCAATGCCCGACCGGTACCGCAGCATCGCCGTTCCTTTGGGCGTCACCGGCGCGATCAAAGTGGAAGCGAGTCCGTGGCTCGAAGACAACCAGTGGGTCCTGGATGTAGCGGCAAAAGACAAAATTATAGTCGGCGTCGTGGGCAACCTGGAGCCGGGCAAGCCGGAGTTCGCCAAGAACCTCGAACGCTTCCATAAGAACAAGCTGTTTCTCGGCATTCGATGTGGGAATCTGTGGGATCGAAATTTCACGGACGATGTGAAGCGGCCGGAGTTTATCGCGGACGTCAAGCTTTTGGCTAAAGCTGGGCTCTCGATGGATACCGCGAATCCGAACCCCAGTCTGATGGCGGATGTTGTTCGATTGACGGATCGAGTTCCGGAATTGCGTTTCATCATCGACCATCTGCCGCAGATGGCGAAGCCGACCGACCCTGCAATTCTGCGCGACTACAAGGCGCATCTTCAGGAGATCGGCAAGCGGCCGCAGATCTACGTCAAGATCTCGGAGGTGTTCCGTCGTGTGGATGGAAAGATTCCGACGGACTTGGGCTTCTACAAGGCCAATCTCGATGAGATTTTTGGCGTGTTCGGCGAAGACAGGGTCCTGTACGGTAGCGACTGGCCAAATAGCGACAACTGGCTGCCTTATCCAGAGGTTCTCCGAATCGCGCAGGAATATTTCAACACGAAGGGTCAAGTGGCGGCCGAGAAATACTTCTGGAAGAACTCGGTGAAAGCGTATCGCTGGGTAAAGCGCGACTCTTCACAGCCGAGTGCATGAGACGCCTGCCGATATTGGCCGAGCTGGTCGTTTTCGCTTTTCAAAGCATAGAGGATGTAGCTGTTCGGGCGGTCAGCCTCTTTGCAACTCTCTTCCCCTCGTCATCGAAGAAGAGTACGCGATTTTCACCGGCGACGTCCTAGAGGCGAACCACGAAGATACTGAGTATGATTCTCTGCGCTTGTCCCTGCCGAGCCTTGCTGACCTACAAGCGGCTCTAGTTCGCCTGTGGAACGGCGTTCCGTCGCCCGTGGAGGACCACGCTGACGACCCATTCAAAGGCGTCAAGCCCGAGGCAGCGTCGAATGTTTCAAGTGCTTGACCGATTCGCAGGTCCTGAAAGAAACAGTCTCGAGCTCTTTACAGGAATGGGAGGAGGAGATTGCGGATTCGGATTTGCAAGGGAAACTTTGTGTTTGAGGATCTGTCGCGGGAAATCTACTAACTTCACGCAGCGCGCCCAGGCTGGCGCTCTCAGATCGCTTACGAGAATCAAGTAAGTATTGATCTGAATAAGAATTACTGCGCAGAGCTCTTCGTGATGATGGAAGAAAGTTAGGGCGACGGCGCTAAACCGTCGCCCTGAGGGTCTTTACGATACGACAATATCCCAACCGAAGCCCGGCTTCTCTGAAGGTCGCATATAGATTCCTTCTGGACCCTTCGTGAGGTTGTACTTCTCTTCCCAAAGATCGTAGACCTCCTTGGGGCCACCAGGCGCAGGCATGAACATTTCCGACCAGGGAGCATTCGTCGTCGCCATGATGAAATGGATTCCCTCGCCGAGTCCGCCGCCATGTGGGATCACCGGAATGTCGTACGCGGCCGCCAGCGCTCCGATGCGCCGAATTTCGGTGAGACCACCGCACCAGTTGATATCAGGCTGCCAGATGCTTGCTCCGTTGACTTCAAGTAGCCGACGGAAGCCGTACCGCGTGTATTCATGCTCACCGGTAACGATGCGTGTTGACTTGATCGCGGCATTCAAACGACCGAATCCTTCGTAGTCGTGCGGCTGGAGGCACTCCTCCATCCAATAGACTTTGTAGGGCTCGAACATTTCCGCGATTTCGATCGTGTAGCGTTCCGTCCACGCCATCCAGCAGTCGAGCATGATGTCGCCTTCGGGTCCGAGTAGTTCTCGCGTACGCTTCACGAGTTCGACATTCTTCCGCATGCCTTCTTTCCCGTCAGCGGGACCGTGTGGAATGGCAAGCTTCAACCGCTTGAACCCATATCCGATGTGCTGCTCCAGGTCATTGCCGGTGCAGTAAGTCGGAATGCGGGGCTTGGTTTCGCCGCCAAGCAGTCTGTAAACGGGTTGACCGAGCGCGTTGCCCACCAGATCCCATAGCGCCAGGTCCGCGCCGCTGATGGCATTGATCACGGCGCCCGCTCGACCGTAATGCATGGTCGAGCGCCACATCGTGTCCCAGAGCCGCTCGATGTCAAACGGATCCTCATTCATCAGCAACTTTGCCAGGTGCTTCTCGACAATAGCGCCGCCCGCCGGACCACCACGGCCATAACCTTTGACGCCCTTGTCTGTGGAGATCTCGACTGTGAACCCGCCCATCGCGGGATCGTCTGCCATGAATAGCGACCGGGTGGCTTTGTACTTCGGGTAAATCGACATCGGGTTCGCCACTTCAACCCCACCTGTCGACCACGACCCCGGAGCCGGCGTGTAGTTCGGCGCAGCTTTCCGATCCTTCGTCTTCACTAGACGAATTCCTGTGATCTTCAGCTTGCTCTTTTCACCCTGGAACGCGGGCGCCGCAATTGGCGCGCATAGGGCCGTCGCAAGAAAGTCTCGTCGATTCACGTTATTCCCCCGGCGCTGAATGTATCGAAAAATGTCAGAGAAATCAATCTCACCATATCGGCGCAACCTGCGCTTCCCCGCGCAACACACGGTTATTCAACCGATATCCGAATCCCGGCTCATTGTTTAATTCGATGAAGCCACTCTTCGGCACGGGTTCGCCTTCGAGTAGCAGTTCGTTGCCTTGCGCGAAGACATCGACGAATTCGGCGCGCGGGCAGTTTACTGTCGAGATGACGAAATGATAGGTGGGAGCTCCGATTCCGTGCGGAATGACGGGCACGCCATAGACACTGGCGTAGGCGGCGATCTTCTTTAATTCAGATATCCCACCTGCCCTGTAGATATCGGGTTGGAGGAAGTCCACGGCCCTGCGTTCGACTAGCGCGCGAAAAGCCCACCGGCTAAACTCGTGCTCTCCGGCAGTGATCAGGATATCGGGTACGGCGTCGCGCAACCGGAGAAACAAATCGATCTGCTCGGGTGCAAAAGGTTCCTCGATCCACAGGACACCGAATTCCCGTGCAATCTTCGCAACTTCGATCGCGTAGGGTAGATCGAGCCCCATGTAGCAATCCAGCATGATGTCGCCATCGGGACCGGCCTTCTTGCGGGTCTGCTCGATCATCCGCGCATTCTCTTTCAAGCCTTCCTTGCCGCTCGCGGGCCCATTCGGCAGAGCGAGTTTCACGTCGCGAAAACCTTGGTCCAGGTGCCGATCTGTCAGGTTGCCGGTGACGTAGGCTCGGATGCGATCCCGTGTGGCTCCGCCGATCAGTTCGTAGACAGGGCGTCCGGTGATTTTGCCGATCAGATCCCAGAGCGCAATGTCGACCGCGCTAATCACTTCTAGCGCGATTCCACTGCGCCCGTACATTGTCGACGCAGTATAAAGCTGATCCCAAATCATCTCCACTTGGAACGGGCTGTTACCGATCAACAGCGAGGCGAAATGCGAGCGCACGATTTCCTGGGCGACGCTTCCCCGCCCTCCGCCGATGAAGCCAAGGCCGGATTCGCCATCGTTCGTCTGAATTTCGACGACACCGGCGGTCATTTCTCCAAACCAAGTGGCTCGGCGGTCGCGGTGTTCCGCATAGCGGGACATAGGGTTGGCGATGCGCGAATCGGTCAACCACGAGAGCGCCATTGGCGCGGTATGCACTTGGACGGATGTGATTCGTTCGGATGACGGCATTGTTCTCCTGTCCATCATGTATCATTTCTCTGAGCTTGCTGAGCGTCTCTGAGCTTGCTGAGCGACTATAAAACCGAAGATGCGTACTCCTCGACTGCTACTGCTGATTTGGCCAATCGCCTACCTTGCCGCGCAGGAGTCACCGGCTCCCCCACAATTTGCCACCCTGTGCTCCGGCTGTCACGGAGATAAAGCGACAGGAACCGAGCGAGGCACGGCACTGGTGGAAAACAGGCGACTGCGCAGCCGATCTGTCCAGCAGATTGCCGAGTTAATTCGGACCGGCACGCCGAACGGAATGCCTCCGTTCGCTCTACCGAAAGAACAACTAGACTCGCTTGCAACATGGGTTCATTCGCTAAACGCTTCCGCCTACGACGTAAAACCTGCCGGCGACGCGGCAGCAGGTGAGCGATTCTTCTTCGGCAAAGGACAGTGCGGATCGTGTCACATGGTCGCCGGCAAAGGTGGCTCCAACGGACCGGATTTGTCGGGCATAGGGCGTCAACTTACTCTGCGGCAACTTAGTCAATCGCTCGTCGATCCTGTCGCGCGAGTCGCGAACCGTTCAACCTCGTCGTGTCCCGGGTGGGCCTGGTGTCCCGACGACGCTTGGGTTGTCGTGAACGTGCGTATGAAGAATGGTTTGACACTGCGCGGGTTCGCGCGAAACCAGGGCAAGCATGACATTCAGTTGCAGACACTCGATGGCAAAATGCGCCTTCTGAAAGACACCGAATATACGGAGGTAAAGCGAGAACCGCAATCATTGATGCCGCCCCTCAAAGCGACGGATCTGGAAGGGCGCGATCTGCTCGCTTACATGAGCAAACTGGGTGGCATCACCGTTGGCAAGCTTGCTGCAGGTGCTCCGGTTCCCGAGGACGTTAAGAAACAAATTCTCGAGCCTAGACCGGGAGAATGGCCTACTTATAACGGCGACGTCAGCGCAAACCGCCATAGCAAACTCGATCAGATCAATCTCCAGAACGCAAGTAAGCTTCAACTCGCATGGTCATACTCGCTGCCATATAGCGGACTCGAAATGACTCCGCTTGTCGTGGATGGCGTGATGTATGTGACGGGTCCCAATCAAGTCTGCGCTATCGATTCCCAGACGGGACGCCAAATCTGGTGTTATTCACGACCGAGAACCCCGGCCGGACGAATCGCCGGCGACGCGGCGAAAGGCGCGAACCGTGGCGCGGCAGTTCTTGGCGATCGCGTGTTCTTCGCTACTGACGACGCTCACTTGATCTGCCTGAACCGTCTCACCGGGGGCTTGATGTGGGAAGTGTTCATGCCGGAAGAGCCGAGCCGTTACGGCTCGACCGTAGCTCCTCTTGTCGTGGGCGATCTCGTGATCGGCGGCGTCGCGGGAGGCGATGAAGGCATCCGAGGATTCATCGCCGCGTACAAAGCAACAACTGGCGAGCTCGCTTGGCGATATTGGACGGTACCCAAGCGCGGTGAGCCGGGTTCTGAAACCTGGATCGGCAACGCTATCGATGTCGGTGGCGGAGCTACCTGGCTGACGGGCTCTTATGATCCGGAGACGCAGTTGCTCTATTGGCCCACAGGCAACCCTTTCCCGGACACCGATGGTGATGATCGGAAGGGCGACAATCTCTACACCAACAGCGTTGTCGCTCTCGACATTCACACTGGAAAACTACGTTGGTACTTCCAGTTCACCCCACACGATCTCCATGACTGGGATGCGACCGAGCCACTCGTTCTGGTCAATGCAAAGTTCGGTGGCCGGGACCGCAAACTGCTGCTGCAGGCGAATCGAAACGGCTACTACTATGTCCTCGATCGCACGACTGGTGAGTTTCTGCTCGGCAAACCGTTCGTCAAGCGACTTACATGGGCGAGCGGGATCGATGCGAAGGGGCGGCCACAGCTCCTAGAAGGAGCCAAGCCTACGAAAGCGGGCACGGTGTCCTGTCCTGCAGTACGTGGAGCCACGAATTGGTACTCGACCGCATATAATCCATCGACACGGCTCTTCTATGTCATGGCCGTAGAAGACTGCAATATCTATCAACAGTCGAAGCTCGGTGGGTATGTCCCGTTTCGCGATCCCAAGAACCCCCCGGAGAAGTATTTGCGGGCGCTCGATGTCGAAACCGGCAAAATTGTCTGGGAGATTCCACAAGTCGGTCCACCGGAATCCAATTACTCCGGCGTCCTCTCGACAGCCGGCGGCCTGGTCTTTTATGGCGAGACGGGAGGGGGCTTCGCAGCAGTTGACGCCAAAACCGGCAAGACGCTTTGGCACTTCGAGACCAACGAAGCGTGGAAGGCTTCCCCAATGACCTATACGATGAACGGACGCCAGTACGTGGCCATCGCTTCGGGCAGTTCCATCCTGTCGTTCGCCCTAAAAGAGTAGGGGCCGGCAGCGCGGCCCTATAATGAACTAAAGGTCAGATCGATGACACTGTTGCCAGGACGCAACGCTAGCCGTCTGTCATCCACCCGCTTCAGAATCAACAGATTAAACCCACGCTGGTCGACCACACGCACCGCCCCTGCGAGTTCGTGTATACTCCGTCTAATCCAGGTGTCACGCTGTATTCACATTCGCTCCATCATGGGAAGGGTCTTTAAATGAGGAACATTTACCTGCTCAGTCTGGCTAGTCTCATATTCACAACAGCCACTTTTGGGCAAACAACTTCTACTTCAATCCTTGGCAGCGTTACCGATGCTTCCGGAGCTTCGATCTCCGGCGCGAAGGTCACTGCCACAAATGTAAAAACCAGTGTAGCTTCAACAACCGTAACCACGGAGACCGGCGACTATGCGTTTCCGATCCTCGACATTGGCGAGTATCAGGTAGTCGTCGAGCAGCCGGGTTTCAAGGGCGAAACACGCAAAGGCATCGTCCTTCAAGTTAACGAAAAATTCCGTGTCGATTTTCGGCTGCAGGTCGGATCGCAAGCCGAGGCGATTACCGTGACGGCGGAAGCAGCGAATCTCCGGACGGACGAAGCCTCAATCGGCGGAACTGTCGAGCAGCGGCGTCTGGTCGAACTTCCGATGAACGGCCGCAACGTCGGGAATTTCGCTGTCCTCAATCCGGGTGTCGGTTTTGGATCACGCCACGGTTATGACGGACAGTCCGGTGGCGGCGGCGGTGTTCCGATTCCGGGGCAGACGATTGCCATCATCGCCAATGGTCAGCGGGAAACCAGTCAACACGCAACGCTCGATGGCGTTGTCGCGACAGAAGCGCGCATAAATACAGTCCCGTTTTCTCCTTCGCCGGAAGCGATGGAAGAAGTCCGCGTCATCTCGGGCAGCTACTCGGCCGAATACGGATTCAATTCGGGCGCGCAGCTTGTGATGGTCATGCGTTCCGGAACGAACGATTTTCACGGATCGGTCTATGACTATCTGCGTAACGACAAGCTCGACGCAGAGGGCTATTTTCAGAACTACTTCACGCCGGTTGGACAGCCGCGCATCAAGAAGACATCTTTGCGACAGAACCAGTTCGGGGGAGTCTTGGGTGGTCCCATCCTGATTCCAAAGGTCTATAACGGCCGGAATAAAACGTTCTTCAACTTTAACTATGAAGGCCGTCGCCGCCGGGAGCCGGGCGCAATCTCCACCGCGCTTGTCCCAAGTGACGCGATGCGCACCGGTGACTTCAGCCAACTGCTGAATCGAACCAACGCCGCAGGGGTACCGCAAGCACCGATTCAGATTGTCGATCCGTTCTCCAATCCGGCAAGTCCAACGCCGTTTCCGAACAACATAATTCCGACGAGCAGAATCTCGCCGGCTGCACAGTCTCTTCTCAACTACATCCCACGCGCCCAGAACTCGCTCCCGGACCCGATCTCGGGTGTTAACTTCCGAAATCCTGGAACAAACTCGATCGATGATGACCAGTACTTCGTCAAGATCGATCACTCGATATCGGAGAACGACAAAGTTTTCGCGCGTTACGCAACCAACATCCCGAAATATTTCAGCATCACGAATAACCCGGAGTTCAGCTACCTGGTCGAAGGCAGAAACAACAACCTCGCGACCCAGTGGCTTCACCTCTTTTCTCCGACAGTG
>DASQLD010000097.1:0-9973 GCA_035630195.1 Bryobacteraceae bacterium
CCGTCTTCGGCAGCGATCTCCATGAGATCGGCAGTCTCAGCGAGCAGAGAGGCGATCTCGCGATTCTCCATTTCGTATTCGTATTGTACTTGGCGTTAGTTCGTGGACCTTGTCGGCGAGAGGCTTTGCGAGATTGTCTTGGCAGCGTCGCTACAAACCGGATGTCCCCATCCTCCCGCGCTTGTTCCACCGGTGATGTCGTACACAATATTGTCAGGTCGCGCTGCGTCTCCGCTGACTCCTGCAGGGACGTAATCGAGTTGAAGCATGTTGCGCGTCCGCCATGCGATATTGTGGTCAGCGCATGAAGAGTCGCCGCTGACGCCGATCGCGCCTAACAGCCGGCCTCCCTTGTCATACAGAGCGAGCCCGCCCCCAAATACATTCACACCACCGAGATGCAGACCGACCATCGGATCGTTCGATTGACCGAAATTTCTCTCAGGTCCCTGGTATGCGACAACGGGATTAACGACATTGCTATGCTGCAGGCCGTAAAGGCTGCCGCCAGGTTGAACGGCCGAGTAGATATTTGCCGTCGAGAGCGCCAGACCGGGCAGACTGAAAGCGTTGGCGGTATTTGCCTTCTGTGCGGAGATCACCCGGCTGCCGGGCCACTGATCTCCGCGCCCGTTGCCGGTGAATGCAATCGCGCAGACGGTGCCGTCGCGATCCACAACCGTACCCCACATATTTAAATTGAATCCGCCATTTGCTTGTTGGCGAGCCGCCTTCAAAGCGCTCATCAACTGGGGATGCGTCGGAAGATCCCTGCACGTCGGCGTGTTGTCGTCTTGAGCCAAGACAGACAGGGCGAGAGTCATCAGCAAAACAGTATTCTTCATTTGGGAAGGTTTGTCCTTATGAGTAAGGGCG
Organism: Bryobacteraceae bacterium; assembly: GCA_035630195.1. Classification (GTDB taxonomy): domain Bacteria; phylum Acidobacteriota; class Terriglobia; order Bryobacterales; family Bryobacteraceae; genus DASQDN01. The sequence goes on from DASQLD010000097.1 coordinate 877, forward strand.
TCGTGATCGCCCTGATTTGATCAAGTTGTAGCAACGTTGAAATGCATTTGCGGCATTGTGAGAGAAAGTGGGCTGACACGTGGGCCGGGAAGAATTATACCCACAAGATTGAGAGGATCGGCGCTGGCCACCTGAGGCGCTTCTACACCTCCGGCCCGCTTCATGGCGCGCAGAACATCCAGCGCTTCCGGCCTCGCGAACTGTTCGCCCGTAAAGCCCGAAACGAATCGTCCACCGCGAATCTGCCCCTGCGCTTCGAGCTTGCGCAAGACCGGCAGAAGATCGCGCCACGGTGGAGCGCCCGTCTCGCGCGCCAGCACATCGCGAAGCAGCACGCCCCAGCGTAATAACAACTGCGACGCCCATTTTTCCGCGCGTTCATGAGGCAAGCCGGTCGGAACCAGCGCCCACCGTCCGGCCGCATTCCGTCTTCTCGAATACCTGCCCCGACCCTCACCGCGCCTCCGCTTCGGATCGAGCAGCAGCCGGAGGTTCTCAAAGCCGTCCGCTGTCACCAGACCCGCCGCGACCAGTTCCCACAGCGCCTCTTCCGCTTCGACCGCCGATCGTCGCGTCAATCGCGCAATGTCTCCGAAGAACAGCGCTCGCTCCATCTGCAGCAAGGCCAAAACCTGTTGGGCCGCATCGGATAGGCCTTCGTACTCCCCCGACCCTTCCACCAGCCATCCGGCATCCGCGCGCGCCAGCAGCGTGATCGGAGCGACCCGTGTTGCCCGCACCTTCCCTGCAGGTTGCGACACACGCGCCCACATCACTTCGCCGGACAAACACAAATCATCGAGCATCTCGGGATCATAGTTGGCAATGCGAGCTGACAGGATTTGCGATTCCCATGCGGCCGCAGGAATCTCGTAGCCCTGGAGCTGGCTAACGATCTCGAGCACACCATCTGCGCCATGCAATTGCGTTCCCGGCGCCACATGCTGCCAGCGCGTGAGAAACGCATAAAATTGTTCAGCGCTCACCGGCGCGATCTCCCGGCGCAACCGCCCTAGCGTCATGCGATGAATGCGTGCCAGCACTCGCCGGTTACACCATTCGATCTCATTGTCAGCGCTCGTCCGTGTGAATCGACCTCGCATGACTTGACTCTCGGCTTCGAGCTGCGCAAGCGCGATGTCGATTTCTTCCCTTGAGAATCCCAGACGTATACTGAGCGCTGCCGCTGTCGAAGGTCCAATCGATTCCATCCATCCGCGCAGCACTGCCGTCACATCCCCAAGGATGTCCCGCCTCTCCGTCGCAACCCACAACGGAGTCGCAAATGCTCTGCCCGCTGCCTGAAGTCGTCGAAAAATCTCGACCACTCCGCCACTGGCGGAAGCACGATCAATGTCAGAAGCGCATCGTGCAACTCGTCGGCATTGCGCACCACAGGCCAACTCTCGGCCGCGACTTGCTCGATCGCCAGGGGATCCAGCACCCCGGTTCCATCAGCCGCATCTGAGGGAAGGGTCCGTCGCAAACTCACCGCCCGAGCCCGGCGCTCCTCCAGCGGCGCGTCGTCCAAATACGCATACGGATTCGCATTCAAAATTTCATGACTAAACACCGACGGCTCGGGTGTATCGAGCGTCACAGTGCGAATCGCGCCCGACTCGATCCGTCGCAACACTTCCGTCAAGCCGTCGATGTCCATCGCTTCTTCGAGACAATTCGCGATCGTTTCCTCAACTAGAGGATGATCGGGAATACGGATCGGTCCAGTCAGATTCTCCGCGCAGGCAACCTGATCCGGGAACACCGACGCAAGCAAATCTTCCGAGCGCATCCGTTGGATCGGAGGAGGAACTTTCTTTCCGCCGTGAAATCGCAGAATCGCTAACGCGCGCGTCGCATTCCAACGCCAGCGCACACCGAACATTGGCGCGTCGAGCAGCGCTTGCGTCAACACATAGCGAACAGTCTTCGGCTTCAAGAACTCGAATACGAGTTCCAATGGGAACGCGTGTCTGTCGCTCAACGAAATGAGGATGCCATTGTCTGTTGCCGCGGCCTGCAGTTCGAAATTGAACGTCCGGCAGAAGCGTTTACGCAGCGCCAGTCCCCACGCGCGATTGATCCGGGACCCGAACGGCGCATGTATAACAAGCTGCATGCCGCCGGCCTCATCGAAGAACCGCTCCGCTACGACAGTATCACTAGCCGGCACAGCGCCGAGTCCCGCTCGACCCGCGCGGACATATGCCATTGCTTGACGCGCGCCCGCGTCATCCAAACCGCAATCGGCAAGCAGAAATGATCCGCCTTCGTCGTAAATTCGCTGCCGCAAGCGCGACACGGACTCAGACAACTCCGCCGATCGTCCTGGCGCTTCGCCAAGCCAAAACGGAATCGAGGGCGCCGCGCCGCGGGCGTCCTCCACATACACGCGACCCTGCATCACGTGTCGAATCCGCCACGAAGTGGTTCCAAGTAGAAATACATCGCCCGTAAGGCTCTCTAACGCGAAGTCTTCGTCGAGCGTTCCTACCGTCTTACCTTCCGGCTCGGCAACCACGGCGTAAGCCCCGGTCTCCGGGATTGCTCCACCGGATGTAATTGCCGCCAGCCGGGACCCACGCCGGCCGCGTACCCGACCATTTACCTGGTCGCGATGCACCATAGCGCCGCTACGTCCGCGCGAGGTCGCAATCCCTTCCGACAACATTCCGATCACGCCGTCGAATCGGGATCGCTCAAGATTGCGATAAGGATAGGCTCTTCGTACCAGCGCGTACAGATCGTCCTCACTCCAATCGTCCGTCGCCGACGCGGCTACTATCTGCTGAGCCAAAATATCGAGAGCATTCTCCGGTATCTCGATTTGCTCCAATTCCCCGGCATGGACAGAACGAACCAGAGCAGCGCACTCGATCAGTTCATCGCGCGTCGTAGGCAGAATGATGCCTTTGGGTTTCGCGCCAACCCAGTGTCCCGAGCGTCCGACACGCTGCAGCGCAACCGCGATCGATCGCGTAGAGCCGATCTGAATAACTAAGTCCACGCTTCCAATATCGATGCCGAGTTCGAGTGACGCTGTTGCCACAACGGCACGCAGTTCTCCCGACTTCAACCGCATTTCTGCTTCGAATCTTAGTGTCCGCGAGAGGCTGCCGTGATGTGGCAGTACAACGTTGTCTCCAAGCCTGGCGCCCAGCGCATGCGCCACCCGCTCAGACATGCGCCGCGTATTCACGAAAACGAGCGTCGTTTTGTGATTGGAAATATGCCGTGCGATGCGATCATACATCTCATCCCACATTTCGCTAGTCGCCACAGCTCCTAACTCGTCATTAGGGACCTCTACGAAAAGCTCTAAATCGCGCCGGTGCCCGGCATTTACGATTGCAGCTCCAGGAGCAAGATAGCTGGCGACCTTCTCGATTGGCCGCACCGTCGCAGACAACCCGATTCGTTGCGGCGTTTTTCCGACGAGAGCATTCAACCGAGCCAGTGTCAACGCAAGGTGCGAACCTCGTTTGTCATCCGCAATCGCATGGATTTCATCGACTATAACGGTACGCACCTTTCGCAGCATCTCGCGCGACTTGCCTGCGGTGACAAGCATGAAGAGCGATTCTGGAGTTGTAACGAGAATGTGGGGCGGCACCCGCGTCATCTTTTGACGTTCTGACATCGGTGTGTCGCCCGTGCGAACTGCCGTCCGGATCGGCGCGAGTGCAATGCCCTTTTTCTCGGCGAGCTGCGCGATCTCGGCGAGAGGAACATCCAAGTTCTTGTGCACGTCGTTTGAAAGGGCCTTAAGCGGCGACACGTACACTACTCGGGTTTCGTCAACTAAAGTTCCGGCTCGCGCTGCGCGGACCAGCGAGTCGAGACAAATGAGAAATGCCGCGAGAGTTTTACCGGAACCAGTCGGAGCGGAGATCAGGACATCCCGCCCTGAGCAGATTTCATTCCATCCGAGAAGCTGTGGCTCCGTTGCGCCCGAAGGAAAGCGCGTCGCAAACCATTCAGCGACCAGAGGATCGAATTGGGATAACTGCATGACGCGCCGGATCGAGCGAAAAGGCGAGCGGATCTTCGATCGCCTTTCTCATTCTACTGCCCGTCAGCTAGAGCCCTAGTCGTACTTGATCTTCCAGGAGCCGTCCGCTGCCTTCTCACGATACGCATTGTGGCAGCCGCCACAATGCGCCATTGTCGCTTTTAGCGTCGCTGAAGCCTCGTCGAATTTGCCCGCCGTCGCGAGCTCGCCGACCTCTTTGAATCCGTTCTGAGCATTGGATGCGAACTTCGTCGCGTTGTCGATCTTCTTTTTCATCCAGAAGTCGTGAACCTGCGTGAAGACGTCCTGCAGCTTTTTGGCATCGCCCGCAGCGGCTTCGCCGTTCTTGGCTTCAAGATTCTTGCGAAGGCTTCCCGCCGTCGCGCCCGTCGTTTTCATCCAATCCTGAAAGTCTTTCTCTTCCTGAGCGAACATGCTCGTGGAAATTGCTAAGGCGGATACTATTAGGAATGCGTTGCGCATTGCGTTCTCCTTTTGCCGTTCTGTGAGAAGGTTAACCTCATCGCGGCCCTGCCGCTCGCTATTCAACGGATTCCATCGTATCTAAATTACCGGAAGACGTCGTTCCGTCATCCGGATACGTACCCAAAGGTTTGATCACCGTGAAATATTTCAGCCAAGTGGAGAAGAAGCCTATGTGGAAGGAAGCGCCCTGCGGTATGCACAGTGCTTCGGCCGTCCGGGATAACGGGTCACGCGGGAAATACTTTAAGTGAGAAAAACTGCGGGTGTCGCAGACCTTCTTCCAACGCGACGGTGCTCACATTGTCGCCATGCCGCCGAGCCTCAGTCCGCGCTGCTGGAAGAAATCGTAATCCAGTCAAAGCTGAGGAAATGAATGTTTAGACGCGCCGGGAGGTCGTAAAACGCGGTACGACCACCAGCACTTATCGAAACAGTTGTTTTACGACGCCAAGTCGCAGACATCGAACGGGAGAATTCATGGCAGTTGACCCTTGAGGGTACTTCCTTCGAAGACGATCTTAATCAATCCTGTAAACCTTCATTTTTCCGCTTTCCCCGACTTGCGTAACTCCCCAAGCTTTCGGGTCTTTTGTCATGTCCGCGGCGAAAAACTCCGTATCATTCACGGCGATGTGCGTCATCCCGCTGCGCTTCAAATCGTCGGTCGCCAGCCGCCGTGTTCCCTTTAGGGGCGGAGCCTCGGTAACCACAGGCCTCGGAACAAGTTCCTTCCACTGGCCGTTCCGTTCGGCCTCGAGGCGAACGTTCCCTATCGTCTCCGGTGGAACTTCCGCTCTTACTCCTGTCAACTCCGTCGGCTCCGCCAATTCCACTTCGATAAACATCCCAGGACGCGCCGCTTCTCCCGATGTCCAGCGAGTGGTCGGACAGTTATCAAACGCCAGTTGCACGTCCCACGGGTTCGGATCCGATCGCAGCTTCCAATTCTTGGCTCTTAGAAGCCGACCGTCAGCGCCGAGAAGTCGGATTTCACTGATGTTCCAGTTGCTTTTCGATGCTTCCGTCTGAGCCAGTCTTAATCTGCGCAATGGCTGCTTCGGAAACTCATAGTTCCACCAATGTAGTGGTTGGAAGGACGGTAAAATTGCAGCGGCTAGGCCATTGAACAAACGATTTCCTAGGGCTGACTCGTAAAACACAACAACTTCGCGCCGGCAATACGCGTGTGCGATACCTCCGAGTGTGAAGATACGGCCGTTCTTAGGCACAACCCGCTCAGCCAGCTTCGCAGTGGCGTACTCCGCCATCCGCTCGTTCAAATATTCCGACTCGGGTTGGAGACGGAAAGCGCCCCTCCAGTAGAATTTGTCGAGACGCCAGGCATGCTCCGCGGTGTAAAATCCGGCAACATCGGGCCATGAGATAAATGCGTGAAAGAGTACGACAAGTGGCGCCATACCGCGCCATTGCTGTAATGTGAGGGCTATCGCGAATGCAAGGAATGGCGCTGCGGGAATGAGAAAGCGAGTTCCAACGTTGGCAGGATACGGGGCCAGGAACACTAACGCCGCCAAAACCGACTGACGGCCAAGCTTTCCACGCATCGCCAATAGACCAAGCGGCGCCAAGAGGAATACGGGTCCGAGCACTCCGTTCAGTACCCCACCCCGAACCGTCGCCTCCACGGGGATGTCCCACATACTATGTAGTCCCGGGTAGTTTCGTTGAAATTCTTGATATGTCTGTTCGAACGAGATGTGAATGTGCGGATTAGGAAACCAGCGATTCAAGAACGGGGAGAAGGGATTACCCACCGTGATCGCGTTCTTAACCAACCAGGGAAGTACCATGAGCAGAACGCATCCGCAAACAACCGTCATGGGTATGAAGAGCGGCTGACGCCTGCGCAACAGCTTCACAAGCACGAACAGTACGGCATACGGAATGGCAACAAAAATCGTCAGCTTCACACTATAGGCGTATCCAGCCAGGAGTCCAACGATTGGCAGGAGATTCTGCTCGCGCGTCTCATCCCAAATCTGCAGAATGCCGAACAGAGCGAATGCGACGCACGCCGCCGCAACGTCAACGTAAGCCGAAGATCCATCAAACCCGAACACCGGGCTGAGGAACACGAGGATTCCGGCGACGGCGCCGGCTCGTGGATGTCCCAATCGCCTGCCGACGACGACCATGATTAGCGGCAGCGCGATCAAGAACGCGAAGTGAACGAGAGCCGCCGCGGAATGCCTGCCGAGCGAGAACGCAAAAAGAAATAGCATCTCAATCGCAAGCGGCAGGCTTGCATACATGCTTGTCGTAATACGCCCAAACCCATGCTGGTCGAGGTATCGCTGGACGAGGCCGAGATGATACATGCTGCCATCGGCGCTCGCTTCGGGCGCCAAAGCGTTCATGAAATACCAAGCGCCAAAAGCGATCATCGTCGTGGTTAACAATACGAGATACAGGCGGGGCAATGGCGGCAAGTTTTCTTGGGAGGGGACCCAAGCTTTGGAGTACAGTGAGGCTCCGATCGCTACAACGCCCAGGATCACGAATGTAGCCGTCCAAACTACGTGTGCGGCTGCCAGCAAGAACACGAGCCAACTCAATACACCCGAGCCGGTGACAAATGCGTAGGCGTATTGTTCCTGCCGTGAGACGCGGGGCTGAAGCCGCTGTAGCAACAGCAGTCCTAATGCTTCTATAGTGGCAATGGTGAAAGCGAAGCTCAGTAAAATCGATGTCGCTTTCATCAGATGAACCCGGCCCGCTTCAGGAGAATGCCAAAAATTACGCCATCGGGGGATTGCCACGTGTTTTCCACGTGGGCCGTTACGCGTGTCTTTTTCGTCGCCTGAAGCAGTTCTTCGGAGATGAGCTTCTCCAGTTTCTTATCGCCGGGCGTGTCGTATATCTCGCGCGCAATAAGTTTACCGTTCACCAAGAAGGAGATGTGCACCGGTCCTGTGTGCTTGAACGTTTCCTCATTAATGACAAACTCATAAACCAGTGTGCGGTTGTGCGTTGAAGTGAGCGTAAATTCGAGTTCCGGTTGGGCTCCTGTCCACCGCCACAAACCCGCATCGATGCGGATGTCGCGAACAAAGTAACGGGAAGCGTCCTTCGATCCGGCGACAACATACTCGGGATCCGCGCTACTTGCGCGAAAGGGCTGATGTTGATCCGGAATCGGATAGCTCTCGGGCGTTTTCACGCACGCGATCGGTAGTAAAGCAGCGATGCTAAGTGCGGCGCGCCAGTAACGTGCCTGAAGTGTCATCCTGCTCTATCACTTTCAATTTCAACTGGTCCACAAGCTTGCGATCATCGGGGCCAAGGAAGAAGTACTCGGGAGTTTCCGACTTCCGCTCCTCGACACCGAGAACCCTGATCCAGCCTGCCCTGTATCGCACACGATAGTAGCGGATCGAAAACTCGAGATCCCAGGAGCCTCCCGCGGTGACAGCACTTCCATTCTCCCGGTCTCGTGTGTCGTGCACTAAACGCCGCATCAGGCGCTTCATGCCGGCTTCGGAGCGCCACTCGCTGAAATAGGTCGCTCGTAGTTCGCTGACGTACAGTGTGGCAAGCAACACTGTGAGAGAAGTGAATGCCATTGAGGCAATGCGAGTCCGCGAAAGATCGGCGGCAAGCGCGCCCGCAAATCCGATCAAAGGAAGAATGTATACAGCCGTGCGTGTCATCGGAAACAATACTCCGAGAGCCTTGTTCATTAGTACCCAGGTCGCTACGGACAGGATCGATATTGACAAAACGAACCCGAGAAGCAAGGCTTCCATGCCTCGTTGCCTCCGAGTCATCAACCATACAGCGGAAAATCCGATGACGATAAGCAACCCAGCCGACAACGTGTTGATGAAGAATTCACGCGCGCGCGGCGCCACTTGTGTGAGTGCATCGATCAAAAACAAGCCACCAAACGGCTGCCACAATGACTCGCCGAGCAGCGATGCCGTCGTTTCGGAAAGCTTTGCGACGCCAAAGTAAAATTCATCGGAGGAGAACTTGGAAAGCGGCAGAAACAGGAGCACAAAGCAAATCACCGCCGCCGGACCTGCATAGCCGTCGATCAACTCCCAAAAGCGCCCTTGCCGCGCATATTCGGGAATCAACACTAGACCGAGCATGCACAGGGGAATCGCAAACACCAAATTCGCGCTGATTGCGAGACCAGCGCATAGGCCTGCCCACCATAACCTTCGAGGCCGGTTTTCCTTCAAGTCCGACCAACCTAGATACAGAGCCCACATCGAAAAACCGAGCGCTAAGGAATAACCGCGCGCCGCCACAAGAAGATCGAGGACTAACGGATTCAGAGTTAGTACCATGAGAGCGACCAGCCGCGACCAATTTCGTCGTATCGATGTTTCTGTCAGGCGATAAGCCGAAGTCAGGTATAAGGCGCAGCCCAGAAGCGCCGGTATCCGGAGGACGAGTTCGGATCGTCCAAGCAGCCATCGAGACGCCCTCATCAACAAAGTCAGTAGAACGTGGTTATTTGCAGTGAAAGAAGAAAAGGCTTCGTTGATGGGAACGTCCACGTAACGCAGAAACGTTGCCGACTCATCGATCGTGAACGATTGAGTCGCCGCTCTGTAGAAGCAGAAGGCG
>DASQLD010000098.1:0-4723 GCA_035630195.1 Bryobacteraceae bacterium
ACCCACTTTTCGAGAGCCGAAATGACGTCGCGTTCCGAGTCGCCTTGGAAGCGATTGCCACTATTCCCAAAATTGTTAGGGCCGATTCCTCCAGCGCAATGGCCCATACCGGGAACCATGAACAGCCTGTAGAAATCAGACACCCTCCGGCTCGCATTTCGCGCAGCGGGATACCGCCGAAAAAAGTCCTGCACTTTGGTGTAGTAGTTGATGGAACCCATTGGCGCAATCGCTGCATCGGCCCATCCGTGATACTGAATCAGCTTGCCGCCATTTGCCCGGAAGGACCGAAGGTCACGGTTGTTCGAGTTGAGCATGGCGCCGGCCTTCTCTGCCGCCAACTCTACATCCGCATCTAATTCCAGGGTGCGGAAGTCCCAGTTGGGATCTTCGAATACCGCTTGACCGTAGAAGGAATTGCCGAACATGAATTGAATGCTTTTCTCCGCAGGAGAGGTGATGATCCACGGCTGCCACGCGCCTGGAATCGCCTCGTGTCCAGGTGGATAGCCGGGATAGATCTGTTTGCCGGTGCGCGAATTTCTTGGGCCGTCGTAGATTTTCTTCAGAGCGACGACCTGAGCTTCCGTCAGGCATTCGCTGTTCTCGGCTCCTTTGCAAGTGAGCACGACCGGATCGAAACGGCACGTACGAGGATCTTCGAGAATACCGTCGCGGACACCGTCGTTCGCGTCGCATGTTGCGAGCACGGCCTTCTGAATTGCCGGCAGTTTGTCGGGAGCGATCAGACTGCCTGGGCTCTTCAGAAGCGCCTGCTCGTTCCACACAAATCCTGTGAAATGATTCGACCAGTCATTCGCGGGCGCGCCGGCAATGATTCCGTTGAAATCCTCCGGATAACGTTGCGCCTCCATTAGAGCTTCCCGTCCGCCATCAGAACAGCCAAAGAAATAGCTTCTAGATGCTTCCGTCGTGTAGAACCCGGAAATCACTCGTTTCGCCTGGAGGGCGCTCTCGTGCAGAGCGCGATGTCCAAAATCAATTAGCTTCTCGGGATGTCCAATGGCCTATCCGGCAGGCCCCGCCGGATGCCCGCTATCGTGCCCGCCGTTTGTGCCGGCTGTGGCGTAACCACGCCGTATTGCGTTGGCGAGCGACGAGACCGGGATCCCTCCAGCCCAACCGCCATTACCCACTTGCATGTACTTTCCGTTCCATCCGGACAGAGGTAGCCAGATCTCGAGCTTGATCTCCGAATCCGTTGTCGGGCGCGAGACAGCCTTCACAATGCAGCGGGCAGGGATCTCTACAGGGCAGGACGCTCAACCGCGGAGGTGATCTCGGTACGCGGAAGCTGCAAAGCCTCTAGCATTTCGCAAGGTTGTTGAGCAAAGACGACCTGGGCCAGAAGAACGGCGCCAAATAGTTAACGATCGTTGACCATAATTCGAACTATGTTCTCTCAAAACGAGCGCCGCGCGCAGCGGTTTCCTCGTAAACTGTTCTATGCTTGCAGAGCGGTGAACAATGCAGCAACTGGATAGCTACGCGCGGGGGCCAGCGGGTACCATTGTTCGAAAGACCATTGGAGCCGTATTTCTCGAAACGGCCTCCCGTTCATCGGAGCGCCTCGCTGTGGTCGACCGTGAGCAGGACGTGCGCCTCACTTGGGCAGAGTATTCCCGGCTGGCAACTAGAACTGCGGCTGGGCTTCGTTCTTTGGGTTTGCGTCCCGGCGATCGCGTTGGGGTCTGGGCGACGAATTGTGTCGAGTGGGTCCTGCTCCAATTTGGTTGCGCGCTCGCTGGAATGGTGTTGGTGAATATCAATCCCGCGTACCGGTCTCACGAGTTGTCCTTCATCCTAAAAAGATCACGCATCAAGGTGCTCTTTCTGCGTGACCGAGACCGGCGAGCAAACTACGGCTCGATTCTTGAAGAATCGTCTGCCGGGCAGACCCTGGCCCTCAAGCATGTGATCTACCTGGGATCGCCGGAATGGGACAACTTCCTGACCGCGCCTGACGTGCGATCTGGGCCAGATACGCATCCGCCCAGCGCCGAGCCTGAGGACGCCGCAAACATCCAGTACACATCGGGTACAACCGGAACGCCGAAGGGTGTCGTGTTGAGCCATCTCAATCTAGTGAACAACGCCCGATTCATCGGCGAGTATATGCGGCTTTCGGAAAAAGACCGCATCTGTATTCCGGTACCGCTATTCCACTGCTTCGGCAGCGTGATCGGAACCATGACAGCGATGGTCACGGGAGCGGCAGTCATTCTTCCCGGCCCAACATTTAATGCCACCGCGACACTCGAAGCAATCGCAGAGGAACGCGCTACTGCGATCTACGGGGTTCCCGCAATGTTCATAGCCGAGTTGCAGGAATGTGAAAAAGTCAGCTTCGATCTCCAATCGCTGCGGACGGGTGTAATGGCTGGAGCACCGTGTCCCGTGGAGGTGATGAAGCGCGTGGTTTCAGTCATGCACTGTCCTGAGATCATGGTGGGGTACGGACAGACCGAGGCCACACCCATCATTACTATGTCTCGCGTCGATGATGACGTTCAGGTACGTTGCACAACAATCGGATGTCCGCTTCCAGAGACCGAGGTCCGCATCGCGGACCCTGCTACGGGGAAAACACTGCCTGTTGGCGAACAGGGAGAGTTGCTCGCTCGCGGTTACATGGTGATGAAGGAATACGATGGCGAGCCCGAAGCGACTCGCCGGACTGTGGATTGTGATGGCTGGTTGCATACCGGAGACCTCGCCGTTATGCGACCGGATGGATATTTTCAGATCACGGGCCGTGCGAAAGACATGATAATTCGAGGTGGAGAGAACATCTACCCGCGCGAGGTGGAAGAGTTTCTGTATAGTCACCCGAGCATCTCCGATGTGCATGTCGTTGGGATACCGGACGAACGGCTCGGGGAGGCTGTGCTTGCCTGGATCCGTCTAAAACCCGGCGAGTCCACGGATGAAGCGGAGATCCGTGCCTTCTGCCAGGATCGGCTGGCGTATTTCAAAACACCACAGTACATCCGCTTTGTCGACGAGTTTCCAATGACACTCAGTGGCAAGGTACAGAAATTCAAAATCAGGGAGATTGAGATCGAACAGCGCGATCTGGGTGCGCTTAGTCGTCGTTCGACTGCGTAGCTATACCTGCTCGGTGTGGGCTGCCGAGCTTCGATCAGTAGAGTAAGAACTGTCCCTGGCGAGAGCGTGATCAGCCGCCACAACTGCACGGAACTCAGATCTGGCGTGCCTCACCGCGATGAGAAGCCTGGCGACATGATTGACCTTCAGTTTGCCGGTGTCGGACATCAAGATCGGGACTGACTACCCATCATGAAGGACGGAGCTACATCGTGCGACTCCACCACCCCTCGCCTGTAATCGTGAATTCCTTATCCTAACGATCGCGACACGCCCCTATCGAGCCAAATTCGATTGGCCACGCTGTGGTCGCATCCAACTGAGCTGCGCTGACCGCGGAGATGCGCCTGTCTACCAGAGGAGCTTAATTGCGAGTTGGACCAAACGCGGTGGGCGAGTTGCAGAAATGCGTCCGAAGTTCGCCCCGGCGCCGGAATCCCCGTTGGGTTGCAGGAACTGCGCGTGATTCCATGCGTTGAACATCTCCGCCCGAAACTGTAGTCTCGTCGTCTCGTTCTGCAAAGGGAAAGACTTCTCAACACCTAAGTCCCAGTTAGCAACTCCTGGACCTGTGAGAACTGTTGGCCCGCTGTTCCCGAAATAGCCCACGCGCGCCGACCTAAAGCATGTGGTGTCGAACCATAGCAAGCCGTTGTTGCGCACATCGTTGGCGAGCTGGTCGTTGCGCCCATCGCAAATACGATCCGGAAGATGGGTGATGAATGGACTCCCGGTCTGGTTGGGCCCCCTCAGGTTGACTGGCTGCCCTGTCGAAAAGAGAGTGATAGCGGTCACTGTCCACGCGCCAAGCGCCGCGCTTTGCCACCGACCCCGCCTTTCGAACGGAATCTGCCAGACCACGCTCGCCACAGCGCGGTGGCGTGTGTCAAACGTAGTGGGTCCTTTTGAGCACCGCCGGCAGTTCGTCACCTGGTTGCCGCTAACATTAGCAGCCTGCCAACTGTCGGAGAGCGCCTTGGCGAACGTGTATTCGAACCGCAGGTTCAATCCGCCGCCCATGCGGTGTTCGTATTTTGCGACAAATGCTTGGTTGGATGAGTTTCCCGCGCCGTCCTGGTACAGCATCAGACCATACCGAGGCCACGGCCGCGTACCTTGATCGCAAAATAGATCAGGCGTCGCGCGGCATTGCCCCATATCCACGATGTTTGGCAGTCGATGCGCGCTCGATCCCAGGTAGGCTAGCTCGACGAAATCGTTAGGACCCACATTCTGCTGCAGCGCTAGATGCCATTGGCTCGCATAACTGGTTCGTAAGTTGCGGTTCAGCAGCGTGACGAACGTTCCTGGACTCAAGTTAGCGGCGAAGGCGTCCGTGAGCTTTGCCGAAGGAACAGGTGCGAAGACATTAGTCCCGAGTACATAAGTGGGAGTAGCAGTTGTGAGGCTGTTTGTGAAACTTTGGCCCGTGGCTGTGGGAGATGGGGATATCAGGGGGTATGGCGCGAACAACCACGGAAATTCAGAGTAATACAGGCCAGCGCCGGCGCGAATCAAGGTCGTCTTGCTAAAGCCCGGTTGCCAAGCCAAGCCCAGTCGGGGCGCGAAGTTGTTCCTGTCCGGATTCATTATT
>DASQLD010000099.1:0-3819 GCA_035630195.1 Bryobacteraceae bacterium
GGTGGTTGAAAAACGGCCGCTTCGACCCATGCCCGAAGAGTTGAAGCAGGTAATCGAGGAGATGAAATAAATGGCGACCCAAGCCTTATTTCGAATCTGGCGCGGCGATGCGAACGGCGGAGCGTTTCAGGATTACAAAACGCCCGTTGAGGAAGGCATGGTGGTCCTCGACGCCATCCACCGCGTGCAAGCCGAGCAGGCTCCCGATCTCGCGGTGCGCTGGAACTGCAAAGCCGGTAAGTGCGGCTCCTGCTCGGCTGAGATCAACGGCATGCCCAAACTGATGTGCATGACGCGCCTCAGCGAACTCAATCTCGATATGCCCGTCATCGTCGAGCCGATGCATGCGTTCCCCTCAATCCGCGATCTGGTCACCGATGTCTCCTGGAACTTCCGCGTCAAGAAAACAATTCGGAAGTTCAAGCCGCGGGCTCCCGATGCGCCCGACGGAACCTGGCGGATGCAACAGGTCGACGTGGACCGTGTGCAGGAGTTTCGAAAGTGCATCGAATGTTTTCTCTGCCAGGATGTCTGCCACGTGCTCCGCGAGCATCATAAACACGAGGAGTTCATCGGACCGCGGTTCTTCGTTTATGCGGCTGCGCTGCAGATGCATCCGCTTGACACTGACGATCGAATCGACGACCTCAAGAACAAGCACAACATGGGCTACTGCAACATCACAACATGCTGCCGCCAAGTCTGTCCCGAATTCATTACAATCACTGAGAACGCGATCATCCCATTGAAGGAGCGCGTTGTCGACAAGTTCTTTGATCCGCTGAAGAAGTTGTTTCGAATCCTCTGAGGAGGGAAGTGAATGTTCGCGCCAAAGCCGATCTCGCCCGAAAGCGTTCCCGGCGCCCTCGCCAAAGCCGAGCGGTACCGTTTGCTCAACGAACCCGGAGAAGCGGAAAGCATCTGCAGGGACATTCTTGAAATCGATCCCGAGAATGTACACGCCCGTATCAGTCTGATACTCGCGCTGACAGATCAGATCCAAGAAGATGCCCACGCCTTTGCGAGCGCTTTGTCTGCCGCGGCTCTTCTCGACTCTCCATATGATCGCGCTTACTACTCCGGCATCGCCTGGGAACGACGAGCAAAGGCCCGGTATAAAGGTGGAGGGCAGGGCGCGAGCTATTACGTCTACGAATGGATCGGAAATGCTCTACGTCTGTACCAGGAAGCGGAGAATCTTCGGGCTCCTGGGAATGACGACGCGGTTCTTCGCTGGAATGCCTGCGTTCGCTTCTTATCCCGGCACAAGGAATTGGCGCCGAGAGATGAGGAAGTCTCCGAGCCAATCCTCTCCGAATAGCAGTTAGCCCAGCGCCTTGCGAAAGCGCGCAACGATCTCTTCCGGCGCTACACGCGCCCAGGTTGCGTTCACACGAAGCGCAAACCAGTCTTGCTGCGGCGCAGCAGCGCTGATGCCCGCCTCTTCGAGCCGCAAGTGATATACCGGCGCATTCACGCTGTGTACCCGCAAACGAAAGATGTTCGTCCCGTTTGGAATCCGTTCGATGGCGAAGCTGGAATCAGTACTGAGCGTTTTCAACACAGACTCCGATGTTTCACGAGCCTTACGGAAAGTCGCCTCGAAGTCTTTCAGCGTATGCAGCGCAACCGCGGCAAATGGCCAGACCTGCGGGAGTCCACCTCCGAACATCCGGCGAACATGATACATGTTCTCGAGTAGCGCCTTCGGACCGGCGAGAATTGCGCCGCTAGCTGCATTTAAGTACTTGTACAGCGACACATAAACGGTATCGAACAGCGAAGTGTATTCATTGACCGGCCGTCCCGTATACGCAGTTTCGATCAACAACCGCGCTCCATCGAGATGCAGTCCGATCTTGCGTCCCCGCGCCCAAACCGAAATCTTCTTCATTTCATCGAAATCGAAGCGTTCTCCTAGACGCCGCCGCACCGGCGTCTCGATCTCGATCGCACCAATTGGAGCCGCCACTCGGCCCAGCATCGCCGAACTATTCGCCTTCTCCACTTCTTCGAGGGTAAAGGTCGACTTCGCCTGTCCGAGAGGAACTAAATTCAATCCGCTTAGGGTCTGGCAGCAGTCCCCGCAATCGTTGTAAAGGTGGCTTTCGGCCGGGACCAGCACTCTCCGATTTGCGCCTGCCAGAACCCGGACAGCAATGTGATTCGCCATCGTGCCGGTCGGGAACCAAACCGCCGCCTCCTTGCCGAGCAGCGAAGCCATCCGAGCTTCGAGCTTCTCGACAACGCCCCCACGCGAGAAGTCATCCGCCTCGACATCCGAAACCTTCGTCAGCAACTGGGCGTATTCGAAGGGACTGTAAGGAATGCCGTCCCCCATCGCATAGATACGCACATCGGAAGCAGCGGCTGCCTGTTTTTGGGGCGCGAAGGAAGCAGCAAGGGGAGCGCCGAGGAAACTCCTGCGTCTCATATTGAGCGCAATGATACCGCACGTGGCGCCACTGGACTTCAAGTTCGGAATGCGCCAAACTAATCGCCTGGAACGATGGTGAACCACAAACTATCGCGCCGGCCGCGACGTCCGGCGTGCAGGAGATTCGCGCCAACACCGCCGCTGGCAAAAGCAATGCAGCAGCGTTTCGTGTAGTTCAACGAAGGCGTTCGCCCCAGCCCTAACCCCACCAGGTCTCGCCCGGAGCCAGGTGAGCCTTGACGACATCGGGATTCAACTCGATCCCGAAGCCCGGCTTGTCCCGGATTGTGTGATAGCCATTCTCAAAGATCGGGCCGTCGTGAATCACAAGATCCTGCCACCAGTCGATATATCGCGCGAGTTCATGAACGCGAAAATCCCGCATCGATGCAGCCGCATGCGCCGAAGCGATCGTACCCACGGGACTAGCGGGATTGTGCGCCGCCGTCGGAATGTAATAGTTATCCGCAAGATCGTGAATCCGTTTTGACTCGAGCAACCCACCTGACTTCGGAATGTCGATGTGCACGTAATCGCATCCCTGCAACTCGATCAACCGCCGGAATCCGTCACGCGTATAAAGGTTCTCGCCGGTCGAGATCGGTACATTGACGTTACGCGTCACGTAAGCCATGGACTCCGGATTCCCCGGCGGTACCGGATCTTCCAGCCACATCGGTTTCACCGGCTCGATCACCTTGGCCATATTAATGGCATCGCGAACGTCATAGCGCCAGTGCGCTTCAATCCCGAAATCGAGGTCCGGCCCAAGCTCTTCGCGGACCGTCTCCATCGCCTTCCCGATGCGCCGCAGATCCTTCGCCGTAAGGCCGCGCGTGTACGGATCGTGACCCGGTTCCTTGTACTGTGGGTCGGCCGCAGGAGGAATGCCGTCTCCCTGAAACTTGAAAGCAGTCCACCCGAACTTTTCCGCTTTTGCCTGACGCACTTGATCGCGCCATTGCTGCAGATCCTCAGGATTTTTGACCGACGGCATCGTCCGATAAAACCGCACGCGGTCCCGGAATCGGCCTCCGAGCAGATTGCAAGCCGGCGTCTGCAGCAGTCGTCCCGCAAGATCCCACAGCGCGATCTCGACTCCGCTGGCGGCAGTGACCGTGACTCCCGCAAGCGCTCCCTGCCCGGCGCTGCGCATCAGCATCTTCGTGTATAGCTTGTCGACGTTGAAAGGATCTTCTCCCACAACCTGCGGCTTCAGTTGGTTCAGGATCAGATCCTTAATGCCGAACCCCCAGTACGCCTCGCCGATGCCCGACACTCCGGCGTCCGTATCGATGCGCACCAGATTCCAGTCCCAGGTGCCGCGGACGATCATCACCTTGACGTCGGTGATCTTTACCTTGCCTTTGTGCTGAGCCGCT
>DASQLD010000100.1:0-7204 GCA_035630195.1 Bryobacteraceae bacterium
GCAGGGAACACTTGGACGGAATTCCATGGAAGGATTTGGTCTCGCACAACTCGACATGGCGATCGAGCGGGAGTGGCCTTTTGAGGAGCGCGGACGCTTGCGATTGCGCATGGAAGCCTACAACGTGACGAATCAGGCCAGCTTTGCCGATCCCATGCGCTTCCTGTCCAGTCCGTTATTCGGAGTGTCCACTTCGCTGTCCGGCTTGATGATGGGAGCGGGCCGTCCGAATAGCGGTTTGAGTCCCGCATTTCAACCGGGCGGCCCCAGATCTCTTCAGGCGAGCATTACACTGCGTTTTTAAAACGCGGCGCCGACTACTTAACTTCGAGGATGTCCTTCTCTTTAGCTTTGACATTGGCTTCGAGTTTCTGCATGTAGCCGTCCGTCACTTTTTGGATGTCATCGTGAGCGCGACGTTCGTCATCCTCACTGATCAACTTGTCCTTAACCAGCTTCTTTACCTGCTCATTGGCGTCACGCCGCGAATTACGCAGGCTGACGCGATGCTCTTCCGCCACATGATGAAGCTTCTTGACGAACTCTTTGCGCCGCTCTTCCGTCAGTTGGGGAATCGGAACCCGGATGATCTTGCCGTCATTGCCGGGGTTCAGGCCGAGATCCGAAGTTCGGATCGACTTTTCGATCACACCGATCAAGGACGTATCCCACGGCTGGATCGTGATCATGAACGGTTCCGGCACATGAAGGGTACCAACTTGGTTCAGCGGGGTCGGCGTACCGAAATAATCTACCCGGATGCTGTCAAGAAGGTTCACGGACGCCCGGCCGGTGCGAATGTTGCCCATCGCATGCTGCAGGTCGGCCAGTACCTTTTCCATTCTGGTCTTAGCGTTGTTTTCAACGTCTTTGACTGTTTTTTGTGGAGTTGTTGGAGCCGGTTGTTCTTTCATGGTAAGGACTCACTCTTGTTCACGCGCGATTACAGTTCCAATCGTCTCGCCACGTGACATTCGCATTATATTGCCCGGCGTGTTGAGATTGAAAACGAGAATCGGGAGATTGTTGTCTCTGCACATGGCCACCGCGGAAGCATCCATCACCGCAAGCGACTTTGACAGTACTTCCGTAAAGCTAATGCGCGGGTACATTACAGCGTCGGAATGCTTTAGTGGATCTTTGTCGTATACGCCGTCGACACGGGTCGCCTTGGCGATTGTCTCGGCCTTGATCTCCAGCGCTCGAAGAACAGCCGCCGTATCGGTCGAAAAGTAGGGGTTAGAAGTACCCGCCGCGAATACGACAATGCGGCCCTTTTCGAGATGCCGGATAGCTCTCCGCCGAATATAGGGCTCGGCGACCTGATGCATTTCGATCGCCGTCATCACCCGCGTCGGCACACCTTGCGACTCCAGCGCATCCTGCAACGCGAGCCCGTTGATCACGGTCGCCAGCATACCCATGTGATCCGCCGTGACCCGGTCCATCTTCTTGGCGGCAGCGGCGACTCCACGAAAGAAGTTACCGCCGCCGACAACCAGACCCACCTGAATACCGGTTCTTACCACTTCAGCGACATCGGTGGCCAGAGAGGCGACTCGTTCCGGATCGATGCCAAAGCCGGCGGGACCGGCCATCACTTCACCACTCAGCTTGAGAAGAATGCGCTTGTAGCTGGCCACAGTGCTTATTCAGCCGAAACGGGGGTCGCTGCCTGCTCTTCCGTCGAAGCGGGAGTCGCGTCTCCTACTTTCATACGAACGAACCGCGCAATCGAGATGTTCTCTCCCAGCTTACCGACTTTGGTCGCGATCAGTTGCCCGACGGTTACCGCGTTGTCCTTGATGAACGGCTGTTCGTACAGGCACACTTCTTCGTAGTACTTGCTCAGCCGGCCTTCGACAATCTTATCGAGGATCTTTTCCGGCTTTCCTTCGGCCCGAGCGCGATCGCGAGCGATCTCCTTCTCTTTGTCGAGCAGGTCAGCCGTAACATCCTCCTTGCGCAGGAATTGCGGATCGGCCGCCGCGATTTGCATCGCGACATCGTGAACCAGCTGTTGAAAATCTTCCGTGCGCGCCACAAAGTCCGACTCGCAGTTGATCTCCACCATCACACCGAGTTGGGATCCAGGGTGAATGTACGTTCCGATTACGCCCTGCTTCGTCGCTCGTGACGATTTCTTCGATGCGGACGCTGCTCCCAGCTTGCGCAGGATCACTTCCGCTTGTTCCAAGTTGCCGTTAGCCTCGGTGAGGGCCTTCTTGCATTCCATCATCCCCGCGCCGGTTTTATCGCGCAGTTGTTTTACGAGTGCCGCGGTAATTTCCGCCATATCATTTGCCTCTTATATCAGTTAAAAGAAAGGCCGGTTGATGACCGGCCTTCCGAAATCAATTGAAACTTGCGTGCGCAGGAACTACGAGCGGGTGTCCGCGCCCGCGGGCACACTCTCTACTGCCGGCTGCGTTTCCGACGCAGGATTCTTACGCGGGAGAGACATCGAAGGCAGATCTTCGTCCGGGATGGTTTCCGCCATGAGCTGCTCGGCGTACTTCGGATCCAGATACTGCGTGTAGTCGGTGTGCTCCACTGTCACAGGCGCTTCCTCGGTGACAATCTTGTCGCTGACGAAATCCTGTTCGGTCGCAAGCGCTCGGCCTTCCACAACCGCATCGGCAATCTTCGTCGTGAAGAGCCGAATGGCGCGGAGAGCGTCGTCGTTGCCCGGAATTACATAGTCCACTTCTTCCGGATCGCAGTTTGTATCGACTACCGCCACGACGGGGATGCCCAGTCGGCGAGCTTCGCTGACCGCAATCGCTTCCTTGTTCGAGTCGACGATAAAGATCAAGTCAGGCAGGCCCGGCATGTCTTTGATTCCGGCGAGATTCGACTGCAGATGCTTTCGTTCGCGCTCGAGCTGGATCGCTTCTTTCTTGACGCGGCCCAGATACCCGCCTTCGGCAACTTCCTGGTCGAGCTGCTTAAGACGCTTGATCGACTTTTGAACCGTGATCATATTCGTCAGCAATCCGCCCAGCCACCGCTGATTGACGTAGAACATACCGCAGCGAGTTGCTTCTTCGGCGATTGCTTCCTGCGCTTGACGCTTGGTACCTACGAAGAGGACGGTCTTGCCCTGCGCGGCCATTTCGCCCACGTAGCGCATCGCGTCTTTAAAGAGCTTGAGGGTTTTCTGAAGATCTATGATGTAGATCCCGTTACGTTCGCCAAAGATGTATTCCTTCATCTTTGGATTCCAGCGCTTGGTCTGGTGCCCGAAGTGAACGCCGGCTTCGAGCAATTCCTTCATTGAAATTGACGGCAAATAGCCTCCTATTTATGTTGAACCACAGTGAATCGCAGACACGGTCCAAAGCGAGATTTGTGTCTGCGCGTTTGATTTTTCGCCCAGGGTTTCGTACGCAGGCGCGTACGGGAAAATTCAGGGAAGGGAAAGGGCGGTGGCCCTTAAAAAGGAGAACCGCCCCTCGGAACACGAAGCTATCGCTTGGAGAACTGGAACCGCTTACGAGCGCCCTTCTGACCGTATTTCTTACGCTCATGGACCCGCGGATCACGCGTCAGAAAACCGGCTTCCTTCAAACGGGGCCGAAGTTCCGCATTGAACTCAACGAGAGCGCGCGCAATTCCGAGACGCGCAGCGCCTGCTTGACCGATGAATCCGCCACCATTGGTCAGAATCAGGACGTCGAATTTCTCCGCCGTCTCCGTCGTCAAAAGCGGCTGACGCACCATCGCCTTCGAAGTTTCAGTTGTAAAGTAAGCATCGAAAGGCCGACCGTTAACCGTGATCGAACCCTTGCCGGAACGCAAAAACACACGTGCGACGGAGCTTTTCCGCCTGCCGGTGCCGAGATGTTGAACCAAAGCTGCCACTAACGCTTTCTCCTGATTATTCCTGCTATAACGCCATTTCGACGGGCTGCTGGGCTTGGTGCGGATGCTTCGGACCGGCGTAAACGTTCAGTTTCCGATACATCTGCTTGCCCAGTTTGGATTTCGGAAGCATGCCCTGCACGGCCAGCTCCAACATCCGCTCCGGACGGGTTTGCCGCATCTTTTTTGCGGTACGTTCTTTCAGTCCACCGGGATATCCGGTGTGATGCCGATACATCTTGTCGTCTTCTTTATGTCCGGTGAGGCGAACCTTATCGGCGTTTACGATCACGACATGATCGCCCGTATCGAGAAACGGGGTATAAATCGGTTTGTGCTTGCCCATCAACATCATCGCAACCTTGGTCGCGAGCCGGCCGAGGACAACATTCTGTGCATCCAGCACATACCAACTACGTGGCATATCGTTACCGGATGGAAATTGGGTGCTCATAGACAGACGTCTCCGTAGGGTCTTACAAACTTACGAGTTTAGCGAAGTTTGGGGTTAAGTGTCAACGTTGGGTGGCTTTACGAAGATCGAGCTCCAGGCGGCCATCCAGCATGATAAGCACATCGCCGGTCAAATTATAAAATTTGTGCTGCCTCGTAAAGCGCCAGGAGGTCAAAGGCCCAGGCGCAATCACCCATACTTCCGGAACTCCGAATGCCAAGAACTCCTCGATCCGAACGAGCACTCGTTCGAGTCGGTCCTCGGGCGAAAGAATCTCGATGCACAGCAGTGGCGGCTGCGTTAGTATCTGCTCCTTCGGTTCGCCATCAGTAATGCAGATATCAGGAACGCGAAACTTGGTCGGTGAGACTTGCACCCTCTGTTCGGGATACACCCGGATGTTCTTCTCCGTCTCGAGAGAGTAGAACCATACCACGATCTGTGCAGTCAATCTCGAATGATCCCGTTCTCCCAAATTCCGCTCCTCAACCGACCCGTCCACATAATCGCGGTCCGGACGATAGACCGTCTTGAGGTACTCCTCCACCGAAATCAGAGATTGGACCGCCATAGGATCGATTCTACCTTCTTACCGCGGAGTATCGTCAGTCAAATACGCGGTCGTCTTAATCCCCGAAACATCGAACATCCGCCTGCAGCGCATGTTCTTACAAGGCACCTTATCGGTAACGAGTACCATATAGCTTTCCGCCTTACGAAACTTGGCGCGGTCTCGTTCGTCCGCATTCGAAGGCAGCCGGTCGACTTTACGCCGCACAATCCACTGCAGATCGTAACTTTCTGAAGTTCGACAAAAGGGACACACCAGGCTCGCCTGCTTGTTGGCTTTCGATTCTCGGAAGAAAGCTCGTTCATCCATAACTGCAGGTTAGCAACGAACGGGGTAATCTATAAAGATCGATTCTCGATAGGTAACAGGGTCAAAAAGTGGGCTTCTATAGGAAAGGTTTGGGGCGTTCTTGGTAATTCTCCTTTTTGGGCCGCCGGGCTGCGGCAAGGGAACACAGTCACCTTTGATTTCGCGGATGTTGGAGATTCCCGCGATCTCGACTGGCGAGATGCTGAGGGCGGAAGTAGAGGCAAAAACACCTCTAGGACTGCAGGCCCAGCAGATTCTGGCCGAAGGCCAGTTAGTTGGCGATGAGATTGTCAACGAAATGCTCGTACACCGCATTTCGCGTGCTGACTGTCGAAACGGCTTTCTCCTCGACGGCTACCCGCGGACACTCCCGCAGGCCGAGTTCCTCGACCAAACACTGGCCAAAATGGGTCTTAATCCGCCGACGATCTTTCATTTGGCCACTCCCCAATCCGTCCTGATTGAGCGCATTTCTTCCCGGCGCCAATGCCCCAAGTGCGGGCGGATCTACAACCTCCTGTTCAAGCCACCGAAGAAGCCTGGCATCTGTGATGTTGACGGCGAGAAACTCGTCAGGCGCTCAGACGATAGCGTCGAAGTAGTGAAGGCGCGCCTACAGGCGTACGACAAACTGACAGCGCCCATAATGAGCCACTACGCCGCCGGAGATTACCACTCAATTTCTGCAAATCGACCGCCAGGTGAAATATTTCGGGATATTGAAGCCGTGTTGCGCGAGCGTCGCAACGGCGCCTCTGCTTAAAACCAAGCACGTTTTTCGTCTTTAATCGATGATCATCACGCCAAGAACCGCCGCTGTTGGTTATGCGCGAGAATTGCCGCCTGCAAAGGAATATCAAGTAAAATAGATCCCGTTCACGCAGGCCGGACCTGTGGATAGCGCCCTGATGATTCGAGCGAGCTTTCTTAAGAGGTCCTCCGCACCGGGCGTCAAAGGGAGAAGGCAAGTCTTTGGAAAGATCGTCCGCAACAAGTAGCATTAAAGCGGCCCTATGGCAAACAAGCGGCTTTGTAGCCGCGACACTGATGGCCGCGTCAGTGCTGTCTGCTCAAACTCCTGCCGGAAGATGGGATGCCCATGTCACGATACGCTCTCTACGCATCCCGTTCACGATGCATTTTGATGGGAGTGGTTCCTCATTTACCGCCTTCCTCGTCACAGGTGACACGCGTATCCGATCGAGTTCGGCAAGCTTCGACGGCAAGACAGCCCGTGCCGATTTTGAGAACCCTACTTCACGTATGCAGGCGGTGGTCGCAGAGGACGGCTCGCTCACCGGCACGTTTGGCAACCAGAAGGCAGGCATGCACCCGTTCAAGGCCTCAGCATTCTGCACGTGCGGACTTGTGGGCGAGGCCGGACCCGAGATCATGGGATCGTGGGAAGTTTCCAACGACTGGAAACTCTCAGTCCGGCGAGTGGGTGAGGACACCTTCGCAACAATCTCGCGAGGCGGGGCCGAAATCGGTCCGCTTAGCGGCAGATTCAACGGATCATTTTTTGAGCTCAGCCTATTCGACGGCAATCAAGCCGCGGTGCTTGAGATAGAGCCGCGTAAAGACGGCGCGCTCGACTTGTCTTGGATCGAGCCAGGCGTCGCAGCCCAAAAGCTGAAAGCAATGCCTGCTGAGAAAAAGCCCTAGCCGTTCAACCGATGGGGACTGTGAGATATTTTGCCTACCCCCTCCCAACTTGGTTATTTTCGATAGACGTCACTGAGGAGGCGCTGGAAGCTCGGGCACATACACGATAGGGAGGCGCCGAGCCGTCTCCGTGCCGATTAGCGCAGGCGCTGATGGTCTGCCCTGCGGATCAAGCACTTGGTTGTACGCCGACGCTTTGTATTCGTCCATATTCTCGTTGAGACGAATTCGTTGCGTTACTCTAGTGAATCCGAGAAACTGATCGGTTGCGGGATCAAACCGCAAAACCCACATCGTGGTCAGAAACTCCCGATCGCCTGTGGCCATCCAGTATCCATGCG
>DASQLD010000101.1:0-6373 GCA_035630195.1 Bryobacteraceae bacterium
TCCCGGGAATCCCAACACGGGCAACGCCGTCGCGAGCTTTTTGCTCGGTAACGTCGATCGTGGAATACTGCGCGACTTTGCCTATTATCCGCGGAACCGCTACAAGTACTTTGCCGTTTATGCGCAGGATGATTGGAAGGCCACACGCAAACTGACACTGAACTACGGTCTTCGTTATGACGTATACTTCCCGCGCTACGAGAAAAACGACAACCTGTCGAGCTTCGATCCAACCATCCCCAACCCGGCTTCCGGTGGGAGGCTCGGGGCGCTCGCGTATCTAGGAGATGGTCCTGGTCGAAACGGTCGGAATTCCTTCGCGGATACGTACTGGAAGGCTTTCGGGCCGCGTTTCGGCTTGGCTTATCAGATCACCGACAAGACAGTCTTACGCAGCGGGTATGGGATTTACTACGCGCAAGGGAATGCTAATGCCGGTCTGCGCGATTCGTTAAGCGCCAGCAGCGGTTTTGCAGCCAATCCGACATTCGCTACTACGGATCAGGGCGTAACGCCGGCGTTTAACTGGAACAATGGCTTTCCACAGAATTATGTTCGGCCTCCGGTAATCGATCCTTCCGCCGCCAACGGAGCGGCCTTGCGACCCATCCTTCGTGATGACGGACGTCCACCATACTTCCAGAACTGGTCATTTACGGTGGAGCGAGAAATTGTCCCTCGTTTCAACGTCGAATTAACTTACCTCGGTACCAAAGGTACTGCGCTTGGCAACGGATTGATTCAATTGAACGAACTCAACCCGTCTTTCCTTTCCCTGGGAACTTTGCTTTCGCGGCCCTTTAATTCTCCGGAAGCGATCGCTGCGGGCATCCAATCGCCTTATGCTGGGTTCACGGGTTCCGTCGCTCAGGCATTGCGACCCTATCCGCAATATCTCGATCTGAGCAACCGCTCAAATCCGTCGGGTAGCTCGACCTATCATGCCCTGCAGACGCAAGTTTCCATCCGTTCCCTAGCCGGATTGGACGTGCAAATGGCCTATACCTTTGCCAAGACGATATCCGACTCCGACATCCTTGCCGGCGGCGGTCCGGCCGGACAGACAACCTACAATCGCCGGTTGGAGAAGGCGATTGCGACCACGGACGTCCCGCATGTTTTTGCGCTGAGTTACAGCTATGAGCTTCCTTTCATGCGCAGCAACAGGTGGATTGGGGGATGGATGCTGACCGGCATTCATCAGTACTCAACCGGTGTTCCGATCGTGCTTTCAGCCAACAACACTCTTCCTCTGTTCACCAGTATTCTGCGACCGGATGTCATCGCTGATGTAGACCGCAGATATGGATCGGAGAGCTTCGACCCTGCGATCGACCGGTGGATCAACCCGGCCGCTTTCCGCGTTCCTGGCAGTCTGCGCTTCGGAACATCAGCACGATCCTATACGGATCTGCGTAACCCCTCGTTCCTCAACGAGAATTTCGGCTTGCTGAAGAAGTTCCGATTTACGGAGAGATTAATGCTCACATTCCGCGCCGAATGGTTCAACGCCTTTAACCGCACGATTTTTGGCGCACCGCAAGCGAACGTGAGCAATGCGCAATTTGGCCGCATTACGTCGCAGGCCAACCAGCCGCGGCAAGGTCAGCTCGCTCTACGTCTCGACTTTTGATCAGGGTTGAACGGCCGGTCGCCGCTGGCTTCGCGCAAGGTACTCGGATTCCGCCTCTCGAATGTGCCGAAGCCAGCAGCGAAAGCGTACGATTTCCCGCAATCCGAGAGCGATACAGCAGACTGCCAGAAATAGCAATGTAGCTAAGAAAACGGTTGCCATGTCTTTCTACCCGGCTTTTGCGGTTCGAGTGATTGGTACCGACAGATCTGAGATTCGCCGCTCGGGGACGGAAGGGGTGATCCGTGACGCGCGGCTCCAGGACAGCCATCCGAGGTATCCAGCGCGGAGAACTTCTGCGCGCTCGAAAGGGGTTGCGAGCACATCATAACCGCCCATGCTGAGCACTTGGGCCCAGAATCGAGTATCAGCGGCAGGCGAACAAACGATTAAACGAGCGGCGTTCCGTTGCAAGCGCAGGCTTTGGAGGAGGTCGTCCCAAGTTCCGTCTGGGAGTTGTCGATTGGCAATTACTACTCCAATGTTCTGATCTTTCAACGCCTCAACAGCTTCGCTGATTCTTCCGGCCGTGTGGACTTTCCACTGCGTGTTAAAGGTGATAAATCGGAGTGCAGCAACGTCGGCGTCCTGGTCTGTTGCCGCCAACACACTTACCGGGGCTCCGGCGTATTCGCGTAGCAACAACTCTGAGTGATGCATTTAACCGTTCCTATTAGAGAGACTCGGACATCCCCAGAATACTTAGATTCTTGTATCTAATCTACTAGGAAGATTGCTGGTTTTAAGGGGAATACCTTAGGTCAACTCGCGGAATCTGTCGGCAGCCGAAGTCCTAGCAACTGTCTTTGGACGGCATATTTCGCCAGTTCAACCGTCGTGTGAACGCCTAACCGCTTCATCATTCGATACTTATGGAATTCAATTGTCTTACGGAAAGATGTAAAATATCGGCGATCTCTTTTGCCGATCGCCCTTCCGTGACTAATTGAAGCACCTCTCGTTCGCGAACACTGAGTTTTTCAGACGCTTCATTTTGCCCTTCCTTCCGCTTCAAAATCGATTCCGATAAATCTGCCGGTAGAGCCGTCGTAAGGTAAATACCTCCACCTATAACGGTCCGAACGGCCGCCTCAAGCTCTTCCTCCGCAGACCACTTCAAAAGGTAACCGGAGGCTCCGACTCGTAGCGCCTCCACTACGTAGTCCCGATCCGCATGCATTGTCAAGAAAATCAATTTTGTCTGCGGGTGCGATTTCTTGATTTGACGCGCCGCATCGATTCCGTTAAGAAGAGGCATACTGATGTCGAGAAGAACGACATCAGGCCTTAATTCTTCTACCGCCTTCACCAATGCCCGGCCGTCTCGCACGCTTCCAATGAGATCCACCTTTGTCGCTAGAATTTTGTGAATGCCTCCCAGCATCAAGGTGTGATCGTCGGCTAAGAGAACACGAGTATTGCGGATCATGACACTGGAACGTCTTTCCAGGGAATCTGGACCGTCAGCGTGGTTCCATCGTCCGGGGTCGATTCGATCTTGAATTCGCCCCCAATTTGGCGAGCCCGCTCAGACATACTTATCAGTCCCAGGCTCGGACGCGACTTGCTTGCGTCGATGCGAAAACCTACTCCAAAATCACGAATCGTCAAACTCACGTGATTCTTGGATCCGACCAGCGACACGGAGACTCGTTTCGCGTTCGCATGTTTTGCCACGTTTCGCAACGCTTCCTGAGTGATACGGTACAAGCAGGAAGCTACCTCTGGCGATACGGATTGCTTGATATTACGGTGGAAGCACTTCACTTCGAGGTTTTCCCGCTTCGCAAATTCCGCGCAGTAGGATCGCAACGCGACCGCTAACCCCAGGTGGTCCAAGATAGACGGGTGAAGTTGGTACGCCATGGTGCGAACTTCGTCGGACACTTTTACAATCCGCGACTGCACATCACGTAGTTCCCGTTCGATCTCATCGCTCGTTGTATCTCGCAGAGATCGGGCAATCGCTCCTAAATCGACGGCAAGCATCGCGAGCTTCTGATTTAAATCGTCGTGAAGCTCACGAGACAGGCGACGCCATTCACCTTCTTCGGCCTCAAGCAGTCTGCCGGCCAGCGCCCGCAGTTGTTCGTGGCTGCTCTGCAGGGCCGCTTCCTTCTCCCGCAACTCCGCTTCAGCCTCACGTCTCTCCGTGATGTCGCGAGAGTTGACGATGATGCCCTGTACCGCGGGATTCGCAATCAAATTCCGGGCCACGCCTTCCAGAATGCGCCAGCTCCCATCCTTATGACGGAAGCCGAATTCTACTGGCTTAGACACCTCGTTCGTAGTCAACACGAACCCAAGTTCTTTCTTGACCTCAGGCAAATCTGTCGCATTGACAAAATCGAATGCGTTCTTGCCAATTAACTCTTCAGGCGCGTAACCGAGAATCCGTTCGAGCGCCGGGCTCTCGAAGCAAATCGTACCGTCAGGCTTCAGGATCGTGACAACGTCAACTTCATTTTCGATCAAGGCGCGATAGTGCTCTTCGCTATCTCGGAGTTTCCGCTCAGCGCGAACATGTTCGGTGATATCGGTGTGGGAGATCACCGCGCCGTCGCCATTTGGCCCCCAAGGCATTGCGGAAAGCAGAAACCAGCGGTCGGTTTTGAGACATGGGCACGGATACTCAAGCGTGAACTCATCGAGAGATCGACGGAGCACAGCTTCGAGTCCTCGAAGGGCTTCTCCCGCTCCTTCGCTGAACGCTCCTTTGGCACGTCGACAAACTTCGAGATAATTCACACCCGGACCAATTCGTTCCAGACTTGTGGCCCCGTTCTCCATTGCAAACCGCTTCCATCTGTCGTTGACCATCAGGATCGTTCCTTGCTGATCCACAACGGCAATATGCGCTCGCAACGAGTTCATCATGGTGCCGTACATCTCGTTTTTGCGGCGGGAATCAGTGCAATCTTCGGTGATCTCCCCGTAACCATAGAGATCGCGGTTCGTGTCAAACAGGGCCGTCAGATGAATGCTTGCCCAAAAACGCGAGCCATCTTTTCGTAAGCGCCAGCGCTCGATAGTTGCACTCCCTTTAACGTTGGCATCTTTCAAGTCAGCCTCGGGCGCTCCTCCCTTTATGTCTGCGGCCGGATAGAGAATGCGGAAATTCCGGCCAATAATGTCGTCAGCGCTGAAACCATAAATCCTCAGGGCGGCAGCGTTCCAACTCTTGATTCGGCCAACAGAGTCCAGAACAAAGATCGAATATCTTTCGTTATTTTGAATGAGGAGCCGGAAGGAATCGTCTGTCGAAGGGCGTGCATGACGCGAACTCGACCTCGACACAGCAGATGGCCGCTGCATAGATTCCTCCGAAGCGACAGCTCTCTGCACGAAATTGTGCCACAAATTCACAACGCGCGGGGAATTCGAACTAAAGCTTCGATGCGCCGGTCTGCTTAGCCTTCGTCATTAGAAGCGCGTTGAGCGCCGCTACTGTGCCCAGCCAACCCATCGCGAGCACAATGTTGATGCTCGCAAACGCGGGGATTGTGAGAGCTAAACGCTCACCCGCAAAAACAATACCAGCCTGCACGACATCACCGGCGCGTACAAAAAACGAATCGACTGCCTGCTTCGCTTTATACTTCGCCTCGCGGCTGGTAGGAAGCCAAAGCGCTTGCTTTGTCGTGTTCCCCAGCGAGTAATCGATACTGTTGTCGGCGACTTTTAACCAAGTCATCAAGTGAACGGAAGGGGCTCGAAGCATTAAAAGGTAGCCTGAAAGAGCCACGATAGGGTGGACATACAGGCTCTTGCCTACGCCAAGGAATTTGAAGACGCGTGAGACAACGAATAACTGCAGCAGCAACCCTACGAGGTTTACCGTGCTGAAAAGTCGGCTATAGACGCTCCCAATAAAATTCTGCCGTGCCGCGGCCGACTCAGGCCCTGCGCCGTGCGCCGAGTTCGCCTCCTCCACTACATACCGGCTGAACAGATATTCGCCGGAAGTATTCACCACGTTCAGTAAAACGGTGAGCAGGGCAATCAATAGAAGGTAGCGGTCGGAGAAAATCATCCGGAAGCCGTCCTCTCGTCCGAGTGGCTTGTCGACGCCTTTCACTTCGCCGCCGACTTGCGTCCGGGGCGTCACGTGGTTTACGACGCGTGTCAAAATCACACACAGTATCAACATGGCGGCAGCGACGGTTAGCAGACGAGGAGGACCGATCCGTTCTAGAATCCACCCTGCCTCCAGAGCGCCGAGCCACGCTCCAATGCTGCTGCCTACACCGATTAGCGGAAACAAGCGCTTGCCCTGTTCGGGCGTGTAGAGATCGCTGGCAAATGCCCAGAACTGAGCAATAACCATAAGGTTGAAGATCCCCAACCAAAGGAAGTAGACAATGCCGATGTCGAGCCCAGCTGCGATACCGACAAGAAAAAGCGCAAGGTGCGAGATAAAAAATGAGGTGACCCACTGAATCAGCCTGATACGCGAAACGTGCGAGGCAAACGCTCCGTAAGCAGGAACGAGAATGAGCAACAGCAACGCCTGACCTGCGGAAGAGTAAGATTTTACCTCTGCGCCCCCTTCGCTGAGGATGAATACTTCCCGGGCAGTCTTGAGCATGTAATATGCCGCAAGGATGAGAAACATTATCAGAGTCATCAATAGGGCGCTGGGTACTTCCTCCTTGCGTACGTCAGCGACGGGCGCGAGGAAACGCTCGATGAGCGGTTTGCGCGCAGGTTGTGCTTCAGACGTGGCCATTGATCTCCGAT
>DASQLD010000102.1:0-3899 GCA_035630195.1 Bryobacteraceae bacterium
GACGAACATGGTCCGGTGACTGAGCTTGAACAGGTCGTCGCCACCATTCCCGAGCCGAAGAGTCTGATCTTCGTAGACGCAGAAGATCATTTCTTCAAGGGCGCTTTGGATGAGTTGGAAACAGCGATTACGGGACTAGGACTCTCAACGTAAGGGAGCGCTACGGCTGGCGGCTGAGTTCCGTCTGTCGAAGTTCCCGCTGCACGCGCCGCGTAACACGACGAGCGATCAGATTGGCAACTTTGCTCAGCAGACCCGGGACGTCCTGAGGCTCTACAAGCATCCTGGTATTGGGCTGACGGTCTTTCTCATTACGATACGCAGTAATGAGAGCCGTTGCCGGTTTGTAATCCATCATGTGGGCATGCGCAAGGACTTTGAGGCCCGCTTCGGGCGACTCCATCTGTAAGTCGCTCAAAATTAACTCGTATTCCTGGTTTTCCATCTTGCCGACGGCTTCGGCCGCCGTTGCCGCGGCATCCACACGATACCCGCCTGCCTCTAGGACTGTTTGGAGCGTTAGTCGAGAAGCGATGTCGTCATCTACAACAAGTACTCTCGCCATCTCTAAGATTTGTCGAGACTCTTTGACCGCTTCCATTCTCCCTCAGTGTACGCGCAATCTGTTCCAATTGGAATAGACATTTAACGTTTATGGGGTGATGTAAGGTGTCGTTACCGGAAAAGCGAATCGAACAATACACTTACTGGGCCTGTACAGATGTTGCCTTACGATCGAAAACCCGCGTGTAGATCTTGTCAACGTTTCGAAGCTGGCGTGTCAAAGCAAAAGCCTCTTCGATTTGCTCCAAAGAAAGATACTTACGGATTTCGGTGTCTGACTCGACTGCAGCCCGGAAATCTCCGCCGGTTTCCCAGGAATGCATGGCGTGCGACTGAACCACCTTATAGGCGTGTTCCCTCAGCATGCCACTTGCGGCGAGATCCAGAAGGAGCTGTCCGGAGAACACCAAGCCTTTGGTCAAGTCCAGATTCTGGCGCATGAATTTGGAGTTTACGCGCATATCCCGGACGAGCCAAGCTGTCTTCGCGATCAAGTAGTCGGTCAAGATACAGGAATCAGGAAGTACTACCCGCTCGACAGAGGAATGCGAAATATCACGCTCGTGCCATAAGGCGATGTTTTCGTAGGCAGCCTGCACGTTCGAACGTACGAGACGGGCAAGACCGCAAATCTGCTCGGCCGTGACGGGATTCCGCTTGTGCGGCATTGCGGACGAGCCTTTCTGGCCCGCTCCGAAAGGCTCCTCCGCCTCTCGAACCTCTGTGCGCTGTAGATGACGAACTTCGAGTGCGATCTTTTCGCATAACGCCGCTACCAACGCGAGGACGGCAATGTAAGCGGCGTGCAGATCGCGAGAGATCACCTGCGACGCGATCGCCGCCGGACGCAGATTGAGAATCGCACAGATACGCTCTTCAGCTTCCGGTCCGATGTGGGCAAAAGTTCCCACTGCCCCTGAGATCTTGCCGGTGCGGATGTCGTCCGCTGCAAGCTCAAACCGGTGTATATCTCGTTCAAGTTCGTCGTACCAAAGCGCGAACTTCAGGCCAAATGTGTAGGGCTCGGCGTGAATGCCATGCGTCCGGCCAATCATGACCGTAGACCTGTGCTCATACGCTTTGTCTTTGAGCAACCCGAGCAACTCGCGCATGCCTTCGAGCAGGAGCTTCGAAGCGCCAGCGATTTGCAATGCTTGCGCCGTATCGACCACGTCATTCGATGTCAGCCCGTAATGAAACCAGCGTGAATACTCGGCAGCCCCTGCCGCGGCCATCGACTCGGCGACACAAGTGGTGAACGCGATGACGTCGTGCCGCACCTCACGCTCAATCTCTGCAATCCGGGCGGCATCGGTCTTGGCGTGTTGACGTAACGCGCGCGCCGCTTCGCCTGGCACTTCGCCAGACTCGGCTAAAGCTTCAGAAGCCGCCAACTCTACTTCAAGCCACTGCCTGTACTTGTTTTCTTCGCTCCAAATGCGGCCCATATCCGGCCGCGTGTAGCGTGTGATCATACCGTGAACACTTCTGATTGTATCCGGGGTTCCGATATAACCAGATTTGGCGACAGGCTGCGGTGTCCGAGTGCTTGCATCGCCGACATGTGCACGATTGCGGGATGATTATTGTGCTCGCTGAGATGGCCGAGCACCAAAGTTTTCAACCGGCCGTCCAGCCCCTCAAGGATAAAGTCGCAAACCATGTCGTTTGACAGATGGCCATTGCGTCCCATGACGCGCTGCTTGACGGACCAAGGGTACGGCCCGACCTTGAGCATCTCAAGATCGTGATTCGATTCGAGCAACAAGAACTCAGCTCCACGAAGATGGAACCGGATTGAGTCGGGCATGTAGCCGAGATCGGTTACGATCCCAACGCGAACACCATCTCCTTCGATGCAGAAGCCGACGGGGTCAGATGAATCATGGGGAATCGTAAACGTGTCGACTTGCATGTCGCCGATCTTGAGGCGCTCTCCTGCCATGAACAGCTCGAGACGGGGTTCGAAATCTCCCCATGCAATGGTGGGCGCTGTCAGCCACGACGTGTAAACCGGAAGCTTGTATTTCTTGTATTTCTTGAGTAATGGGATGAGTCCCGAGACGTGGTCGCAGTGCTCGTGTGTGATCAGAACGGCATCGAGATCCTCGGGACGCTCGCCAATGGCCTCGAGGCGCGCTACGGTTTCTTTGCAGCTGAGTCCTGCATCGATCAGCACGCGCGTATGCTCGGTCCCAATAAAGACCGAGTTACCGGAGCTCCCGCTTGCCAGGACACAAACCTTCACTACGAGACCTTCACTAAGACACAACTCTATCACAACAATTATCCGGGAAATGTTTCGGAATTCCCATTCCCTCCCCAAGTCTGGCATCATGCTGAATATGCGTGATCTATCCCGCCGGGCAATCCTGTTTGCGCCCGCAGCTCTAGCTGGAGCCGGGGCTGCAGCCGAAACCGATGTCGTTCGCCTGCCCAAGAAAATCCGCGTCGGTATTCTCGGATTCGAAGGCCACACCGGAGAAATCACTGCACCCCTCAAGCGCCTGCCCGATGTCGAGATCGTCGCCTACTGGTCGAGCGACGGAAAGAAACAGAACCGCCTTCCCGGTGCGAAGCACTATACCGACTGGAAGGAGATGCTCGACAACGAAAAACTGGATGTTGTCTCGATTACGAACAACAATGGTGAACGCGCGGAAGCAATCGTCGAAGCCGCCAAGCGCAAGATCAACATCGTCGCCGAGAAGCCGCTGTC
This sequence comes from Bryobacteraceae bacterium, assembly GCA_035630195.1. Lineage (GTDB taxonomy): Bacteria > Acidobacteriota > Terriglobia > Bryobacterales > Bryobacteraceae > DASQDN01. The sequence goes on from DASQLD010000102.1 coordinate 3,284, forward strand.
GATCGACAAAGCTGGTCTCGATGCTGTCCGTCGTGAGGTCGAACGGAACAAAGTATCTCTTGGGATGCTTTTGAATATGCGCTATTCCCCCCGCTTTTTGGCGCTCAAAAAGATCGTCAGTGAAGGCCAGATAGGGGAAGTGATACAGATTGCGTCGCAGAAATCATACAAGCTTGGCGCCCGCGCGCAATGGTTCAAGAAGACATCGACGTATGGCGGGAGCATTACCTGGGTCGGGATCCACATGCTGGACTTGATGCGTTGGACCAGCGGCCGCGAGTTTACCTCTGTCGCAGGTTTTGAAACCCGGATGGGCCGGAGCGTCGGCGAGATGGAAACGGCGACCGCATCCGTCCTGCAGCTCGACAACGGCGGACTGGCGACGCTGCGCGTTGACTATCTTCGGCCGGAAACAGCTCCTTCCCATGAGGATGACAGGCTTCGGCTTGCCGGAACGAAAGGCATCGTCGAGTATCAGGCTTCTACTGGCGTGACCCTGATGACGGCTGACGCCAAACCCGTCGCTGTTACGGAACTGCCGGCCGCCCAGTCCCTCTTCGTCGACTACTTAAACGCGACGTACAACGGCAAAGCTCCCACGATCACTTTGACCGAC
>DASQLD010000103.1:0-5139 GCA_035630195.1 Bryobacteraceae bacterium
AAAATCTGATATTGGCGCAGAGCACCCGTCTCGATCAGGACCAGTGGGGCGTTCGCATGGACCAGAACATTTCCGATCGTCAGCGTTTGTTTGGGCGCGTGTCGATGTACGATGCGAGCCGCCGCCAGCCGACCGGACTGCCTGCAAGTGTCTCCTACAACAGCAATACCGGCGCGAACATTGCCGTCAACTACGCTTTTATCTTCAGTCCCACCTTGCTGTACGAGTTCGCAGGCGGCTATAACCGCGCCACCATTCCATTCGGCAACGAGCCTCTGGGCCAAGACTTCCACGACGCTGTGGGCGATAACTACGCTCCCGAAGTGCCTCTGGGATTCCTGCCTTCAAGCCAAGTTCTGACCGGGTCGCGGTATACGACAGCGTCCTATGTGTTCTACGATCTGGCGAATCCCGACGACGCCTTCCAGTTCAACAACAGCCTGAAGAAGATTGCCGGGAAACATACCATCAACATGGGTTTTAACCTGCTGTACTGGCGCCATAACGTGGGCGTCCAAGGCACATCGAATTTGCAGTATTCTCCGTTGACGACGGGACTACCGGGTTTCACCGGCACCGGCGAAGCTCTCGCGAGTTTCTACACGGGCTATCCAACGCAGACGAACTACGGATTTGGTGTGCCCAAGAGGACCTATGGGAATATCTACGTCGGTTTTCTGGGCGACACCTGGAAAGCAACACGCCAGTTAACGGTAACGCTCGGCTTGCAATACGTCTATGCGACGCCGCCACGGGGCAACCAGGTATCGGCGATGGACGTGGATCTGGCGCGCACCCAGCCCTTGGCCAGCGACTTCACATTCGCTTATCTTTGGGGCGAGACAAACCCAATCACCAACGCGCCTGCAAATGCGTCACCGGGATTGCTTGAACCCGATCGCAACAACTTTGCGCCGCGTTTCGCCCTTGCCTATTCGCCGTTTACCAACACATCGATTCGAACCGGCTTTGGGCTGTTCTACGACTACAACACGAATCTGATCCAAAACAACAACGCTCGCGGGTTTGCGTATCCGTTTGCCGTCTCGCGCGCGATCACCGGTCAAAACCTGAATGGGGTTGGACCGTCGAATCCAGCGATCACTCTGGATGAGCCGTATGCGCCGTTCGTGCCCAGCCGCGCGCAGTTCGGAAATCCACTCGATCGTTTTCGCCGCGATCCATACGCAATGAACTGGAATTTCGGTATCGAGCAGTTGCTGCCGGCCAACATGCTCCTGGCGATAGACTATGTCGGATCGGGCGGCCGCAAGCTTTCGACCAACGTGCAGTTGAACCAAGCTCCCGTGGGAGCGGCGGGCGACATCAATGCGCGCCGGCCCTGGCCGAATGCGGGAACCAATCCATTCATCATCAAGCAAATCGGCAACTCCAACTACCATTCGTTGCAGGTTAAACTCGAGCGCCGGTTCTCGGGAGGACTGACTTTCCGAAATTCGTTCACCTGGTCGAGAACGCTTGACTACGATAGCGATCCCAACTCGGCGCAGGTCAGCTACACGTACAATCTACGGTACAGCTATGGCCCGGCTACGTTCCATATTCCGATCGTGAACGTTACTTCCTTCGTGTGGCAAATGCCGTTCGGCCGTGGCCGCGCGATGGCGAATAACCTCAACCGCTTTGCTGACACGATCATCGGTGGTTGGCAGGTCGCGGGCATCGTGAACCTTCGAGCCGGTCAGCCCTATCACATCCTCTCCGGATTGGACACCGGCAACACCGGTAACTCGATCGCGTCTTCTACCGAGCGCGCCGATGTGATCTCCAGTCCCGTACCCGACGGATTCACGCAGACGCGGGAACATTGGTTCGATCCCAATGCCTTCGTGGTGCCGAGATCGGGGACGTTGGGAAACATGGCCAGGAACGCGCTGTATGGTCCCGCGTTTCAGAACGTCGATGTGAATTTGTCGAAAAACTTTCAGTTGAAAGAGCGGCTCGGACTGGAATTCCGCGCTGAGTTCTTCAACGCGTTCAATCACACAAACTTCGGCAATCCCAACAGCACGTTGGCAAACGGCGCTTTATTGGGACAGATCACCAGTACGTTTGCGGCTCGAGACATCCAGTTCGCGCTCAAGATGCATTGGTAATAGCGATACTCTGATGGCATGCGGTTGTTCTCTATTGCGGCTGCCGCCGCGATCCTGTCATATGCGGCGGCAGCGGCAACTTCTCCACCGATCATCCTCATCTCTATCGACACGCTCCGAGCGGACCATGTAAGCGCCTTCGGATCGCGAGGACGACCGACACCGAACATCGACAGCCTGGCCAAAGGTGGCACCCTCTTCACACAAGCCAACACTCAGGCTCCTCTGACCTTGCCTTCGCATGTGTCGATGCTGACCTCCACGCGGCCGTTCGCCAACGGCGTCAATGATAACGGGCAAGTGCTGGGGCCGGCGGCGGTAACTCTTGCGGAAGTGCTAAAAAAGCGAGGTTACATGACTGGAGCATTTGTCGGTGGATTTGTTTTGGACCGACGTTTCGGCCTGGACCAGGGATTCGACCATTACGATAGTCCGTTTCAAGCGACCGCGGATCGAGAGACGGACTCGGAGGATTTGAAGAGGCTAGGCGGGGATGTTGTCGCCGCGGCAACGAAATGGACCGAGCAAAACTCCACGCGGCCATTCTTTCTATTTCTGCATTTGTTCGATCTGCACACGCCGGACAACCTGCCGGCACAGGTACGAAAACGATTTCCCGGTCCACGCTATACGGCGGAGCTTGGCTACGTTGACGAGTTGCTCGGGCAGTTTTTTGCATACTTGCGAAAGCAGGGTCTCTACGACAAAGCGTTGATCGTCTTTACCTCCGACCATGGCGAGGGGCTTGGCGATCATGGCGAGAACTCGCACGGGTTCTTCATCTACCAAAGCACGTTGGCAGTTCCCCTGATCTTTCACTGGCCTGCCGGGTCAACCGGGTTCGCCGCGCGTTCGGATGAACCGGTAAGTCTTCTCGGCCTTGCTCCGACGATCTTGGAGATTGCCAGTGCTCCCGCGCCGCCGAGCTTTCAAGGAAGGAGCCTGGTTCCTCTTGCGCGTGGTGGAAAGTCCGCCTCTCTCGAAGAGATCTACGCGATGAGTTTCTACGGGCGGAATCACTTCAACACGAGCGCGCTCTGGAGCATGCGGAAGGGTCGCTATAAGTACATTCATGCGCCGCGCCCGGAGTTCTACGACCTTCAGAACGATCCAGCAGAACAAAAGAATCTGTGGGCGAGCAATAGAACGTCGCTTGCACAGGCATATGCGGATCGTGTCGCCGCTATCCGGCGGCAGGGCTCAAGTCAGTCGCAGTCTACCGACCCGAGTCCTGAAGTGCTTGCGCGACTGCGATCTCTGGGCTATCTTGCCGGCTCTTCCGGATCGAAGGGGCCTCCCGACTCGGGTCCCGATCCGAAGGATCGAATCGGCGATTACGAGACATACCGGCGCGCAGTGACGCTCACTGGAACGAAGCGATTTGCGGAAGCGAATCGCCTGCTGCGGGAAGTGCTCGGGCGTGATGGCAATCTGGCGGAAGCGCGTATCCTACTTGCATTGAATATGCAGCGAACCGGGCAGCACAGCGAGGCTGCGCAGCAACTCACGACCGTCGTGCAGGCTGCTCCGGCAAACGTTGCCGCGCACTACTATCTTGCAAACAGCTACGTCCAACTCAAGAATCATAATGCAGCGATCAAGGAGTTAGAAGCGGCTCTGGTTGCCGCCGCCGATCGTACACGCGAGTGGAAGGCGATTACGATTCCGGCTGGCGAGCTTCTGGCGCGCCTCCTGTTAGAGCGAAAAGACTACGGCCAAGCCAGATCGCAATATGAACAGTTGCTCAAGCTCGAGGAAGCGAACTACGAAGCCCATTACAATCTCGCGTGGATGGATACGCGGGAGCAGCGATTGAGCGATGCCGTACGCCACCTTCAAGGAGCCGTCAAAGCCCGGCCCGAAGACGCCGCCGCGAGGAACGCGTTAGGCGGACTCTATTTGCGGACTTCGAAACTGACCGAAGCGGAAGCCGAACTTACCGAAGCAGCACGACTCGATCCCAAATCTCCGTGGGCATATTACAACTTGGGTCTTGTCTCTCGAGCTCGCGGCGACAACGCAGGGGCCATGAAGTTCTTTCGCCGGGCATTGACCGCCCAGCCGGATTTTCGTCCTGCTCAAGAAGCTCTTGCAGCTCTTCAAAAGAGCGAGTGAGAAGGGCTTCAGGTAACGATGTCCTTGACGACCACGCCGCTCACATCCGTGAGACGGAAATCGCGGCCGCTATAGCGATACGTCAGGCGTGTGTGATCGAATCCCAGTAAGTGCAGGATAGTCGCATGAAGATCGTGGACGTGGACCGGATTTTCGACTGCTCGATACCCGAAGTCGTCGGTAGATCCGTAAACCGTGCCGCCTCGAACGCCGCCGCCGACCAAGACCGTTGAGAAGCCCAGGCTATTGTGATCGCGTCCGTTCTGAACCTTAACGAGGCCGCTCACTTCTGCGGCCGGCGTTCTGCCAAATTCGCCGCCGATGATGACCAGTGTGTCTTTCAGCAGCCCGCTCGTTCTCAGGTCCTTGATCAACGAAGCTATGGCCGGATCGGCCTGCGAGCAAAGCTTCTGATGATCCATGATGTCGTCGTGATTGTCCCAAGGCTGACCGGGACCGAAGAAGACCTGAACCATGCGAACGCCGCGTTCGACCAGGCGCCTTGCGAGCAGACATCCACGGCCAAAGTCGCTATCTCCGTATCGACCTCGCGTCTCCTCCGATTCCTTGCGGATGTCGAAAGCATCCATCGCCTCCGATTGCATACGAAATGCTGTCTCCATCGTGGAGATGGCGGAATCCAATTCCGGATGCGAACCGGCGCGGCGTGTGAACGACTCGTTCATCTTCCCGAGAAGGTCGACCTGGCGTCGCTGACTCGAGTTACTAAGTTGGACGTTGCGAAGGTTGGGGATCAGCTTCTCGGGATCTACTTCGTTCTTATTGATGATGTGCGTTCCCTGGTATGCGCCGGGAAGGAAGCTGGAACCCCAAAGTTGCGGACCGACGGTAGGTAAGCCAGGACAAAGAACGACGTACCCTGGCAGGTTCTGATTCTCGACACCAA
>DASQLD010000104.1:0-5975 GCA_035630195.1 Bryobacteraceae bacterium
TGAGCAGCCTCATCAATCGGATGGGACAATCGCTGCGTCGTGATCTTTCTCCCGTGGAGCGAGACTGCCTGGAAGCCGCAAGAGAAAATCTGGTGCTAGCCTGTGAAGCAGTTGAGGAAGAACAATTCTCGGAAGCGGATCTCCTGATTAGGATGGCCGAAGAGGAGTTATGGGGACGCTCTAAGCCAATTAATTAAGGTGTCCCTCAACGCTTTTCAGCGGCTTTCTTAGCGATCTCTTCCCCTGGTTCAGGCGTGAGCTTTTCCGCTCGCGCTTCCCCCGCCTATCAGTCCGCCCATGCTTGGCCTCAGGCTCGCACTTCGGCGCTTCCAATGGCTTCCCGGCGACATCAGTCGCATGCGCTCTTCGTATGGACGACAAGCCCCTTACTGGGAAACAACTTCTTCCACTGCGTCAAAACCTCGCCCGACTCAGCGAATCCACCGTCAAGGATGCTCACCAACAAGCTCACAGAGACTGTGAGATGAAGGGGCAATCTGGCTAAAGCGAATCGCCATTCAACAGCTCGTAACGGCCTGGAAGCAGCTTTTGATTGTGGCGGACGAGGCAATAACGTCCTAGAGATTACTCAATTGGCATAGGACGAATTCTCTTTCAGAGGCGTCGGCGGCATGAACTTCTCATACTGTCTCGCCTCCACTTGTTTCCGCTTCCGGTCGTGGACGCGGCTCAACTCGGCAAGATATTCTTCGTGCAGCGTCCGCAATGTTTTGCGGCGTTCGGATATCTTCTTGCGTAGGATCGACAGGAGTTCTTCAGGATTAGTAGTAGCGCTATTCTGATCAGACATACACCTTAGCAGTGTCGTCACAAGTCCACAAATCTCGGTGAGTCTACCTATGCGTTACGGATTTTTCGCGGTGATATCGGCCCACGACCCTCTGACGGGGTACGTAGGCCGAGGATATGAATGTATAAGTGCGGGTTAAAAGGTTAAGCTTTCCAAACGAATCCAAAAAGCCGGGGGTACTGGTAGTCCTTCTTCTTCCATACACTCTAAGTGCAAGAGCGAGAAGACTTTTCCCTCAGCCTATGTTGCAGATGGCTTATACAAAGCTACCTAGTATGAAGTACGTATATCGACTGAGCTTGTGGAGCGTTACCTGTGTAACCACCCGCTTAGAAACCAGCCGTAAGCGCACCGGTGGCAGCAAATACACAGGAAATCCACAAAAGTGTTTTAGACCTACCTGAAATTTACTGGGACATGGTTTTTGATTTCAGATACTTAACTCTTTAACGCTCATCCCCTCACGTAAAGGCTGCCTACCCTCCTTGAAGAGTGACCATTTGATTCCTACGGGCTGCGTAGCGCGACGATGCCCGAACTTCGGGTAGGACCTGTGTCACATTGAGCGGAACGTCAGAGCAACTGGCCATGGAGTAAATTCGCAACCGCTCCGATATGGATCGGATTGGCTTCCATTGGTGCCGGTAGTCGCAACCCTAAAGTTTCAATGGTTGCTGCCGATGGTTCGTTGAGTATGATTGATCCATCTCGCACAGTAGGGAAACTAATACCGCCAAATTGCGCCGGGAACGCATACCTTAATGAAGAGAATCTGCAGATGTGCGCAATGCAGGCAGGGCTAATCCTATCTCGCGTGGGTGAGCAGCCGGAAGCGAGACTGGTGTACGTGAGCGGGCCAATATCCGAGAGAATCTCCGCTCAAGGCTGAGAACTTTCCTGTCCGATCTCGACTAACTATTCAACAAAGCAGCGAATGGCGTCACACCAAACGCTGCGACCGGCCAAATGCTGGTGCTTTCTTCTGAATTGAAACCTCTGGAGAACTCCATATGTTGAGCACCAGCACGCCGGTTGACTTACAGAATTTGAGTTCAGCTAGCCTCCGAAGCTGCTACCAAAGGGCGGGGGTGGTCCTTTCACTAGCCTCGCCCAATTTTTCTAAAATGCTTTTTCTTGCGCTATCTGCTCTTGTGATCGCGATCTTCATCCGCGTTTACAAGACGGAACCATCTAATGACGGCGGTTCGGATCGAGCAGCAAGGCGCGAACGTAACTGGTATGGCCCAAAAGTGTAACTCAACACTCCCACTGTAAGTGCCAACTCGTCGGTGAGAACTCTGTCTGGCGTCAATTACTTTTTACGGTCGTATTGCCTCAACAACATATGTTAGCGGAGCGTAGATGTCATCGGGTCTGACAGCCACCTGAATCGACAGCGGATGGCTCTGGACAGCCGAAAGCTTCGCAGTTACGCTGGTTTCAACTGAGCGGAGGATAGACATCTGAGGTCTTCCGTCAAGCCCCGGCGATCGCGATTTTCTTGAATCCAGCAACGTTTTTCCACTGGAGTTCCACAACCGCGGTGGGCTGTTGACGCGGCCTCCGTGCGGTCAATGAGTCTTTATAGACGGTTTCGTCGTAGGGTACGCGGTCCTTCCAGCAACGAAAAAGAATGCGAATCCATTTGAAGGCGAGAGAGCGGATCGCCGTATTCCGCCGCTTCCCCTTGGCGCGCTGCTGCTCGTAATACTCGCGTGCCCAGTCCGAGTATGCGATCGAATGAAGCGCCCACTCGTGAAACGTCTGGCGTAAGAACTTTGGGCACGCCCAGCGCCAGTGGACCCAGTGCTGCTTCCCGCTGCTCGCGACAACGGGAGCAATGCCGCTGTATCGCTGAATCTCGGCCGCACTCTGGTACCGTTCACGTTGACTTCCGAGCGCAGCTAGCAACCGCGGGGTCATAGCCGGCCCGGCCCCCGGAAACGACTTAACAATCGCGAAATCAGGGTGCGCCCTGGCGAGATCGTCAATCTGTTTGTCATAAGCGGCGACAGCCAGCAGCACTTGCTTAAGCACACCCGCCCATGCCACGATTGCGGCGCTCGACGAAGTGATTACTGCAGCGTCTGTGGTAGCTGGAACTGCCTTCCCAATCTGCTCCAGCCGCTCCTTGATACGCTCCGGGTCGCGGCTATTGTGATCGATAAAGAACCGCTCGATCGTCGCGGGTCTTGCGCGCTGAAGCTTCTCAACGCTCGGCCAACGCTCCAGGAACTCTGCAGCAATGTTGGATCCGATCTCGTCGAACCACTGGAGGACCTGAGGAAAGTACATCTTCAGATGCGACGTAAGCCGGTTCGAACAGCGGGTCTTCTCATGCACGAATTTCCGTCGTTCTTCCACGAGAAATTGCAATGTGCGCGTTTCTGGAGTGTCTGGATTGAAGCAGCGGAGTTTGTCACGGTGGAGCATGAGGATGTCCAATAGGAGTCTGGCATCGCTGGGATCGTCCTTCGCTCCCGAAGGCCGAAAACTCTTCCGGTAGTTCACCAGAATTGTTGGATGAACGGGAAAGATCACGAGGTGGTCGTATTTAGTCAGCATGAACACCAGCGACCCTCGAGACTGCTCGAGAGCTACGGCGACAGACTGTCCTCCGAACCGCATTCGAAGTTCAGCGGCCCAGACTTCAATCGCCTCCGGTGTGTGATCGATGGCGCCTGTCTCGACTGTTGATGTTCCGGCTTGCATAGCCCAGGCATGCTTTTGGTCGGCCAAGTCGATGGCGATCATTGCGGCAAATTCAGTCGACATAATCCCTCTCCGCAGGTTGAGATGGTGCAGGCGGCTTTGCTTCGTCGAAGGCCTTATAGGAGAGTCTTCTAACAGGCGACATCTGAGAATTCGTTTGGAAGCAAAGACGCACCCCAAGGCTCGGAGCTCTACCCTCGGACATCGAGTGTCGGGCAACGCAATTCGTAGCCACGGGGTGCCTGCGCTGTCCAACCTGCCATACATGGACAGCGAATAGCAAAAGGTTGCAAATCTGGAGGACTAGAGAAGTCTGCGAATGCATATCAGTGTGCCCGCCGCTCGGAGTTCTATCCTCGGACATCGAATGTCTGGCTCCGCGATTCGTAGCGGTAGGCCCTGCTGGGTGCAACCTAATACCCGGCCGAACCACAGGAACAGAGATTTTCCACAGCGTGCGGTTCGCGGCGACTGTGGCAAATCTTTTTCTAACATCTCTCCTTCGGAGCCACTATAAGGGCTCTCCAGGGATGGAACCCGAGCGCCGACTCAGCCGCGGGCATGATTGACGGGCGGCCAACGAGCCGCCCGGTCTGCAATCCATGCTTGCCAGAAAGCGAAAAATCCTGGGGGGTTTGGGGGGCAAGCCCCCCATCAGGAGATGACTTTTTCCTTATTCTCTGGCGCAGCGTTATCGAACGCTCCGAGAACCAACCGTCGAGCGATGGCGGTTCGCCACTCTCGTACGCGGCGTTGAAGGGTGCGGAGTTGATTGGCCGGAATGGCAGGATCGATTTGCTGAAGGCGTGCGAAGATCTGCTTGGCGTTGGCATCAGATTCGTCATTGAGCCACTGCTCGATCATCGGCCAGGTCTGCTCAAAGGGATCCACGCGAGTTCGCCACGGACGTGGCCCGGCGTTGGGCTTACGATGCGTTGGTCGCACTTCGCCAGCCTTCCAAGACGTTGAGAGGCTTGCCACGAACTTGCTCACTTCTTGCTCGGGCGGATCAACCTTCGCGTTGCCATTGGATACCTCCAACTGCGTGAGCCGATGTTGAATGACTCGGATCTCACTGAGAAGCTGCACCGGATCGAGAGTTGCGAATACAGCCCGCAGAGCCTCATCCTGGACTTCTGTCAACCCTTTGCTCGCCAGCAGACGCTCGTAAGGCGTGACCGGCCGCTCGTACTTCTTGGTCACCTTCGATCCATGCCGCGTTTTCGATTTCAACTTGAAGCACGGCAAGAAGAAGTTCACATACAATCGCGCCTTTCGGTGGAGTTCATCGAGCACCGCCGCTGATGCTTCACCTTCCAGGCGTCCGTAGCCGACCAAGCGCCGAACAACGGAACCGTTCTTCTGCTCGATCCAAGCCTGATCGTTCTTCTTGTAGGCTCGAGATCGCGTCAGTTCGATGGCACGATCCGCGCAGAAGTTGACGAGCGTCTCGTTGATAAAGGCGCTGTCGTTGTCCACATCCAGACCGAGCATCGCAAACGGAAGTCGCGCTCGCACTTCGTCGGCCTTCACGGTGATCAGCGTCTGTTCTCGAACGACCAACGCGGCCGCTTCCGTCCAGCCCGATGCAATGTCGGTCAAAACGAGGCTATGTACGTGGCTGCCCGCGACCGACTTGCCGCAGGTGCGCCACCATGTCCATCTCAAAGAATCCGGGCGGTGGGTCATTCCAATCGTTGAAGGTCCTCACCGCGATGCTCTTCCGCAGTGGCGTGTTCAGCGTGCCCCGCCGACGTCCCTGACGGCTCGCCTCGCGAGTTGGCGTCAGCAGTCGATCGATCGTGGATGGGCTCACCTTCAACACACGTTCACGGATTTCGGGAGCCAGCGCCAGATGGCCATGCCGCTCCATCGCTTCGATCAACGTCGGGATTGCCGGCTTCAGCCGTTTACCGCAGATCCGATCGGCCGCCTCCCACAAGATCGTCAACGCTTGAACGACTGCCTCGTCGTATAGACGCGACCGTGCTGGCTTCGATAGCGCCTCGGGCGCTTTCCTCCGCAAAGCACGAATCGCATGTTTGCGATGGAAACCCGTTACCTCAATGAACTCGTCAAGAATCATTTTCTTGTCGGCTCGACTGGCGGCCCGATACCGCTCCGCTATGGCCTGAATCAGTTCGCGTTTAGTTGCCAAACTCAGTTGCCTCCGTTTCTTGTTGCCCGTCATTTGTAAAATCAACGGGTAACATTCTCATGAGGCAACCACCGCGCGCGGGTAGCAAAAGTGATGAGTCAACGCGGTCGGTACTTCTAATTGTCGCCAATCAAACTCTGAGCCTCATTAGGAATCTTCTTATTACCTCCCAGCTTTCCACGTCCGATTCAACAGATATATGGAAGAAGAGGGCATTCCCGTCCCGCCTGCGTTTTGGATCACCTACTCTTGCTGGGCATTAACCCTATGACAATGGATGCGCTAACGGATCAA
>DASQLD010000105.1:0-4985 GCA_035630195.1 Bryobacteraceae bacterium
GTGTGCTGCGCTTCCTCATGGTACTCGCTTCTTACCTTCACGTCCGGGCGATTTAACACAATGCGTCCAGTACTGGCAGGGCGAGCTTGGATTAGAAGACTGGAAAATCACCATACGAATCGTCCGCCAGCAAGATCTCGCTTTTGGAACGCTCGGCGATATAGAGCCCGACATCCAAACGAAAACGGCGACTATGCGGATCTTACGTGAAAGTGAGTCGGACCTTCGTGGGCGTCTGGCACCTTGCGATTGAGGTACAAGTGGAAACCGTCTTGGTCGCGACGAACCTTCACAGCTAGTAGTCCCTCGTCTGTTTGAGTGATCTTGCCCTCGGGATCGAGATAGCAAGATCGATCGACATCCACGTGTACAGCGAACACTTCTACAAGTCCACAGGAAATATCACGTTCTGCTCACTTCATCGATAGCATCGATGATGACGACAACGGCGAACTAGCGAATGGGACAACTCATAGCGTGCACATCTTTAATCCAACCATCGGAGACTATCGCGTAGTGTCCACTTATCCGCTTTGAACCTTGGGCTGTTAAATGTCTGCATGGCGCAGGCGTTCCGAAGAAAGATCGATCACCATCGAATGGAAACTGCAGTCGAACCACAAAAGAAAGGATTTCAAGTCCCGTTCGCCAGGCCAGACGGTTGGGACTCGATGCCAGCCGTTCAACTGCTCCTCGAAGATCTCGTTGCTGACCTCGGCCAGAAGTTGCAGCGCCTCGTCCTCGGTGTTCCACTCTGGCAGCAGGTATATCGTCGGCTCCAGCCTCCGGTCGTCCAGTGTCAGATGCGTGCTAGTTGGATCCACTCGGTGCAGCCAATCAAGAAATAGCTGCGCCGGCTTGACCACAAGTGCAGATCGGTTTATTGTCTTCATGGCCGGAACCTCAGGCCGCAGTTCGGTAGTAGTAATTTAGCGTGCCGCCCAGACGTTCACGGCGGTGGATCGGACCTGTATTCGTGGCGTGGCCTGTTTCCGGTTGGAGGATTCGGTTGTCTAGTCCCTGATGACTGCGTTCGCTATGGTAATGCGCGACGAAATTCTGAACAGCTGTCCGCAGAGAGCTTTCTCCAAACAGGATCAGCCGGTCCAAACAGCATTCTTTGATGCTGCGCACGAAGCGCTCCGCGTGGGCGTTCAGATTCGGACTTCGTGCTGGCAACTTCACCGATTCCACATTGGCCTCCTTCAGCGTGCGCAGAAATTCGTCCGTGAACAGCGGATCCCGATCATGAATCAGATACCGCTTTCCGGTGAGCAATCCGTCAATGGAGTCGGTCAGGTTGCGAGCAATCTGGCTCATCCATAGTCCGTTCGCCGAAGCTGAGATTCCGCCGATCTTCACTCGCCTTGTTGAGAGTTCAATAAAGAACAGAACCATGAATCGCTGCAGCCCTTTGACCGTCCAGACTTCAATCGTAAAGAAGTCAGCGGCCACGATCATTTCCCAGTGTTGCGTCAGGAATTGTTTCCAGGTCGTCTTACGGCTGCGCTCCGGCGCGGGTTCGACGCCATTGCGCTTCAGGATATTGGCGACAGTGCCTCGCGCCAGGTGATGTCCGAGATTCGACAGCGCACCCATGATCCGGGTGTACCCCCAGTCGCGATTCTCCATGGCCATCTGGATTATGAGAGATTCGATCTCGTGATCCGTCCGTGGTCTGCCGGGCCCGCGGCCGGCGGTTCCATCGTACTTTCGGGCGATCAGCTTCCGGTGCCAGGCCAGGAGAGTCTCCGGCGTGACGATCGTTGCTACGGCCGCCAGAGCGCGGTGGCCGAGTTCCTTTGCTTTGACAGCCAGTCGACGCCGCTGTTCGTCCGTGAACCGGAGTCGACGACCGCCGAGTTGCTCACGCAGAACCTTGTTCTCCTCGCGCAAATACTCGATTGCTTGTTGCTGCTGTTGATTCATCCAGCCCGCGATCGAGATCAGCACGAAACGGAACGGATCGAGAACGCCCACCCATCAACCGTATCACGCGTCATCTCAGCAACCCCCGCCATTCGCATTGTTTTCAGCGCGTTCGAGTTTCTGGACACAACGCGATAACGGCTTCAGAAATGGTGTTAGGCGTGGGCCTGTTTTCGCCCCAATCCTGTAGCATCTACTCCCACCGGTCCTTCGCTGCCGCTTCGGCATTAGTCTGCCACTGCATGTTCTCGGGATTGTCAGCCCCGCCGCGCTTCAACGGAACAATGTGGTCAATAACGTAACCAGGACACGCCCCGGTCCTGCGTCCAGTTACTGGACATGGATTCTCCTGCCGGAATTCCGCACGTGCTACTGGGCTTCTTCGGATGCGCCCGCTTCTGTCCCGTTCGCACGTTACGCATCGGCTCCCAACTTTCGGGTTTAGCCACTTTGCTCAGAGACTGGAGGAGACGTGGAGCGGAGATCGGGAACAAAACCTGAGTGATCACGGACGAACCGCTCTGCCGCTTCGCGTAGCTGCTGGCGGTTAACTTGTGCCGATTCGGGATCAGATGCCAGAGCGGAACAGCAAAGTGTTCCAAACAGGACCAATACAGACAGAAAACGACGCATACGCCATGAGGAATGCACCTCAGCCGCCATTCTAATGCGCTAATTCTGATTGTAGAAGCCTTCATTGCCTGAGCCGTTGCATACAGGGCAATCGCAAGGCCCCGTAAATGGCTTCATGTCGCCGTATCCATATGCGCAGCCTGTGTAGTTTCCATCGCCTATTGCGATTCCCCGGCAACGCGGTGGCTTAGGCAGTGGACGGGCATCTGGGAATAGATCGTCATGCTCCATGAAAGAGCGGTAGCAGTCTGGCATCTCTGGAGGATTATCGCGGTCACAGGGATTGCACACCGGGCAGGGCGCTCCGGCTCCGCAAGAGCAAGCATCGGTTCTATCGCTAGCATAGTCCCATGGTTTGTCGAAGTGATTCTCGCAGACCCAACGAGCCCCGCCACAAACTCGACATGGCTTTTGGTTGCCACTCATGCTCGTGAATATATAGGTCGGGCGAATTTCAAAGTAGCCGACCACCCGCCTCGTGAAGGATTCACAGCTTGCTTTCGTTCATGACGGGGCATGACGGTTTGAACGCTCCATGTTGGGCAGGTTTCCCTTCGCTAAAGCCACTAGCTACGCAATTTGGTTGTCCTCACGCTTGGTCCTCTCCATTGCCTCGGGCTCCAACTGTTCGGCGCTTGTATTCAGCTTTACAAAGCAGCCCCATGCGGCCAGCAGAACACCGGCGGCGACCGCGACTGAAGCAGCTTGAGGAAGTCGCGACGCATCGCTATGAACGAGCTGGAAAACCGCTACCAGTGACTCGATCGAAAGCGCTACGACAACAACTACCATGAAGCGAGATAGAAAGCGTCTAACCCGCGTAGGGGCGACAATGTGCGCCTGCCTCTGCATCTCTTCTTCTAAAACGGTCTGCCCAAGTTCTAGTGCGACAACAGCGATGGTCAGTAGGCCAATGCCTTCTAGGATCGCGTTTAAGCGATCGCGTAAAGAAACAGCATGAGTTGGATTGACCCCGTTCCAAAGCTCAACGCTTGCAAAGAAGATCAGGCAGAGACCAGCAGTAACGAACAGAAGGACAATGCTTCCGTATCCCAAGTTGAAGATTCCGCGAACAAGCTTCAGAGGTCACCTCGCTGTTACAAGCACCGCCGCGCGCTACTTCAGCAATTGTCGCCTAAGTGCCCCAATCGACCACGATTGCGGTTGGCAAGTGGCGAG
The DNA here is from genome assembly GCA_035630195.1 of Bryobacteraceae bacterium. GTDB lineage: Bacteria > Acidobacteriota > Terriglobia > Bryobacterales > Bryobacteraceae > DASQDN01. Next base: position 3,742 of record DASQLD010000105.1, read on the forward strand.
GGCTTGAACGCTCGTCTTCTCAGCGCAGGGCCCCGTGGCCGCTCCCCGAGTTCGCAAGACAACTCTCCGGCGACGAGATGTCGCGCTAAACTTTAGCCGTGGCGAAAATAAGCAGTTGGAGAGCGGCCGTCCGCCCTGGACCCGATCAATACCTGATCATGATCACCGTGGATGACCAGCAGATGAAGCTTCCCGTGGAATCTTTTGAAGAGTTCACGGCGATTCTCGCGATTCTCAACAGCCCGAATCCCGAGTACAACCTTCAGCACAAATCCATCGAATGCGGTCGCTGATCCAAGCAAAATCGAGGGTTTGGCTGGCCTCGCCTTAGCCGTAGCGTCGCGACGGGCGGAATCCTTTATGACGCCATGACGTCTATGACGGCGACAGGACTCCTTATCCTCTTATCTTTTTCAAAAAGGAATAAAGTGCTGTCAGCTGTCATTCCGTCATTCGACGATGACGCGGCGTTGCCCACAACTCGTCTCGCGAAACCTGTGACGAGGTGACGCGGGTGACGACCCCGAGGACCTTCTTCTTATTATTCTTTCTTTGTCAAAAAAAATGTGAAAGCCCGTCACCGTCGTCACCCCGCTGCGGTATCAAAACGAAATCGATGCCACAACATATAGTCGAATTGGTCGGGAACTCTATACTCTAACCGAAGCACATAACTTATAACTGCCCCGAGGTGAGCATAGCGAGTAACTAGCGAAAAACCTTGCTTCAGCCGAACCTGCTACGACAGCGTCGGAGTGCTAACGCGTTCACAGTTGCTCACCAGCGAGCCATGGCGGTCCGCGCCAAACTTTCTTAATCGCAATATGAGTAAGCCGACTAGGCCGATTCCGGCTAGTGCATAGGTGGATGGTTCAGGAATGGAGGAGGGCGCTTCATCGGCCCAGTACACTTGGACTGGAGTTACGCCATCGGCTTCGTACACACGCGGGAAGCGAAAGTCATGGGAACCGCCCCAGTGTAGAACACATTCTCGGGACGCGGCTCTGGTCCTTCGAAGTCTGCGGGCGATAAAGTAGCGCTCGAAAACAAAGACAACGACAACTCAAAGGGCGTACCAAGTTGAAAGTTAGCTGGTAGAGAGAAATCTAAATCCCCGTGCGTTTGGCAACTACACCTGGCCCACTTCGGCGGTTTGATCTGGCCCACCCCCGGGCCTGTTGTTTTCGGGCAGGTTTTTCGGTCCTGCCTAATAGAAAAGAGTCGTAGTCGTCGAGGCGGTGGGA